>CACWSW010000067.1 GCA_902763655.1 uncultured bacterium
CTTCGCCGAGGGTAGTGCGGGACCCGCCCGCGCGAGAGTAGGACGCCGCCGGCTTTTTATCCCCTTCGGGGGCGCAAGCCCCCCAGCTGGCCCGCCTGGCTCTCACACCCCCTCCCCATTCCCGCCCGGCAGGCCAGCTATCTTTTTGTCTTCGGCAGAAGCGATTTCCTTCGGCAGAAGCGATTGCCTTCAGCAGAAGCGATTGCCTTCAGCAGAAGCAGACCGTGAGCAGGCCCGCGACGATGCAGTACGGACCGAAAAGCCAGAACCACCGTCCCTTCAGCGCGTGCAGCAGAAGCGCAAGCGAGAAGTAGCCGACAACCGCGGAAAGAAGGACGCCCCAGATCAGCACGCCCCACGAAAGGCTGCCGGTGCTCACTTCTCCCTTGATGAACTCCAATGCCACCCCACCCATTATGAGCGGCGCGCTCATGAGGAACGAGAATTCAGCCGCCGCCGCCGGTCCAACCCTCCCGCCCCGCGCCGCCGCAAGCGTCATGCCGCTGCGAGAGACGCCAGGCAGGAGCGCTATGGCCTGGCCGATCCCCATGACCAGGGCACGAAGGAAACTTACCGGCCGTTCGCCGCGCGGAAGGTATCGCGTGCCCAGCAGCACTGCGCCGGTGAACATCAGGAGCGCGCCGACCATGCGAGCGTTCTCCACTAGCGATTCGATGCTGTGCTTGAACGTGAAATAGACGATGACGGCCGGCAACGCGGATATGAAGAGCTTCAGCGCGTATCCCCATGCGCCGCGCCTTTCTGCGGCATCGCGCGCCGCAAGTCCCTTGAGGATCGTGCCGATCCGCCTGCAGTAGAACGCGAACACGGCAATGAGTGTCCCAGCGTGCAGGAACACCTCTAGCTTCATGCGGATGTCTTCCGGAACTTCGAGTATATGCTGGAGGATGACCAGATGGCCCGAACTGGATATGGGAAGAAATTCTGCCACTCCCTGCAGGATGGCCAGAATGGTGACGTCGAAGAATTCTTTCATGGGCAGATTATACCATAAAACAGAAAAACCGCCCAACGGCGGTTTCCTGAAAAGTGGCGGGCTCAGGGAGAATCGAACTCCCCTCTTCGGATCGACAGTCCGAGGTCCTAACCGATGAACGATGAGCCCGTGGGGTCAAAACGCGGATAGTTTACCAAATCCCCTCTGGCTCCGCAAGGGGGGATTTGCAGAAAAATGCACCATCGTCCCTATTTCATATTTTTTGCTATTCGTTTTCGCTTGCCAAACGGGGGCAAAAAGAGTATAACATTGCGGGAAAAAGCACAGAACTAGGAGCAGACATGGCAAAGAACAGGTATCTGGACGAATTCATGAAGACCTTTCCGTACGAGGGTCTCACCTACGACGACGTGACTCTCGTCACGCAATACGCGGACTTTCTGCCTGACGACACTTCCCTCGAGACGCACCTCACGTGCCGCCAGAAGATGAACATCCCGTTCATCTCGGCGGCCATGGACACCGTCACCGAGGCGCCGATGGCCATCGCGATGGCGCTCGCGGGCGGCATCGGCGTGATCCACAAGAACCTCGAGAACGACGAGCAGGCCGCGCAGGTGGCCAAGGTGAAGAACTACCTCAACGGACTCATCGCGAAGCCCGTCTGCTTCCACGCGAACGACGACATCAGCTTCCTCCGCGCCGAGAAGAAGCGCATGGGCCTCAAGTTCAACGGCTTCCCCGTTCTGGACGACCAGGACCGCCTCGTGGGCATGATCACGAGCTCGGACATGCGCTACGCGCCGATGACGGCGGCGAAGCTCTCCGACGTGATGACGGCCACCACAATCACCGGCAAGCCGGGCACGACGCTCAAGAAGGCTTACGAGATCATGCGCGCCAACAAGATCGGCAAGCTGCCGCTCGTGGACAAGGCCGGGCGGCTCGTGGGACTCTACTCCTTCACCGACGTGCAGCAGATCGTGGAGAACAAGGACTCCACAATCAACCGCGATGAGAAGTTCCGTCTGCGCGTCTCGGCGTCGGTCTCCGGCGGCACGGGCGACTACGTGCGCATGGAGAAGCTCGCAGACGCCGGCGTCGACGTGGTGGTGGTGGACTCCGCGCACGGCCACACGAAGGGCATCATGAACATGACCACGTGGATCACGAAGCACTATCCGAACGTGGACGTGATCGCGGGCAACATCGCGACTGGCGAGGCCGCCGTCGCGCTCGCGAAGGCGGGCGCGCACGCCGTGAAGGTGGGCATCGGGCCGGGGTCGATCTGCACGACGCGCGTGGTGTGCGGCGTCGGCATCCCGCAGCTGACGGCCGTGTACAACGCGGCGAAGGCGCTGCGCGGCACGGGCGTGCCGGTGATCGCTGACGGCGGCATCAAACTTTCCGGCGACGTGCCGAAGGCGCTCGCGGCGGGCGCGTCGAGCGTGATGCTCGGCAGCGTGCTCGCGGGCACGGAGGAAAGCCCGGGCGAGAAGATCTACCAGAACGGCCGCCAGTACGTGGTTTACCGCGGCATGGGCTCGCTCGGCGCGCTCAAGAACGGCAAGGGCTCTCGCGCGCGCTACTTCCAGGACAACGAGGCGGATGACGACCTCGTGCCGCAGGGCATCGAGGGCATGGTGCCGTATTCGGGCCGTGTTCACTCCATCATGACGCAGTTCTGCGGCGGCCTGCGCGCGTCGCTCGGCTATTGCGGCACGAAGACGATCGCCGAGCTGCAGGAGCGAGGCAAGTTCTACCGCGTGACGCCTGCGGGCCTCCGCGAGGCGCGTCCGCACGACATCACGATCACGAAGGAAGCGCCTAACTATCGTGCTTAGTGGCGTGTGGGTAGTGGTTGGCGACTCGTGGGATGAACGTGCTGCTACACGTCTGTTGCGGGCCGTGCGCGAGCGCGTGCGTGCCCGCGTTGCGCGGCCTTGGAAACGAGGTTGTCCTGTTCTTCTCCAACTCCAACATCGACACCGAGGAAGAGTTTGAGAAGCGACTCGCGAACGCGCGGAAGCTGGCGGAAGCCGAGGGCGTGAAAATCGTGGCGGACGCCTACGACCATGCGGACTGGCTGGAGAAGGTGGCGAAGGGGCTGGAGAATGCGCCCGAGAAGGGTGCACGGTGCGCGAAGTGCTTCCGCTACAACCTCGCGCGGGCGGCGGCCTGGGCAGCGGAGCACGGCTGCGAGGCGTTCACGACTTCGCTCACCGTGAGTCCGCACAAGGTGAGTCCGATGGTGTTTGCCGCCGGGGCGGATGCCGCGTGGGAGGCGTCGGCGAAGGCATGCGGCGGCTCGGCGGCGGCCGCGCCGAAGTTCCTGCCCGTCGACTTCAAGAAGAAGGACGGTTTCCTGCGCTCGCTCCGCCGCGCGGCCGAGTTGGGGCTGTACAGGCAGTCGTACTGCGGCTGCGAGTTCAGTCGCCGCCAGGACGATGGCTCGCCCGAATCCAGTCGCCGCCAAGATGGAGGCTCTCCATAGCGCCATTGGCAAACGGAATGGGATTTGGTAGACTACACGCAACAGCCATGAAATACAAAGTCAAGGACATCAAGCTGGCCGACCTCGGCCGCAAACTGATCGAGACCGAAGAGCCGGAGATGCCCGGACTCATGCAGACGCGCGCCAAGTACGGCCCGAAGAAGCCGCTGAAGGGTGCGCGCATTATGGGTTCGCTCCACATGACGGTGGAGACGGCGATCCTCATCGAGACTCTCAAGGAGCTTGGCGCGGACGTCCGCTGGGCGAGCTGCAACATCTTCTCCACGAACGACGCGGCCGCGGCCGCCATCGCGAAGACGGGCACGCCGGTATTCGCTTGGAAGGGCGAGACGGTGGAGGAGTACTGGTGGTGCACGAAGGAGGCCATGACATGGCCGGACGGCAAGGGGCCGGACCTCATCGTGGACGACGGCGGCGACGCGACGCTCCTGATCCACAAGGGGCTGGAGATAGAGCGCAAGCTGGCGGTCCCGACGGCCGTTAAGGACATTAAGGTCCTTAGGGACTTTAAAGACTTTAAGGACCTTATAGGCATTAAGGAGCTTTCTGCGGAAGAAGCCGCGCTGTATTCCACCATCTTCACGACGCTAAGGAAGAATCCTCGCTGGTTCAGCGAGGCGGCCGCTCGCGTGAAGGGCGTGAGCGAGGAGACGACGACCGGCGTCCACCGTCTCTACCAGCTTGAGGCGAAGGGCGAGCTGCTGTTCCCGGCCGTGAACGTGAACGACAGCGTCACGAAGAGCAAGTTCGACAATATCTACGGCTGCCGCGAGTCGCTGGTGGACGGCATCAAGCGTGCGACGGACGTGATGCTCGCCGGCAAGAACGCGTTCGTCTGCGGCTACGGGGACGTCGGCAAGGGATGCGCGGAGTCGCTGCGCGAGAACCACTGCCGCGTTCGCGTGAGCGAGGTCGATCCTATCTGCGCGCTGCAGGCTTGCATGGCGGGCTTCGACGTGGGCACCGTGGAGGACGCGCTCAGGTGGGCGAACCTCTTCGTCACCACCACGGGCAACGTGGACATCATCACGGCCGAGCACATGGCGAAGATGCGCGACCGCACGATCGTCTGCAACATCGGCCACTTCGACGACGAGATCCAGGTGGCACGCCTCATGTCGTGGCCTGGCGTGAAGCGCACGAACATCAAGCCGCAGGTGGACAAGTTCACGTTCCCCGACGGACACTCCATCTACCTGCTCGCCGAGGGACGGCTCGTGAACCTCGGCTGCGCCACTGGCCACCCCGGCTTCGTGATGTCGAACAGCTTCACGAACCAGTGCCTCGCGCAGATGAAGCTCTGGAAGGAGCGCGCGTCGGCGAAGCCGCAGGTGGTGCGCCTGCCGAAGGAACTTGACGAGGAGGTGGCCCGGCTGCACCTCGCCGCGTGCGGCGCCAAGCTCACGAAGCTGACGAAACGCCAGGCCGACTACATCGGCGTGAACGTGAACGGTCCGTTCAAGCCCGACTACTACCGCTATTGAGGAGAATACCATGGATGCATTCTTCAGGCACGTGCCGGTCCTGCTCGTCTTCCTTACGCTGTCGGGAGCCGCATGGCTCTACGGCGGCAGATTTACGGATTCGATGCTTCCTGTCATACCTTGGCTTTGGGCGCTGCTGTTCGAGGTGATGCTGTTCTTCCCGCAGAGGCGCCCGTACGAGGATCCAGTGTCTGCACGCCGCCGCGTGTGCCACAGGCTCGGTCGGGATCCGCTGTTTTACGTCACGCTCGCGTTCATACTCCTGCTGGTTGTTCCGCTCATGAACCGCGGACTGTGTCCCGTGTGCGACTATCCGGAGATCATGAAGGGACGGTCGCCAGACCCGAACATCCCGTTTGCGCCGTTCTGCGTGGACATTGCGGAGCACTTCAACGTCATGCTGTGGTTCGTGCCCGCACTGACCGCGATGCTGGCTACGCGGCACGCCCTCTCGCACACCGGCAAGCGCATGCTGATCGAGATGCTGGTGTGGAACGCCGCCGCCCTAGCCGTGCTAGGCTTCATACAGCAGGCGTCCGGCGCGGAGGCTCCTTTCTGGGGAGTGCCCTCAAAGAAGGACTTCTTCTTCTCGACGTTCGGTTACGAGAACATGGGCGGAGCATACTTCGCCATGATGTTCGCGTTCGCGGTCGGGGTATGGCTGACGCGCGTGGCAGAGGTTGCGAGGTTTCCGCCAATCGACAAGGGGCTGTCCATAGCGCAGCAGCTGGTCTCCCGCTTCATCAGGGCGCATTATCCGATTATACCTGCGGCACTCATCATGTATGCCGTTCAGGCGACGCTCTGCAGGGCCGCCATGCTCTGCATGATAGTCCTTGCCGCTCTGGCGTTCCTCTACTATGAGTGTGCGCTGTTCTTCTCACGTAGCAACCGCGCGGCGAACGTGAAGAAGGCATCTTTCGGCATTGTGGGCGGCACGATCGTCGTCATTTCCATGTTCATATTCGGCCCGAAGGACTGGACTCGCGAGCTCGACAGCGTCACGTCGCATGCCGTGCTTGACCGCGTTACCGGGAAGGCACAGTACCATTCTCGCGTGGCGTCGGAGATGTTGCGAGATCACCCGCTCTTCGGCGTCGGCGGTTGGGGGTACAGGCACCTTTGCACGAAATACATGACGGAGGAGGAGATGAAGCAGCTGCAGGTCGTAGGCGGCGCCAACGTCCACAACGACTTCCTCCAGTTCATTTGCGAGCACGGACTCGTCGGATTCGGCTTGCTGGTCGTGATTTTCCTGATGCTGGTCGTGCCGCTGTTCCGCAGCTGGGTCACGCTCTACCGGGCGACACGTTTCCTGCGTGCCGAGGCGCTGCCGCCTAGTCCGCGAGCGTTGTATTGCCTTCCTGCAGGGACGTTGTGGATAATGCTTGGCAATGCCGCGCTGCTGATCTGCGCCAGCGGAGACTGTCCGATGCGGTCCCTGTCCGTTCTGTCGGCGTTCTTCGTCTCGCTGGCAGCCGCGGACGGTTATCTGCCGCGCGATCAGGGAGGCAGCAGGTGATGACCCAACGCACGGGTGCGCACGGCGAGCGGGTCAGCCTTCTGGGCTATGGCGCCATGCGCTACCCGACTGTCGACGGTGGCCATGCCGCCATGTCGCGAGGCGGTTCGAACTCGGCGATCGACACGGCCGCAGTGCAGCAGCACATCGACTACTGCATCGAGCACGGCGTGAACTACTTCGACACGTCGCCGGCCTACTGCCGCGGAGAGTCCGAGAAGGTGCTTGGCGACGCGCTCGCCAAGCATCCGCGCGACAAGTGGTTCGTGGCCACCAAGCTCTCCAACTTCGCCGCCAAGACCCATTCCTTCGAGGCCTCGCGCGCCATGTACGAGGAGTCGCGCCGGCTGCTCCGCACCGACGTCATCGACTTCTATCTCCTCCACTCCATCGGCGGCGGCGGCAAGAATTCGATGAAGCTCTTCAACTCGCGCTTCATCGACAACGGCATGCTCGACTTCCTCCTGAAGGAGCGCGAGGCCGGCCGCATCCGCAACCTGGGCTATTCATTCCATGGCGACGAGGCCGTCTTCCGCCACGCCCTATCGATGCACGACAAGGTCCACTGGGACTTCGTTCAGATCCAGCTCAACTGGGTGGACTGGCATCACGCCAAGGAGGTAAACCCGCGCAACGTCAACGCGGAGACGCTCTACAACCTCCTCGCCGAGCGCAAGATACCTGCCGTGATAATGGAGCCGCTGCTGGGCGGACGCCTCGCGCGGCTCAACGACACCATCTCGCGCAGGCTTGCCCGTCTCGATCCCAACGCGACGCCCGCGAGCTGGTCGTTCCGCTTCGCAGGTTCTCTCCCCGGCGTGCTGACCGTCCTGAGCGGCATGACGTACCTGAAGTACATCGAGGAGAACGTGCGGACGTACTCGCCGCTCAAGCCGCTTGACGCGACCGAGCTCGCCACGCTGGAGCGGTCCGCCAAGACGTTCCTTTCCGACGACAACGTCCCATGCACCGCGTGCGACTACTGCATGCCTTGCCCGTACGGACTGGACATCCCCGGAATCTTCTCCTTCTGGAACCAGGCCGTGGTCGAGGATCGCTTGCCCGACGAGCCGGGCGATCCCGGATACGCGCAGAACCGCCGCCGCTTCCTGATAGACTACGAGCGCGCCATTCCGCGCCTGCGCGAGGCGCAACGGTGCATCGGCTGCGGCCGATGCGCGCCGCACTGTCCGCAATCAATCGACATACCGGCCATGCTGCGGAAGGTGGACGACCTTGTCGAGAAGCTCAGGAGGAACGGCCGTGCGTAAGCTCCGCATCATCCGCATCGTCCTCGCGACGTTCTTCCTGCTCGCCGTGACGGCATGCTTCCTCGACTTCACCGGCACGGCCGCGAAGTGGTTCGGCTGGACCGTGAAGATCCAGCTGATGCCGGCCGCGCTCGCGCTGAGCCTTGCCGCCGTCGCGATTCTCGTCGCGACGCTTCTCTTCGGACGCATCTACTGCTCGGTCGTGTGCCCGCTCGGCATACTGCAGGACATCGCGATCTTCCTCCGTCGCAAGAAATTTCCGTTTGGGAGGGACGCGTTCCCGCGTGTCCGCATGGTTGTGCGCCTGGCGATCGCCATCGTGTTCTTTGCGGGCGGGTTCCTCGGCCTGCACTTCACGTGGCTTGAGCCGTATGCGATATACGGGCGTATGGCGACGGGCCTTGCGGCGCCGCTCGTCAGGCTCGGCAACAACCACCTTGCGGCGTGGGCCGAACGGCACGGCAGCTACGCGTTCCACGTCGTGGAGGTCGTCGCGCCGCCGCTCTGCCTCGTCATCCTATCCGCCGCGCTGCTGGTGCTGATTCTCGCGCTGGCCGTCTGGAAGGGGAGATTCTGGTGCAACACGGTATGCCCGGTGGGAACAGTGCTGGGTTGCCTATCGAAGGTGTCGCTGCTCAAGCCGAAGATCGATCTTGCGAAGTGCGTGAAGTGCGGAATGTGCGAGAGGGCATGCAAGGCGCAGTCCATCGACATCGGGAGCGGCACGATCGACCGCACGACGTGCGTCGCGTGCTTCAGCTGCGGAGCCGTCTGCAAGAAGGGGGCGCTGACATGGTCGAGGTGAACAGAAGGACATTCCTTTCGGCTGCGGCGACGGCTGCGGCCAGCGTGCTGGCCGATGACGACAAGCTGACTGACGGCGGCTACGCCGAGGTCTCGCAGCCTGGCGTGCCCGTTCGCAAGACGCCGCTGGTGCCTCCAGGGGCGGGAGGGCTTGGCAACTTTGGCCGGAGGTGCGTCGGCTGCCAGCTGTGCGTGGCGCAGTGCCCGAACCAGGTGCTTCGTCCGCTGAAGGCGCGTCATCCGGGCGCGCCGCTTGAGGTGCTTCAGCCCGTGATGGGGTTCGAGCGCGGGTACTGCCGCCCCGAATGCACGGCTTGCGGCGATGTGTGCCCGGCCGGTGCCATCGCTCGCGTCACGCCGCAAGAGAAGAAGAGGCACCATGTCGGCCACGCCGTCTGGAACGGCGAACTGTGCCTTGCGGCGGCAGAGGGGGTCACGTGCCACGCCTGCGAGCGCCACTGCCCTGCGGGAGCGATCAAGCTGGTGCCAACGGTCGCGGCGGACAAGGCGTCGCCGAAGGTGCCTCAGGTCGACGAGGCGAAGTGTATCGGTTGCGGCGCATGCGAACACCTCTGCCCGGCTCGCCCTCTTCCGGCAATCGTGGTGGAAGGCTTCGAGAGTCACCGCATCACGCCTTGAAGTGTTCGCGGCGTTATTGCGCGGGCGTCTGTCGGGCAATTTGGGCTGATACGTTCGTCTTTCGGTAAGAATGAAGATACAAGTTGAGATCAAGAGGACGGTCGTTGCGGTGCTGGTCGCGGCGGCGGTTCTTGAGCCTATGTTGAAGCACCGCATATTGATGGCAGCGATTATGCTTGGGGAAGCGGCGCTCTCGCCGCTTCTGGCGGGCAATATTCTTGAGGAGATCGCCGCGCGCGATGAGGTGGCGGATGCGGTCGTGGCGTCCATCCGCACAGTGGACGAGCTGAAGGCGAAGCAGGCGGCGTGGCGCGCATACTGGCTCGACGCGCTGGGCGAGATGCCGGCGCGCACGCCGCTCAACGCGCGCGTGGCGAGTCGCGCCGAATACGATGGTTTCCGACTCGAGAACATCATATTCGAATCGCAGCCCGGCGTGTACGTGACGGCGCATTTGGCGTTGCCGATGCGGCCGCGCGGGAGCGCGGCCCTCCCGGTCGTTCTGATGCCGCTCGGACATTCCGACGCGGGCATTCTGAATCCACGTTACGCCGCTCATCTGGCGATGGCGGCGCGCGCGGGCTTCGCCGCATTCGCGTGGGATCCGATCTCGCAGGGCGAACGCCGCCAGGCATGCGACAAGAAATACGACTACACGGACAACTGCTCCACCGAGCATTCGCGCCTCGGCGCGCGCGGCTGGCTCGTGGGCTGGAACTTCGCGCGGTTCCGCATCTGGGACGCGGTGCGGGCGATCGACTACGTGGAATCGCGCCCTGATCTCTACTGCTCGAGGCTCGGCATCATGGGCACGTCGGGCGGCGGCACGATGAGCGCGTACATGCAGGCGTTCGACCCTCGCGTGAAGGTGGCATTTCCCAACTGCTACATTTCATCACTGCGCGAGGTGATCGGCGCGCGCGGGTGTCACGACGCGGAGCAGTTTTTCTTCGGGCAGCTCCAGCACGGTTTCAACCACGCCGCCCTGCTTGCGATGGGGCAACCGCGCGTGGCGCTCGCCACGGGCAGCCGGTGGCAGGACTACTTCCCGCACGTGGGGGCGATCTCCACGTTCACCATGTTCACCAACATGACCGCGCGTCTCGGTTTTGCGGGACCCTACTGGCATTTCCACTGCGACGGGCCGCACGGTCTGCCGCCGCCCACGCGCGCAGCACAGGTCGATTGGATGCGCCACTGCATCCAGGGCGCGTCCGCGCCGAACCCGCTCGTCGCCTACCACGCGCTGGGCGGCGTGGCGAACGACGATCCGGCCAACTCGTCGCCGTTGCCGTTCCCTAAGGAGGCATCATTCTGCACGCCTACGCACCAGGTGCGTGACCTGCCGGGATTCCGGAGTGCCTATACGTTGATTGCCGACGAGGCGGTGCGTCTTGCGAAGATGCGCACGCGGCACACGCGCGGTGAACTGCGCGAGATCGTGCGCCGCCGCGCGGGGGTACGTCCGCTCGCTGACCTGCCCGCCACGGCGCAGAAGCCGTTCGACCATCCGAAGTTCGGCTGGTGGTACTTGCCCGGCGTCTTCGGCACGCGGCGCGAGAACGAGGCGGCGATGTTGGCGACGCTCGGAAGAAGCGTGGTGGGTCGCGACGCGGAGAACATCATCATCGCGGCGGCGGCACAGATGAAGGCGAACGGCGGCAAGCCCGTGCCGCTCGTGGCGAAAGGCTGGAACTGCATCGCCGCCGCACACGCCTACGCTGCCGAGCCACAGTTGTTTTCGGAAGTTCGATTTTCCGAAGCGCCGCCGTCCTGGACGGAACTGGTGCGCAATCCCGACCCGACCCACGACTCCTACGCCATCGCCGTCTGGGGCGCCCTGAAGGACTACGACTGGCCCGATCTTATTCACTAACACCAACTCCACCCCCCTAAAAGCTAGAAGCTAACCCCTAAAAGCTAGAAGCTAAAACCCCTAACCCCCTGAAAGCAGGAACCTATGAAGAAACTAATACTGGCTGCAATGGTATCGCTCGCATGCGGAATGCAGGCGGCAGATGTCGTGGCGTGGAAAGGCGCGGAGATGTCCGTGTGGACGAACCGCATCTCGCGGTTCGCGAATCCGCGGATGACCGCGGAGGGGATTGCAGTGGAGGCGGTGGATCGCGACCCGCAGATCAGCGTGAGTATTCCCATGCCGTTCGCCGGGGAATGCAACCACTACGTTGAGATTACGGTACGGAGCGGCATGTCCGGGCGGCACCAGCTCTTCTGGTGCTCCGAGAAGAACGGCAACTTCACGGCGGAACGCCACGCCAACTTCAACGTGAAGCGCGCGGGCGAATGGGAGACGCACACGGTGCGCCCGGGGTGGCTCGGCGAAGGGCGCATCACCCGTCTGCGCATCGACCCGCCGGACGGCCTGCGCGGCACGTTCGAGCTCAAGTCCGTGCGCGTGTTCGCGGATGGCGAAGCGCGCGGAATCGACACGCGGAAGGTGACGGGCGTCGTGTTCGACGCGGCGTCGCCGGCGCAGGAGTACGCCTCGATCACGTGGTATTCGTCCACCACGCCGGGTCGGCGTCTGCTCGGCTTCACCACGTCGCCGGACGGCGCGCGGCACACGTACTGGTTCGACTTCACGCATCCGCACAACCTCAAGTACAGGTACGCCGGCAAGATGTCCTGGTCCGGCACGGCCTACGCGCTCGCGGTGGAGCAGGTGCTGTCCGGCAAGAAGTTCCCCGTTGAGAACCTGCGCCTGATTTCGGGTCGGCCCGACCTGCCGCCGGACGTCGGCGTGACGTACGCGGGACCTGAGCTCGCCATTCCGCGCGCGGGGCGTCCGCTCGCGCTGGAGCTCATCCTGCGCAACTACGGCACGGCGCCGGCGCGGAACGTGCGGTTCGCCCTTGACGGACTGCCGGCCGGCTGCCGCGTGCTGAATGCGTCCGACCTCACGCCGTCCGGCGAGATCGGCGCGTGCGAGGGATGGGACAGCGTGGGTGACGACTACGCGAGCGGACAGCTCCCCAACGAGCGGCGCTTCCGCGTGACGCTCAGCGACCCCGGCGTGGGGCGGCACGCGTTCGGGCTCACCATCTCGGCCGACGGCATGGCGCCGCGCCGCGTGCCTGTGACGGCGGAGGTGTTGCCGTCTCTCGGACTTCCCAAAGCGGACCGCATGCCCGCGCCGAAGCCCGTCAAGACCGGCAAGTACGAGATTGGCGCGTTCCTCTTCCCCGGTTGGGACGGCCACCTGTGGCACGGCGTCTGGACGCGCGCGCCGCATCGCAAGCCGGTCTTGGGCTGGTATGACGAAACAAACCCCGACGTGATCGACTGGCAGATCAAGCACCTTGTCGAGAACGGCGTCTCCTTCGTGTTCGTGGACTGGTACTGGAGCCGCGGGCGCCACAACCACGGCCATTGGCCGCTCGCGTTCGGCAAGGCGCGTTATCGCGGACTGCTCAAGTGGTCGCTCATGTGGGCGAACCACAACGGGCGTGGGTCGCATTCGGTGGCGGACCAGGAGAAGGTCACGCGCTACTGGATCGACAACTACTTCCGCGACCCGCAGTACATGCAGATCGACGGCAAGCCCGTGGTGTCCATCTGGAGCCCGGACGGGATGGAGCGCGACCTGGGCCCCGGCGGCTGCAAGAAGCTGCTGGACGTCTCGCGGCGCCTCGCCCGCGAGGCCGGGCTGGGCGGCATCCACTTCATCGCGGTGCGTTCGCCGAGCGGCAGCACGGACCGCGCGTTCCTCTCGCGGTACAAGACGCTCGGATTCGACGGCACGTGCGTGTACAAGTACATGGACGGCGGCGACGCCAAGGTACCGCCGCGCGTGGACGGATTCCAGGATTACAAGAACCTCGCGGACGCGAGCCTTCGCCATTGGCGCGAGCTGCAGGAGAACGCCGACCTGCCGTTCCTGCCGTCGCTCACGACGGCCTACGACGACCGTCCCTGGCGCGGCGAGATGAGCTCCCCCGTGAAGAACATCAACGCGGCCGACTTCAGGCGCATCTGCGTGGATGCGAAGAAGTTCGCGGACGAAACGGGCGTCACGCGCCTGCTCATCGGTCCGCTGGACGAATGGGGCGAAGGCTCCATCGGCTATCCGAACCGCGAGCTGGGCTTCGGGATGCTGGAGGCGGTGCGCGACACGTTCGGCGAGAAGCCGGCGGAGGGCTGGCCG
>CACWSW010000068.1 GCA_902763655.1 uncultured bacterium
AACGGGGCGTACGGCCTCATTGAAATCAAGACCGGCGGGGACGCGCTTATTTCAAAGGGCGTCAAGACGCTTGAAAAGCTAACGGCGAAGATCGACACCACCCGAATGCCGCCGCCGGCGTTCCGCATGGTGCTTGTCGCGCACGGGGATTTCGCCTACCGTCGCAAGGAGGACGGAATCGTCATCTGCCCGATTGGCTGCATCCGGCCATGATTGTGAGGCATTTGCAATAGCCACACCGCCTAAAAAAGTGGTCTAGACCATTCGGCCGCGCGTACCGGATTGTGGTAAAATACCGGCAAGTTCGCTTGAACGATTTGTGGAAGAGAGGAAAGAGACGATGAAGCCGCTTAAAATGCTCGTGGGCGCGCTGGCGCTGCTGTCTCTGTCAGCCGCGGCAACTCCACTTGCTCCTTCCGTGTCGGCGTTCGTGGTGCAGGACGTGAAGGGCTACAATTCATGGCCGATGGTGCAGGCGATCGGGAACCGCCTCGTGTGCGCCTATAGCAGAGGATGGGGACATAACATCTTTGAAGAGGGACGCGGCGTCTACGCCCGGTTCTCGGACGACTTCGGGCGAACCTGGTCAAAGGAGGTTTGCGTCGTCAATTCCCGCGATCACGGCGAGTGCGCGATCGGCAAGGGGCTGGACGGAACGGGCGCGATGCTTCTCTGGGTGCGCGCATTCGGCAAGACAGACAAGCACCATGAACTCTACCGCACGTCTGACGGCATTCACTTCGAAAAAATCATCGAGCTGAAGCTCGGTCCGACCCCTGTGCAAATCACGGACGTGTTCGCGGTGCCGGGCAAGGGACTGATGGCGCTCTGGTTCGCGGGTGCGTTTACGGGCGACCGCAAATCCTGGGGAACGCTTGTCAGCGTGGACAACGGGCACTCTTGGCAACAGAAGACCGTGGAATTCGTGGGAGGCGACGCCGACTGGGCCACGGAGCCCTCCGCCGTCCTGCTTGGGAACGGACGGATCCTTGCAGTCGCGCGTACGGAAATAAACAACGCGTCCGCCCGGCAGTTCCAACTGACATCAACCGACAACGGCGACACTTGGAAGCGTGAACGGACGAATATCGGCGATGTCTGCTATTCGACACCTTCATTGGTTGCTGACGGGGACTTTGTGTACAACTTCTACTATGAACGCGGCAAGGGCCTCATCAAGCGCCGGAGTTGCAAGGCGTCAAGCGTATTCGGCAATCCGCTTGCCTGGCCTGAACCTCAGGTGGTGGGTCGGGGCGGAAAGATCGTGCCGGACGCCGGCAATGTCAATGTCACGACAATCGGCAACCGCCGGTTCATTGCCTACTATTCCGGAAAGGCACCGAATACGGCCGTTTACCTGCTGGAAGACCAAGAGGAACCTGCCGGCGGGACAGTCGCCGAGACAACGCCGCCCACGCGCTGGATGGCGTTCAACCCCACGGCGGAGGTCAAGGGAGGTTCCGCGCTGGACTTTTCGGACTTGTGCGAACGAGCTGTCCCGGCAGGAACGTACGGTCGGATTGTTGCCGTCGGCGACCATTTCGAGTTTGAGTTCCGAAAGGGAACGCCGCAGAAGTTCTACGGCGCGAATCTCTGTTTCAGCGCGAACTACCCCAGAACGGAGCAGGATGCCGAGACCTTGGTCCGGCGACTCGCCGCCGTCGGTTACAACGCCGTTCGCCTCCATCACCACGACCGGGACCTTGTCCATGGCTCTGCCGACGGAACACAGATCAACCCTGATTGGCTGGACAAACTCGAACGCCTTTTCGCAGTCCTGAAGAAGGCGGGGTTCTACGTCTCCACGGATCTCTACGTTTCGCGCAACGTTCCCTGGCGCGAGGTTGGCGTCGATCGTGACGGAACGGTTCCGCGGCCCGAATACAAGAACCTCGTGCGCACAAATGCGCTTGCCCGTGCCAACCTGAAGAAGTTCGTGCGGTCGTGGCTCGGGCACGTCAATCCGCATACGGGACTCAGCTGGGCGGAAGACCCGGCGTTGGCCTGGATTTCGCTTGTGAACGAAAACGCCGTGAAGGGCGCGGACGGACTTGAAAGGGAATGCGCGTTCGCCGCCGACATGAAACGTTTCCTGCGCGATGAGCTGAAGTGCAGGGCGCTCGTGAGCGACCTCAACGGCGGCGACACCGGACTGGGCGCCCTGTACCCGCGTTATCGGGAATACGATTACGTCGACGAGCACTTTTATTATGCCCATCCGCGTTTTTCGGGTCCGGGCTGGACCATGCCGAGCAAATACGAGACCACCAGTCCGGCGCGGCATTGGGCGGTGGGGGCGTTCGGCGCCGGGACGAGACGGCTTATCGACCGTCCGTTCGTCGCCACTGAGTTTCATTACTGCCCGCCGTGCGCGTTCCGCGGCGCATCGGGCCTGTTCATCGGCGCGCAGTCCGCCTTGCAGGACTGGGGCGGCGTCTGGCGCTTCGCGTGGAGCCATTGCGACTGGAAGTCCGTATCGCCGACATGTCGGGAAATCAACTATTTCGACGTGAGCCACGATCCGGTCACGCTCGCCTCCGAACGCCTGGTGGCGGCACTTTACCTGCGCGGCGACCTGAAGCCGCTCCGAAAGTCCGCCGTCGCGGTCGTGCGCTCCGATGAACTGCGGGAACTTGACGGACAGCGGTGCCACAACCGCTGGCAACGCGCCATGTGGTCGGCGAAAATCGGCGTTGCGGTGGACAAAGCGCCGCCCGATGCGGTCGTCCTGGGCGGCAAGGAGACTTTCGTCGCGCCTGCGGAGGACGTGCTGCAGAAGGTCGGGGCACCGGATGGGCAGGTACGTTTCGACCGCGAGAAGGGGCTGTTCGCGGTTGACACCCCGTGCAGCAAGGCCGTGTTTGCCGAGGCGGGCACGGTCAGCCTGGATGGCTTCTCGGTCACGATCCAGGAATCTCCTGCCACCGTGTTTGCGGTTTCGCTGGATGGAAAGCCGCTGTCGGAATCCGGCAGAATCCTTGTCGCGCATCTCACCGACGTGCGAAATACCGGCGACAGGATTCCGTCGGACGGAACGCTTGACGGCTTTGGCAAGTTGCCGCTCGTGATGCGGACTGGACGGGCCGAGATTTCCCTCGCGCGGCAATCCTCCGGCGGAACCGTGTTTGCCCTTTCGTCCGACGGTTCGCGGGCGCACCGCGTGGACGCCGCATGCGAAGACGGCACGCTGCGCTTCACGGCCGACATCTCCGCGGAGGGGCGTGGGCCAGTCTGGCTTTACGAGATTTGCAGATGAAAGAGAACAGGAGAACGCAATGAAGACACGGATCATGTCAGGTTTGAAGAGTGCGGCCCTCTTCGCCGCGCTGTCTTGCGGCGCTGGCACGTTCGCCGCCGTCACGAACGTCTGGACGGGCGCATCGTCCGGCACGTGGACCGACCCGGCCAACTGGGATACGCATGCCGTTCCGGCGTCGGACGACATCGCCGTGTTCACGGGTGCGGCGACGGTTGCGCCGCCTGCGGAATTCCACGGATGCATTCGCAACATGGGGGCGGGGGAGCTGACGGTTGCCGTTGCCGCTGATGCGGAGTTCTCCCTGGCGCTCGGTTCGTATGCCTTTGCCGACACGGGGGCGTCGTTCCGCAAGACGGGTTCGGGGACGCTGACCCTTCACGCCTGGCCGGGGATCAATCCCGGCACCGTAACGGTCGCCGAGGGTGCGGTGAACTTTGCGGGAAACGGCGGCGAAGCGCCTGGAGCCTTCGATCGGATCGTTGTGGAGCCGGGTGCCTCCGCCACCGTGGTGGCGAGTCCCGCCGCCACGCGTCACGGCTACGCCTACAGAATGGGCAAGCCCAACATGGTGTGGCAGGACGGCGCGGCCGGGGACTTCGGCGAGTTCAGGGATACGGGTGACATTACTGAACTCGTGCGACGTTGGGAACAGTGGTATTTCGTTCGCGAAGAATTTGAGGGGACGCCCTGCCGTTTCTCGGGCATCGCCACCGTGGACGACGACGACATGGCGTTCGACACGTGCGGCTTCCCGAAGTCCGCCGAAGATGCCGTCTATGCATTTGGGGGCAGTAATGGCAAAAACGGTCTATTCTATTATCGTGGAATCTTCCTTTGCGAATCCGATTCGCAACAGACGCTGACCCTCAAACTGACCGGTGGACACACGGTCTTCTGGCGAATGGCGATAAATGGCACCAGCCCTTATGGCGCCAATGCCGGCGTTCCTGCCACTAGAACTTTCTCCCGTACGCTTTCACGTGGCTGGGCGACGCTCACGTCGGGCATGCAGGTCGATATGCGTTTTGACAACCCCTACTATCTTCTGTTCAATCTCAGCGATGGATCCGGTGCACTGACGGGCAAGCGGCTTTGGAACGGCGTGTGTGCGAACGCCTTGGAGGTTGCTCAGGGCGCCACATTCACGATCGGCGACGGACAGGCGTTCGCGGTTGCGAACGCGCGCTCGTTGAAGAATGCCGGCACCTTCGCCTCGGCTACGGACGACGCAGTCCTGTTCCTCGCCTCGGACTGGGACACGGGAGACGCGAAGCTGAAAGAGCGTTCCATCTCTGGTTTCACCGGCACGCTCGAATATGGAACGGGGGCGATGGACAAGACGCTAGTCGCGCTTTCGAATGGCGACACGTTAGACCTCCCCCGGGCGCACCTTCCATCGCTCGACGAAAAGACGTCGCTCCAGCCGGTCTCCGACGCGACTTGGCAACGCACCGGGAATACGGCCTACACCAATGGCAACACCGCCATCGCCATTTTCGCCGACTGGGAACAACGAAACGCGTCGAACGGCGCGCGTGCCGCGATCATCGCGAAGGAGGGGATTCCGGTCTACTGCGCGTTCGAGATGTCGTGCGACTTCTATATGGTGCAGAATCCTCCCTATCCGGACGGTAGAAAAGATGCCGATATCGGACTTTTCGTGCAGTCGCAGGGGTCTTCATTGACCTACTATAATGCATGGAGTTCTCGGTCGGCGTACATGCTTCCAAGGTACAAGCAGGCGTTCGGGGCCTCTCTCGGTTACTACTATAAAAAGTTGCTCTGGGTGACAAATACCGTGTCGAGCGTGAGCAATCCCAACACCGAATCAGCAAAATTCATCGACTACTCGGCTGAAGACCAGAGCTGGATGCGTCCCGCGAACGGATTCATGAAGTGGACTTTGTCGTACGACGGACACGGAACCTTCACGGCGAGCGTGCAGACGAACAACAACGGGAAAGCGACGACGGCGACGTACACCTATCCGCAGCTGACCGATGCGAAGTATGCGGACACGATGTTCTATCCGTCCATTCTCGGACGCTTCAAGCACGACGGATCGGAAATCAAGCCGGTCATCGTCTCCAACATCGTGCTCAAGGTCCATACCCGCACAGCGCCCGCGTGGCCGGTGGAGGTGGCGTCCGGCGCGGCCGTGACGATACGTGGCGCAACCGTTGATGCGGCAGACATCTCTCCCTACGGGATGAACGGCGCAATGCTGAACGCAGGGGCATCGGTCTCCGTGGAGCCTTACGGCAACACCACGGGAATCGAATGGATGGATCTTACGGTGGCGGGACCGTCCTCCATTGCCGCCGCGCAGGGCGTGACGAACAGGATCGGCAGCCTGGTCTACACCGGGTCGATGCAGGCTTCCACCCTCTCGTTGACGGGACCGGTGGCGTTTGCCTCTCCGCTTTCGATCACGATTCCCGCCGCATGGACGTCACACGGCGGCGCTGCCGTGCTTTCGGACTATTCGGCGGCCACATGCGTGGCGGCCCCCGTTCCCTCGCAGATATCGGTCGTCACCGACGAAGGCGACAACGTCACGTCAAAGTTTAGGGTCTCGGCAGCGGACGGACGGTTGGTGCTCGCCTCACGGGGCATGCTCATTATCTTCAGGTAACGTCCTAAAAAGTGGTCTAGACCATTCGGCCGCGCGTACCGGATTGTGGTAAAATAGCCGCAAGTTCGCTTGAACGATTTGAGGAAGAGAGGAAAGAGACGATGAAGCCGCTTAAAATGCTCGTGGGCGCGCTGGCGCTGCTGTCCATGTCCGCACAGGCCAAGACGGTGGCGCTGTGGCCGCTGGAGACCGACGATCTGCGTTGCGTGGTCAATCCTTTGAACGACCTCAGCAAAGTCGCATCGCATTTCGTGACAGGCGGGGCCGAGGCCCCGTGGGAACTCCCGCCCAATCCCGATGCCGACCGCCATCCCTTCGTGCCGGTCAACCGTTCCGCCGTGCGCGAGTCGCTTGCCGGTTCGGAAAACGGTTTTCTGCACAACAATTACAGCGGGCGTTATCTCAGGAGGGACAAGGCGTTTACCATCGAGGGGTACATGAAGGTCCTGGAACTGCCCGCCAGCAACACATGGGCTTGCATTCTTTGTGCATACGGCAAAACGGGGCCAAACGGCGAGGACAACAACCGCTGGACGTTCTCCCTGCGCCGTCGGTCCGAGGAGAACTTCGCCTGCAGCTGGATCTTCTGGGGAAACTCGAGTCAGGACACCGTGCTCTACCGCTATGCGGACGAGGAGGCCTCCTACGCAATCACCAACACGTGGCTCCATGTCGCACTCACCCACGAGCCTCTTGGCACGGACGGGAGGGATCATTGGACGCTTTTCCTCAACGGCGATAAGGTCGGCGAATCGCGCAACTCCGGATCCGTGGCAAATTCCTATGTGAGCCATCGTTTCGACCTCGGGGCCCGCAGCGGCAATTCGGGCAACCAGATCGATGCCGTGTTCGACTACTGGCGCATTTCGGACAAGGTTCTCGAGCCGTCGGAATTCCTCTGTGCAGGGGACAGTTCCGGTACGTCCGCGCCGGCGGCGAGTTCCACGGTGTCGTATTGGCCGCTCGGCGTGACGACCACGGGCGGCATCGACTGCCGCGACGCGGTGGGGAACTCGCCGCTCTCGGGAGATTTCTCGTCGGCGTTTGTTCCCAACCGCATGACGCCGGTAGAGGACTGCGCGTTCACGGGCAATCCGCCCAATTCAACGGTGGCGCTCACAGACGGGAATGACGGAAGTTTTCTTGGGTGTGCGTCATCCTCTTGCCTGAGGCAGGACAATGTCGGCGCATTCCTCAATGTGACGAGCAATTTTACCGTAGAAGGTTGGTTTTGCCCGCGTGTATGTGAACGCGCCGACAAAGGCGATTGGAAAGAGACATGCTGCTATCTTTTCAATACCCGACCAGACTATAACAAGGGATGGGCACTCCAGTACCGCGCAAAAGGCATCGACAAATTCCAGTTCGACATCTTTTGCAGTGACGGCACGACCTTGATCAATAACGTAGTGGTCTCCGGCGAATACGACATGAACTCCTGGTATGATACGTGGCGGCATGTGGCGCTGACGTACAATGCTTCAGGCGGCAGCAACGGATACGGGGTATGGACGCTCTATATCGATGGCGAACAGGTCGGTTCCGTATCCAACCCGCGAGCGCCCGTCGCAATTACCGATTCGCGGCCGTTTGTTCTCGGAGGGCGGTATGCTATCGCGAATTACAGCTTCCAGGGCAAGATCGACTGCGTGCGCGTGTCTGCCGCCACGCTGACGCCCGCCCAGTTCCTCAACGCCACCGACAATCCCCAGGCCGCGACGGACGTGGTGGGCCTCTGGCCGCTGAACGTGGAGAACGGCGCCTATCCCGATCTGCGCGACATCTCGGGCAAGAACAACCATTTTGCCGCACGAGACAGCAAATACTCGGTCAGGCTGGCTACGGCAGACCCCGACAACGCGCCGGAAATCTCCAATCCCGACAGCACGGCCACGTTCCGTGGCGATTCGTCCAAGGTGAACGGCAGCGTGCGTTACCGCAATCCCGATGCGGCCACGGACAATCACCAGGCCCTGCTCATGACGTACAGCACGGAAGTAATGGATACGGTTGCCGGCGGCAAGGATTTCACGTTCGAGTTCTACTACCTCCGCAGAAAACCGAATAAGAACGTCAGTAACGATCAGGAGGTGTTTTTCTGTGCGTATCAAAATGGAGCTGCAAAGATCCGATTCTTCCGCAAGCCATCTGGATTCTACATGTGGGAGGGCTGGAACGGGAATTTGTCCGACACGTTGATTCCCGGCACTTCTGACGCGGACCTTGAGTACGACCGCTGGTACCACGTGGCGCTCGTACACTCCATTGAACCGCTTGAAGGCGTCTCGTCTTCCGTGTGGCGCATCTATCTCGACGGCGTGTTGAAGGAGCAACCGTCCTGTACTCGTTCTGGCGCCAACGGCTCCTGTCAGAAACTTTTCGTTGGGGGGCGCGAGGCCGACAAGAATTCCGTCATCGGCAACCTTTCGTCGGTGCGTCTGAGCAACCGCGCGCTCGATCCGTCGGAGTTCCTCTGCGCCACGCCCGCGCCGTCAACGAAGCCCGAGCCGACCGCCGGCTACTGGCCGATCGACTCCGTCCAGCCCGGCCTGGCGAATCTCGCCGACGCGGAGTATCCGCTGGAGGCGGACGGTACGGCGGCGGGTCAGGCCGAGCCCGCGCGTCTCTCGATTCCCAACAAGAACGCGCTCACGAACGTCGTGGCGGGCGCCGCGCGCCAGAACCACGGTTCCTACGTGCTGGGCGCGGGCGGCGCGCTCGCGGCCGCGAGCATCGGGTTCGACATGGCGGGGCCGAAGCCGTTCACCGTGGAAGGTTGGCTCAAGTGGAACCCCGCCGCCGGAACGGCGGACGAAGACCTCGTCACCGTGGGCGACGCGCTCTCCGCCAACGGCGGTCTGCGCATCTACTTCGACAAGACGGGTGCGACGCCGAAGCTGCGCGTGTTCGCGCGCGGCGCGTGGCCGTGCACGCCGTACGTGGACGGCGCGTTCGACGCCGACCTCGCGCCCCTGATGGGCACGTGGGCGCACGTGGCCATCGCCTACGACGCGAACGACGGCGAGGGTTCCTGGACGCTCTACGTGGAAGGAAAGCAGGGCGGCACGGTGAAGAACTTCTACCGCCCGACGTCCGTCGACTACAGCCGCGGCGGCGAGTTCACCCTCGGCTCGACGGTCCGTCCGCTTTCCGCCGCCGTGGACATGTGGCGCGTGAGCACGGTCGCATATGCGCCGGAAGATCTACTCTTCGCGCCGCTCGGCGGCACCATTATGATCTTTAGGTAACCTTGACGCCAGATTTTCGCCTGGTCGCTAGCCAGTGCGCATGAAATTTGGTATCATCCTTCGTCCGTCGGCGACAAGGAAGTTGTCGGCGGACGCAAGGAAAGACAATGGAATTCGATTCGGTAGAGGAATGCCTGGCCGCGCTGAAGCGCGGCGAGATCGTGGTCGTCACGGACGACGAGGACCGCGAGAACGAAGGCGACTGCATCTGCGCGGCGGAATTCGCCACCACGGCGAACGTCAACTTCATGGCCACGCATGCAAAAGGTCTCATCTGCATGCCGATGACGTGCGCCTGGTGCGAGCGGCTCGACCTGCCGCAGATGGTGGCCACGAACACGGACAACCACCAGACGGCCTTCACGGTGTCAATTGACTCGGTGGAGACCACGACTGGCATCTCGGCGGCGGAGCGCTCGATGACCGCGCTCGCCTGCGTGCGCGACGGCGCGAAGCCTGAGAACTTCCGGAGGCCGGGGCACATGTTCCCGCTCCAGGCGCGTCCTGGCGGCGTCCTGAAGCGGGCCGGACACACCGAGGCGACGACGGACCTCTGCCGCCTCGCGGGCCTGAAGGAGGTGGGACTCTGCTGCGAGATCATGAAGGACGACGGGACGATGGCGCGCCTGCCGGACATCCGCGCGTTCGCCACGGCGCACGGCCTGAAGCTCATGACCATCGCCGACCTCATCGCCTACCGCCGCCGGAACGAGAAGCTGGTGGAGTGCGTGGAGGAGGTGGACCTGCCGACGGACTACGGCGAGTTCCGCCTGCGGATGTACGTCGAGCGACCGTCTGGCCTAGAGCACCTCGCGCTCATCAAGGGGAACCTTTCCGAAGGCGAGCCGCCGCTCGTGCGCGTGCATTCCGAATGCTTCACCGGAGACGTGCTGGGATCCGAGCGCTGCGACTGCGGACACCAGTTGCACACGGCCATGCGCATGATCGAGAAGGAAGGTCGCGGCGCGCTGCTGTACATGCGGCAGGAGGGGCGCGGCATCGGTCTCCAGAATAAGCTGCACGCGTACCACCTGCAGGAGAAGGGCCTGGACACCGTGGAGGCGAACGTGAAGCTTGGCTTTCCGCCTGACCTGCGCGACTATGGCGCGGGCGCGCAGATGCTGGTGGATCTGGGCGTGCGCAAGATCCGGCTCATGACGAACAACCCCTGCAAGATCAAGGGACTTGCGGGATATGGCATAGAAATAGTTGACCGCGTGCCGATCGTGGTGCCCGCCAACGAGCATGACGCTCGCTATCTTGCCACCAAGAAGGACAAGATGGGGCACCTCATCTGAGGGGTTCGCAGACGGCGAAGGGGGGCTAGGCGAGCTGCCGCAGGAAGCGGAGGTCGTTCTCGTACAGCCAGCGGATGTCCGGGATGCCGTACTTGATCATGGCGATGCGTTCGACGCCGAAGCCGAACGCATAGCCGCTCACCTCGGCAGGGTTCCAGCCCACGTGGCCGAATACGCGCGGATCGACCATGCCGGCGCCGGCGATCTCGATCCAGCCGCTCTGCTTGCACACGTTGCAGCCCTTGCCCTTGCAGACGTGGCAAGTGAAGTCAACTTCCACGCTTGGCTCGGTGAAGGGGAAGAAGTGCGGGCGGAAGCGGACGCCTGCGCCGTCGTTGCCCATCATCTCCTTCGCGAAGTAGGCGAGGACGCTCTTGAGGTCGGCGAGCGAGACGGGCTTGGTGTCCACGTACAGGCCCTCGATCTGGTGGAAGTTCGCGGAGTGCGTGGCGTCAGTCGTGTCGCGCCGATAGGTGCGGCCGGGACAGATCACGCGCACCGGCGGCTTCTTGGCGGCAAGCATGGTGCGGATCTGGACAGGCGAGGTCTGCGTCCTGAGAAGCGCGTCCGCCGCGAGCCAGAACGTGTCGCTGCGGTCCTGCGAGGGATGGTGCGGCGGCGTGTTGAGGGCGGTGAAGTTGTTGAATGGGCTCTCGATGTCCGGGCCGTCGGCCACGGTGAAGCCGAGCTTGCCGAAGATGCGGGCGGCGTCCGCGATCACGCGGCTGAGCGGGTGGGCGGTGCCGGGCGCGGCCCAGCGGCCGGGCAGCGTGGCGTCCACGTCGGCAGGGGCGCCTGCCTGCGCGTCCGCGCCGGTGCCCTTGGCGGCGAGGGCCGCCTCCACCTCGGCGCGCCATGCCTGCACGGCCTTGCCGAACGCGGGACGGTCCTCCTTGGGGACGTCCTTCATGCCCTTGATGAGCGCGGGGATGGAGCCGTTGCGGCCCACATACTTGACGCGCAGCTTTTCGACGGTTGCCGCATCGGCCGCCGCCGCGATCTCCGCGAGCGACGCCGCCTTGCCCTGTTCGAGTTCTTCGAGTGTCATGATAGTCTTTCCAAAAACGGCAGATATTTTACTTCAAATGCCGTCCGACCGCAAGAGCTTGTTGCAACCTGTTCCTATTCGGCCCCAAACATGGTATAATGCGCGCATGAACATCTCTCTCATTCTCGCGGCTGTCGCCCTCGTGCCGCAACCGGCCAAGCTGGTCGAAACCGGGGGCACGACGAAAAACGCGGAGATCCGCTACGTGACGGACGCCGCCGTGCCTGCGGAGGGCTACCGCCTGAAGGTGGCCGCAGACGGCATCACCGTGACGAGCTCGGACGCGGCAGGGCGCTACTACGCCGGCGTGACGCTCGCGCAGCTGAAGGACGGAGAAACCTGGCCGTGCGTGGAGATCGAGGACGCGCCCGCCTACCGCTGGCGCGGTGCGCACCTCGACGAATGCCGCCACTTCTTCGGCAAGGAGACGGTCAAGCAGATGCTCGACCTCATGGCGCAGCACAAGCTCAACCGCTTCCACTGGCACCTCACCGAGGATCAGGGCTGGCGACTCGACATCCCGGGATACCCCGAGCTCGTCAAGTACGGCGCCGTGCGCTCCGCGAGCGTGCGCCACGGCCAGCGCGCGACAAAGGGGTCGAAGGAAGACGCCGACAAGCTCAACGGCGTGAAGTACGGCCCATACTTCTACACTGAGGCGGACATCCGCGAGATCGTCGCCTACGCCGCCGAGCGCCACATCGTCATCGTGCCCGAGATAGAGCTGCCCGGCCACGTGTTCGCGGCGCTCGCAGCCTATCCGGAGTTCGCGTGCGTGCCGGCGAACATGGCATCCCGCGAGCCGCGTCTCGTATGGGGCATCGAGAAGGACGTCCTCTGCCTCGGCAACGACAAGGCAATCAAGTTCATGGAGGACGTGCTCGACTACGTGTGCCGCCTCTTTCCCGGCGACGTGGTGCACATCGGCGGCGACGAGTGCCCGCAGGTGCGCTGGAAGGACTGTCCCAAGTGCCAGGCGCGCATCAAGGCGGAGGGCCTGAAGGACGAGCACGGCCTCCAGCCGTGGATCACGCGCCACTTCGTCAAGTTCCTGGAGGCGCGCGGCAAACGCGCGCTCGGTTGGGACGAGTACCTGCTGGGGGACGTGCCGAAGAGCGCCATCGGCATGAGCTGGCGCACGCGTCGGCAGGGGGCCGGCCATGCGCTCGTCTCCGGCGCGCAGGCGGCGGTGCGCGGACACGACGTGGTGATGACGCCCAACAAGTTCTGCTACCTTGACTACGGGCAGTGCCTTCCGAACGATCCGTTCCAGTACATCGGCGGCAAGCTGCCGCTGGAGATGTGCTACTCGTTCGACCCGTGCGCCGACGTGCCGGCCGAGGCGCGCAAGCACATCCTGGGCGGCCAGTGCAACAACTGGAGCGAGTACACCTGGAACGAGTACGACCTCGCATGGAAGATGTGGCCGCGCACGTGCGCGCTCGCGGAGGTGTTCTGGCTGGGCGACGCCAAGCCGGGCTTCGCGGACTTCAAAAAGCGGATGGCCACGCATCGCGGCCGCTTGATCGCCCAGGGCATAAACTGCGCACCGCTCGAGTAGGCAAAGGAGAATGAAGATGAGACGTTCGGCATTGTGCGGGAACAGGCATGCGCTTGTGGTGGCGCTTGCGTCTTGCGTGTTTGGCGCGACAGCCCAGGTCACGTTACCCGACCTTTTTGGCAGTCACGCGATCGTGCAGCGCGCGAAGGACACGGCCGTGTGGGGCAAGGCCGATCCTGGCGAGACGGTTACGGTGACGCTGGCGGGCGTCTCATCGACCGCAAAGGCCGGAAATGACGGCTGGTGGCTCGCCCGTCTCGACACGTCGAAGCTGGCCGACGGTCCGTTCGAC
>CACWSW010000069.1 GCA_902763655.1 uncultured bacterium
GGTGATTTGTTTTTCATGGCATATATTATAGTATATGCGTATCGAAAATGCAAGCGGAAATTTTGGGGTGTCTGCATAAATCTCTCGGTGCACCCTGCGGCGCCACGTATCAGGCAAGTAAGGACTAGCCAAAGCGGCGCGGACTTGGTATCATTTAGCGCAACCACAAGAAGGAACAAATATGGATATTTCCCGTAAGAGGTTTCTGATAGGTTCGATGGCTGTCGCGGCGGCGGGAGCGCGGCGCATGTTCGCGGCGCCGGCCGGCACGGTGTGCGGCACGCCGCGCATGAAGGTGGGCGTGCTGAGCGACATCCACGTGCGCAACGAGGAGACGCAGAAGGTCTTCATCAAGGCGCTAGAATGGTACCGCGCGCAGGGCGTGGACGCCGTGCTCGTGGCGGGCGACATGGCCGACCATGGGCTCGTCTTCCAGCTCCAGCTCGTGGCGGACGCCTGGTTCAAGGTCTTTCCAGAGAACAAGACGCCGGACGGGCGTCCGGTGGCGCAGCTCCTGCAGTACGGCAACCACGACGTGGCCAACTGGAAGGAGAAGGAATTCAAGACCCCGGAGGAACGGGCCGCCAAGATGATCAAGTTCGACCCGAAGAAGCGCTGGGAGGAGGCGTTCAAGGAGGCCTACTCGCCCGTCTTCGCGAAGATGGTGAAGGGGTACGCATTCATCGGCGCGCACTGGCCGGGCATCGGCGGCCTCGGGGACTGGCTCAAGGCGAACGGCAAGGACCTCGACCCGTCGCTGCCGTTCTTCTATTTCCAGCACTCGCATCCGAAGGACACTTGCTACGGCCCGTGGGCGTGGGGGCACGACGACGGCGCGTCCACCAAGGCGCTCACGCCGTTCCCGAACGCGATCGCGCTCTCCGGCCATTCGCACTACACGCTCACCGACGAGCGGACCGTGTGGCAGGGCGCGTTCACGTCGATCGGCACGAGCTCTCTCTCCTACACGTCTCTCGACTACAACTTCCGCGAGAACGCGGGCCCCAACAGCTACGGGCGCACGGAGAAGCGCAAGCGCCAGATGGCGCGCATGTACACGCAGGAAGGAAAGCAGGGGATGCTGTTCACGGTCTGCGACGACCACATCCGCATCGAGCGGCGCGAGTTCGTGTACGACCAGACGCTGGGCGACGACTGGATCCTGCCGGTGGGCAAGGCGGCCGAGAAGCCGTTCGTATACGCGAAGCGGATCCCCGTGCGCACCGCGCCCGAGTTCCCGCAGGGGGCGGCGGTAAAGGTGGCTCTGGAGCCTCCGAAGGCCGAGAAGGACAAGCCAGCGCCCAAGGATCCGACGCAGGTGGCCGTGACGTTCCCGGCCGCCGAGACGCGCAACAAGTGCCGCGTGTTCGAGTACGAGGTGCAGGCCGTGGTTGTGGACGACGACGTGGAGATGGTTGCGGCGACGCGGCGCGTCATCGCGGAGGACTTCCATGTGCCGGCGTCTAAGGCCGGCAGGCCCGGAAAGATCCTGTTCGCGCTCGACGAGCTGCCGAAGGGCGTCCACATCCGCTTCGACGTGCGCCCGATCGAGTGCTTCGGCAAGAAGGGGCGGCCAATCTGTTCCGACGGCACGTTTGTCGCATGATTTTGTTCAACTTTGAAGAAAGGTAAATGAAGAGATGGAATCGACTACCGAACGTCCTACGATGAAAATGCTCCCTGGCGACGAGGTTCGCCAGCTGATGTGGCGGTTCGCCGAACGCTACGACATCCAGATGGCAGTGGCCGGCGCGCGCAGCGTGGCGCGCGGCACTGTGGCCAAGCTGGTGGCTGACGGCCAGCGCGCCTCGCACGACTGGACGCCCGAGAAGCAGGGCGCTTTCGACGCTTTCGACGCCTCCGGCATCACCGCGAGCACGCTCAAGCAGGAGTTCGGCGGCCTCTTCGACGGCCCGAAGAACCTGGCCTCCTCGCTCCTCTCCTACGAGCTGAGCTGGGTGGACAACGGAGCGGCCACATCCGCGCTCGTGAACGGCCTCGCGATGGGACCGATCGCCGAGCTGGGCACGCCCGAGCAGAAGGAGCGCTACATGACGCTCTGCGCGCCCGGCAACCCGAGCGGCAAGACGTGGCGCGGCTCGTTCGCGCTCACGGAGCCGCTCCCGTACGTGGGCGTGGACACGGGCGTCCTCTGCGGGCGCGTCTCCATCGCCGAGTGGAAGGACGGCGAGGAGCCGATGATCCGCGTGGAGAAGCGCGGACGCTTCATCACCAATATCGCGATCTGCGACTACGTCACCATCGCCGCCAACTCCGGCGACGACCGCATCAAGGGCAGCTGCATGATCATCGTCGAGGCCACCGACCCCGGCAAGTTCGACCGCGGCGCGCAGACGCTCAAGTGCGTCCACCAGCTCTCCAACACCGGCGACCCCGTCATCGACGTCGTGGTGCCGGCGAGCCGCATCGTCGGCGGATACGACATCGTCGACGGCAAGGTCGTCCCGAAGCTCGCGCACAGCGAGATCATCGCGCAGGTGTTCTCGAAGACGCGCGTGGGCGTGGGCGTGATGGGCGCGGGCTCTCTCATGAGCGCCATCGAGCCTGTCATCCGCTACCAGCGCACGCGCTTCCGCGGCGCGGCGGGCGTGGACGAGACGTCGCCCCGCTACCAGCAGGGTCTCCAGATGAAGGAGGACGTGACGGAGCGCCTCGCGGACGTGTGGGCGACCGCAGAGGCGGCCGCGTCGCTCGGCTTCGACATCTCCCGCCGCTACGACGAGCTGGAGCTCATCCAGGACGAGGCAAAGGCCAAGCTCGGCAAGGGCCGCGAGATGCTCAGGAACATGAAGGCCCCGATGGAGAAGGCCGTCGCCATCCTCGCGGCGGGGGGCGATCCGCTTGCGGACGAGGACGTGACCGTCCGCTACGTGTACCTCCTCGCCGTCTGCAACATCCTCTGTCCCAGCTGCAAGCTCTGGAACACCGGACACGGCGCGAACGTGATGCGCGAGGCCGTCTCCCTCATGGGCGGCTACGGCATCACGGAAGACTGCCCCGGCTTCCTCTTCTACAAGTGGACGGACATGCAGCTCGACGCCACCTACGAAGGCCCCGAGGCCGTGCAGCGCCGCCAGATCTCGGAGACGATGGCAAACACCGTCTTCCTCGCGCAGCTCGAGGCGTGGGCGAAGGAGCTGGACGCCTGTCCGAAGGCCGACGAGAACGGCTCCCACGCCCTCGCCGCAGCGCTCCGCCTGTGGGCCTGGACGCGCGCGTTCGCGGCCGGCGCGAAGGATCCGAACGGCAAGAAGCTGGGCGCCTCGCAGCGCCACGGCGTCGTGTTCCCGCTCTCCGACGCGCTGGCGGGCCTGATGGCCGCCATGAGCTTCTGGCAGGACATCAAGTTCCTAGCGCTGAACGGCGCGGAGCATCCCGTGGTCGGGCCGGAGCTTCAGGGCTACCTCAACACGTTCAACGACCTGCTCGGCACGGTCATCGCGGACGTGGCTGGCGAGGCGGCCAAGATCTGCTCGGGCGTCGTCTACGGCTTCGGCGCGGCGTCTGCCGACGACAAGGCCGCGTTCGCGGCGCTCCGCAACGCCCTTGACGAGGCGCTAGCCGGCACGCGCCTCGCGAAGGACCGCGCAGCCAAGGCGCTCACCACGATAATGATCCCCGAAGCGCTCGACTACCCGCTGTAAATTTCGCTTTTGGCGGTTTCGGGATTGACGTAGGGCCGAAGATTCGGTAAACTATTGGCCGCTTTTTTCGAGGAGGCAGTTCCTCCTCACGGAAAAGGCGGTACAGAAAACAAAGGTAAAAGCAATGGAAGCCTACGCAGTACTCGAAACCGGCGGCAAGCAGGTGCTTGTCAAGGCCGGCGACACGATCGAGATTGAAAAGCTCTCGACCGAACCTGGGCAGGAAGTCGTCTTGGACACGGTTTGCGCCGTATCCGACGGGACGACCCTCAAGGTCGGCGCCCCCTACGTGGAGGGCGCAAAGGTGACGCTCGTCGTCGACGCCGTCAAGCGCGGCGAGAAGGTGATCAACTTCAAGCGGAAGCGCCGGAAGGGCTATCGCCGCACGGTCGGCCATCGCCAGCAGCTAACGGTCGCGACGGTCAAGGCCATCGCATAAGGAAGAAGGAGAGGTAGAAAATGGCAACATCCGCTTCTGCACGCAACGGCCGCGACTCCAACCCCAAGTACCTTGGCGTCAAGGCGTACGACGGCCAGCTCCTCAAGGCAGGCTCGATCATCGTCCGCCAGCGCGGCACCAAGATCCATCCCGGCGCCAACGTCGGGTGCGGCCGCGACTTCACGCTGTTCGCCCTCAAGGACGGCAAGGTGAAGTTCATCAAGGACGGCAAGATCGCGACGATCGTCCCGACCGAGGCCTAACGGCATCCAAGACAGGATGTCACTTACTGGGAAGCGGCGCTCGCGCCGCTTCCTTCGTTTTTGTCCGCGTGCGGCGCCATGCGGTAAAGGCGGCAACCGCGGCAACGTATAGGCATAGCCCCGCCAAGAAGAACGTCCACATCGAGGCGGTGCTGGTGGAGCCGATCTGGTTGTCCTCCGCCTCGCGGACGGCAAAGCCGAGAATAAGGAGCGCAAGCGACGCGCCGGCGAACGCCAACGCCCGCCGATAGGTGCAGAAAGGTTTTCTGGCTGGAGCTAAAGTATGTCTGCCCATAGCGGATAGGGGGTGCGGATTTCCATCTCGTCGCCGGAGACGGGGTGGCGGAAATGGGCGGCGAGGGAGTGCAGGCAATGGCCCGTCTGGTTCTCGACTGCGAACGCGCCGTAGATACGGTCGTTGACGATGTGCATGCCGGCGAGGGAAAGCTGGGCGCGTATCTGATGCGTGACGCCCGTGAAGATCGTCACCTCGAGAAGCGTGCGCTCCTCGTTGCCGACCGTCGTGCGGGCGAGAGGGCGGAAGTTCGTCACGGCGTGGAGGGCTGTCGGCTGGCGCGCGTCGCGCGTCAGGCGGGCGCGGGAGATGTCCGTCATCTTGCAGTAGGGGAGTCCGGGCACGTGGACGAGGTCGTTCTCCAGGGTGCCGCCGACGGCGACTGCGCCTTCGACTAGCGCGAGGTAGGTCTTCTTGACAGTCTGTGCGGCGAACTGCGCACGAAGGTTCTCGAACGCCGTAGCTGTACGGGCGACGAGGACAAGGCCTGACGTGTCGGCGTCGATGCGGTGGAGCGCGCCTGCCATGAGCGGCTGGTCGCCGATGTCTCGCACTTCGGGCCAGCGGGCGACGACGCCGTTCATGAGCGTACCCGTCTCGTGGCAGGTGAGCGGCTGGACTGGCTGTGCTGGCGGCTTGTCGAAGGCGAGGACGGCATCGTCCTCGAAGAGGCAGCGCACGCGGACGGAACGGTCAGGCGCGACACGGTTGTCGATCTCCTCGGCGAGTCGCTTCACGAACACGAGCGCGCCGGCGCGGAGCTTCTGTCCCTTGAGGGCCGGCCGTCCGTCCACGGTCACCATGCCGGCGGCGCACGCCTCGCGGCAGAACGCGCGCGTGGACGAAGGGAAGCGAGACAACAAAGCGGCGTCCAGACGGACACCGCTCGTTTCTGCCTGGAATGACGCGTCCTCAATCATACGCGCTTCCGCCGTCGGCGTTCAGGGGAAGGGGAATCACGCCTTCCCATCCCTGGTTGCGTGCCCATGGAAGGTCGGAATCCTCTGCCGTGTCGGCAATGCATCCGGTCAGAAGGCCGAGGAATAGCGCGCAAAGCAAGAGGCTGACTAAGCGGCCCCAGACCGTCGGGAAGGTGTTATTCTGCGGAAACGACATCGTCTTTTGCAGCCTTCAGCTGTTCCCAGTCGCGGAGGATGTCGGCAAGCACGTAGTTCTTGCCCTGCGTGACCTGACGGAGGCGGATGTGGCCGACGTAAGCGTCCTTCCCTCCGTTGGCGCCCTTGCGGCGGACACCCATCTCCAGAGGCGGCAACGGATTCTGGCGCTCCGGCCCGAGAAGTTCCTGCATCGCCTCGTCCGTGAACTCGACGACCGCGAACATGAGGTCGTTGTTGACGTATACGAGCTTGCCCTTGTCGCCGGCGGGAAGCGTGGTGACGGGAGCGCCGGAGGCGGCGACGCTCTGCGAGGCGGCCTGCTTCTTGAGGAGCTGGATCAGCTGCTCCTTCGCCTTCTCGGCCTTCGCGAGGTCTTCCTTCACGGCTTCGGTCTCCTCCTTGGCGTTTGTGACCTCGTCCTTGAGGGACGCGATCTCCGCCTGAAGGTCGTCGACCTGCGCCTTCGTCTTCTTCAGCTGCTCCTCGACAGCCTGCTTCTGCTGCTCGAGATCGGCGATAGTGCCTTCATGCTTCACGATCGTCTCCTTGTCCTGGCGCATGATCGGAGGAAGCTTGTTGTAGTCGGCGACGAGCGTCTCGATCTTCCTGCGGAGGTTCTGGAGCTCGGCACGCGTGGTGTCGAGGTTGGCGCGCTGTGCCTTCGCGCGCTCGAACAGCTGGTCGAGAAGCTCCTGCGCGGTGCCGCTGCCGGTCTTCACGAAGCTGCCGGGCCGTCCGGGGTCGGGAATCTTGTTGCCTTCGCCGTCCAGCTGATAGAGGACGCGCAGCTGCGCGCGCTTGCCGTCCCACTGCAGGGTCTTGTTGTTGCCGGCCTCAAGTTCGGAGTGGTATTCGTCGAGTACGTTCTCGGTGTCGGGCGTCTCGATCGCCTTCGCCTCGATCGGGGAGACGTCCTTGCGCGCCTCCGGCTGGGAGGTGGGCTTGGGGGCGTTGGCTTCCTCGACGGTTCCGGCCACGTCGATCAGCGACTGGATCAGCTGGTCGTTCCGTTCCGTGAGGAGCTCTTTCTTGTCGAAGAGCTTGATCTCGAAAAACAGGGCGACTCCCGCGACTGCGAGAATCACGTAGACTAGCGCGTGCAAAGCCTTATTCATTTCACATTTTCCTCGTTACTCTGGTTGCAGGGACACCCAGAAGAAAGACTGGGGCCTTGCGGGTGTATAGGATAGTGAAAAATCGGCGATAAGGCAACTGGAAAATGAGGAAAATTTGCAGGTCCCCTTTTTCTGCACTTACCCCCCTTGCGCTTGGCCGCCGTTTTTGGTATATTATGCGTCCGTTTTGGAAAAGTAAGGAATCAAACATTCATGCCGACAATTAATCAGCTGATCCGCAAGGGGCGTCGCCCCTTGGCATCGCGTTCGAAGTCGCCGGCGCTGAAGGCTTGCCCGCAGCGCCGCGGCGTGTGTCTCGTCGTGAAGACGATGACGCCCAAGAAGCCGAACTCCGCTCTCCGCAAGGTCGCCCGTGTGCGCCTTACGACGGGCGTCGAGGTGACGGCCTACATCCCCGGAGAGGGCCACAACCTGCAGGAGCACAGCGTGGTGCTCGTGCGCGGCGGCCGTGTGAAGGACCTTCCTGGCGTGCGCTACCATATCGTGCGCGGCGTGCTCGACTCGCTGGGCGTGTCGGGGCGCAACCGCAGCCGTTCGAAGTACGGCGTCAAGCACCAGAAGGAAGAGAAGAAGTAAGGGACTAGGCCATGTCAAGACGCGCAAAAAAGATTGAGAAGCGGGTTTCGGTAGATCCCAAGTTCAACTCCGAGCTGATCGCGCACGTCATCCGCGTGATCATGAAGGACGGCAAGAAGACCACGGCCGAGCGTATCGTGTACGGCGCCGTGGACAAGATCAAGGAAGCGGTCGAGAAGGACCCCTCCAAGTTCGAGAAGGGCGAGGGCGACCAGAAGGCTGTCGTCACCGATCCCCTGGAGATCATCTCGCAGGCAATCGAGAACATGAAGCCGAAGGTGGAGGTGAAGACCCGCCGCGTGGGCGGCACCACCTACCCTGTCCCGGTGGAGATCAACCCGGTCCGCCAGCTCTCGCTCGCGCTCCGCTGGATGACGACGTTTGCAGGCGCCCGCCACGGCATGGGCATGCCCGCCGCAGTCGCCGCCGAGATCATCGACGCGTTCCAGGGCCAGGGCAACGTCATCAAGAAGCGCGATGACGTGCACAAGATGGCTCAGGCTAACAAGGCGTTCGCCCACTACGCGTGGTAACAGCCACACCAGCTTTTCCAGAACGAAAGAAGGCCGGTCGCGAGACCGGCCTTTTCGTTTGCAGTCAGAGTCCGCCGAACAGGATGCCGAGGAGAACGAGCGGCAGGAGGTAGCGCATGTACGGCCTGAGGACCGCGGGGAGGTGCCAGCCCGTGCCCGCGGAAGACTCGTCCCTGAAGCCTTCCCACCCGAATCCGAACGGCCAGCAGCAGTAGACGCATGTTGCCAGCGATCCGAGCGGCAGCCAGAACTGGCTGAAGACGAAGTCCTCGAAGTCGAGGATCGTCTTTCCTGCAATCGGCTGCACGTGCGACCAGATGTTGAACCCGAGAACGGTTGGCATAGATAGAACGGCCACCGTCGCGCCCACTAGCGCAGCCGTGCGGACGCGCGGCCACCGGAACTCGTCGATCAGCCCTCCGATGAGGCACTCGAAGACGGCGATGACCGTCGTGAGCGCGGCTAGCGAGAGAAAGAGGAAGAACACAGCTCCCCAGGCGCCGCCGCCTGCCATCTGGGCGAAGACCTTCGGCAGCGCGACGAATATGAGGCCGGGCCCCGCGTTCACGTCCACCCCGAACGCGGCGCAGGCAGGGAAGACGATGAGTCCCGCGAGGAATGCGACCGTCGTGTCGATTGCGATGATCCACGTCGCCTCGGTCACGAGCGAGCGTGAGCGGTCCACGTAGCTTCCGAAGATGGTCATGCATCCCACGCCCACGGAGAGCGTGAAGAACGCCTGTCCCATCGCCTCGAAGCAGGTGCGGAAGGGGTGCGCGAGAAAGGGCGTCCAGTCGGGCTTCAGGTAGAACGTCACGCCCTTGTCCGCGCCCGGGAGCGAGAGCGCCTTCACGGCCAGCACTCCGAGGAGGGCCAGCAGCGCGAGCATCATCCATTTCGTTATGCGCTCCACGCCCGCGCGTACGCCGCACGCGCAAACCGCGCTAGCGAGGACTACGCACGCGATCATGAACGCGGTGCAGACGCCCGGCGACCCGACGAGCGAATCGAACGCCGCCGCGGCGTCAGCCCCGACGAACGCGTTCCCCTGCGCGGCGTAGCCGGTGGCGTATCGCAGGAGCCAGCCGCCGACGGACGTGTAGTACATCATCAGCAGCAGGTTGCCGCCGAAGATCATGCCGCCGAGGATTGCCCAGAAGCGACATGTGCGCGCGGGCGCGAGCGACCGCATCGCCCGCGAGATGCCGCTCTTCGCCGCGCGCCCCACGGCCAGCTCCGCCGTCAGGAGCGGGAAGCCGAGCATCGCGAGGCACGCGAGGTATACGAGCAGGAACGCCGCGCCGCCGTTGCGTCCCACCACGAACGGGAAGCGCCACACGTTCCCCAGCCCGACGGCGCATCCTGCCGCCAGCATCAGGAACCCGAGTCTCGACTGGAGCGTCTCGCGCCCACCTGGAACCGTCGTTTCCATGCCCGCATTATATCATAGATAATCCGCCTTGTGCGGCACGGACAAATCGTATATAATAGCGGCAAGGTTTTGGAATAGTGTACCTGCAAGCAGGAGGAAAACAGATCATGCAAGTTTCGCGTCGAGCATTCCTGGGCGGAGCCGCCGCCATGGCGCTGCTTCGTGACGGCTTTGCCGCCACGAGCGCGGACGCGCGCATCTTCGCGCCCAACGGTGGCCAGGCGGCCGACTTTCTAATCTGCCGCCGACTCTACCTCGACATCTGCGGGCGCATCCCGACGCCCGAGGAGGTGAACGAGTACGTCGCCTCGCGCGACATCAGGAAGCGCGAGAAGCTGGTCGACATGCTGCTTGATTCCGACGACTATGCCGACTACTACGCGATGCGCTACTGCGACTTCCTGCGCGTCAAGAGCGAGTTCCCGATCAACCTGTGGCCGAACGCCGTCTACGTCTACCACCACTGGATACGGGACACGATCAGGCGCGACATGCCGTGGAACGACTTCGCGCGCACGCTCCTCTATTCGCGCGGCAGCAATTTCCGCGTCCCGCAGGTGAACTTCCTGCGCGCGGTGACGCACCGCACGCCGGAGGGCATCTCCGAGGCCGTGTCCACCAGCCTGCTCCTGGAGCCCACGGCCAAGTACGCCCGCTTCTTCTCGCGTGTCGCCTACAAGAAGACGCGCGAGTGGAAGGAGGAGATCGTGTATCTCGACGACGGCCCCGCCGACGCGACGCCCGAGGCGTTCATGGCGGAGCTGGAAGGTCCGCTCGCGGAGCAGTTCGTCGCTACGCCTGTGCAGCGCGTCCACTGGTGGATCTACGGCACGCTCGCGAAGAGGGCCGAGCTCGACCGCTGGAAGGCCGCCTTCCGCAGTGGCGGCTATCGCCTGAAGCCGCTCCTCCGGTACGTGTTCTCGCAGACGGATTACCGCAAGGGGCCTGGCAAGGGCGGATTCCCGTCTCGCCGCCTCGACGCGGAGGTGCTCGACGACGTGCTCTGTACGCTCACCGGCGCTCGCCGCGACTTCGGGTCGATCGCCCCGGAGCCCTACTCGTTCCTGCCGCCCACCCGCAAGTCGGTGCTGGTTGAGGACGGCTCGATCTCCAGCGCGTTCCTTATCCTCTTCGGGCGGCCCGCGCGCGACTCGGGTCTCCTGGAGGAGCGCAACAACCGCATCACGGCGAAGCAGCGCCTCTACCTCTACAACTCCAGCAAGCTGTGGCGCGACCTTGGCGTGATGGTGGGCAAGAAGGAGATATCGTCCCTCTCGCACGCCGACCAGATAAGGGAGCTCTACATGCGCTTCCTCTCGCGTCCGCCCGTGAAGGACGAGCTCTTCTACTTCGACCAGAAGAACAAGATCACCGCCCGCGACGTAGCGTGGTTCCTTCTCAACTCCCGTGAATTCCTCTACCGCATATGAACAATCCCGCACAGAAAACTGCTTCCTCCTCGCGCAAGTTCGCGAAGAGCGTCATCGAGATCTGGCTGTGGGGCGGCCCCAGCCAGCTGGAGACCTTCGATCCGAAGCCCGGCGCTCCGCATGACTACAACAACGGCCTCAAGTCTATCAAGTCCGCGAACGGGTACGAGCTGCACGAGTGGCTGCCCGAGCTGGCGAAATGCTCGAACCTCTACTCGATCATCCGCTCGATGACCCATCCGTCCCCCGCGCACGAGACGGCGACGTACCTGATGCAGACGGGACGCATGCCCGGCGACGGCATCACCTATCCTTCCATAGGCGCGCTCATCTCGTCGTCGCGCGTGTTCGATCCGAAGAAGCGCAAGCCCGCGGTGGCCGACCTTCGCTACGAGGGCGACCTGCCGCCGTTCGTGGTGCTGACGCACCCCAAGGGCCGCTTCTCGGAAGTCGGCTTCCTCGGCGAGGAATGCGCCCCGCTCGTGACGGGCGGCAGGGCCTCGGCGAAGCGCTTCGAGGTGGACGGCATCGTGCCGCCGGGCGGGCTCACGCGCGAGCAGATCGTCGACCGGTTCAGCCGCGCATCCCGCATCGACCGCCTGCCGCTGGACGCGGAGTTCGAGGCGGCCGGCGCCGCCGCGCGCGAGATCATCCTCGGCAAGGCCGCCGACACGTTCGATCTCACGCGCGAGAAGGAGCAGACGCGCAAGCGCTACGGCACCACCCAGGGCGGCGGCTACACCGAGATCGGACAGCAGCTCCTGGCCGCACGCCGCCTCGTGGAGTACGGCATCCCTTACATCTCCATCAACTATAGCGGCTGGGACTCGCACAAGCGCCACTTCGAGACGATGAAGCGTCCGACGGCCGAGATGGACATGGCCGTTTCGGCGCTGCTGACCGACCTCAACGAGCGTGGCCTGCTCGACACCACCATCGTCTGGCTCAGCGGCGAGTTCGGCCGCGTGCCGAAGGTGGACCGCCAGCCGCCTTGGAACGGCGGGCGCAACCACTTCCCGCGCTGCTTCTCCGCGCTCGTGGCGGGCGGCGGCTTCAAGGGCGGCCAGGTGGTCGGCGTGAGCGACGAGACGACGGACCACGTGAAGGAGCGTCCCGTCACGCCGCAGGACTTCCTCGGCTCGATCATGGAGCTGGCCGGAGTCGACCCCGACGACCGCTTCCCGAACCCCAGGTGGCTGAAGGAATACGGCTCCGTGATGAACCCGAAGCAGAAGTCGCAGTGCGGCCGCCTGAAGGAGATCTATGTCTAGCGCGCGCATCGGCATAGTCGCTGCGCTCGGACTCTGCGCCGCCGCCGCGCTGGCGCTCCCCAAGCCGGGATACTACCATCCCTCGAGCGTGCAGGTAGGCTCGAAGACGCGCGTCATCATGGGCGGCGACTCCGTCTACGGCGTGCAGGGCGCGTGGATCTCGGGCGAGGGCGCGAAGGTCACGCGCCTCGTCGTGGTGCCCGGGCAGCCCCGCGCGCCAGGCAAGACGCAGCATAAGTTCGTGATGAACTGGCTGTACGACATCCTCGAGAACAAGCCCATCATCAAGAAGGAGCCGCACCGTCCCCTGCCGCCAGAGGCGCTCGCGGAGGAGACCGACTGGCAGGAGTGCAACTGGTGGCACTTCCTCGACGACCACGACAACCTGGAGCTGCAGACAGTCGCCCGCTTCATCCTGACGCCGGAGTACTACCCGCAGGCCACGCCCGCCCTGGACCACCTGGTGATCCTCGACGTGGAGGTGGACGCGAACGCGCGTCCGGGCCGCCGCGACATCATCCTCTACGACGGCAACAGCGCGAGCGCGCCGCATCCTTTCTACATCACGCGCGAGCCGCATGTCGCCGAGCCGTTCTTCGTGATTCCGCCGCGCGGCTTTCCGAGTCGCCCGCTGAGCATATCGCTTCACCTGCCGCCGGACATCAAGCCTCAGTCGCTACCCATCCACATAGACGGACAGATCTGGCCGGGCGAGGTGGACACCTACACGCTCCGCCTCGAGGAGGGCCAGCAGCTCGTCTGCTCGCTCATCGGCCGCGAGCTGTTCCCGTACCTAGGCGACGCCGTGCCCGGCTTCTTCAACCCCGTGCTTAGCCTCTGCGACTCGCACGGCCACGAGGTGGCCTTCGCCGACGACTTCTACTTCCTCCCCGATCCAGTGCTCACCTACAAGGTGCCGATGGACGGATTCTACACCCTCAAGGTGTTCGACAACCTCTACCGCGGAGGTCCGAACTTCGTCTACACGGTCTTCTGCCGCGACGCCAAGACGGACCGTCCCCTCTACACCCCGAAGGAGCGCGCGTTCGACTGCTATCCGCAGCCCGCCGCCTTCATCCCGCCCAAGCCGAACTCGGACTCCAACCTGATCGTCCGCACCGGCTCGCT
>CACWSW010000070.1 GCA_902763655.1 uncultured bacterium
CGTATCTATCCTGTCGCCGGGCTGCGATAAGACAGCCAGGAACAGTTCGCGGGGAAAGGGCGGCGAAAGGGCTGTCCGGAAAACTTCCGGGAAACATCCATTGGCGGGCAAGCTGACGCATCGCGTCATGGAAGGGGAGGATGTCGTCTCCATCGCCATCGCGTATGGCGTCTCGCCGTCGCAGATCATCGCCGTGAACGAGCTGGCTGAACCGGATGCCATAAGGCCTGGTGACGTGCTGACGTTGCCGGCTGGCGCGACACCGCCGAATGGTTTTGCCAGTGGCCGCGGCGCGTTGCCGGATGGCGCGTCCGTCGCGATCTCCGCCGATACGAATGCGGTTGCTAGGGCGCCGCAGCAGATGAAGGTCGTGAATGTTTCGTACGACGGCGAAACAAAGCTCGACGTCCAGCTCGCGGAACGTCCGGAGATGGACGTCGTGCGCCGATACGTGCGCGTCGCCCCGATGGACGAGGGAACGGTCAGCTTCAGGTACTCGGCGAAGTACAACCACCGTACCGACGCGTTCGAGCCGCACCTTATCGTGACCGGCGACTTCGCATTCCGCACCAACATCACTATGGTTATCCGCAAGGGGCTTCCGATATACGGCAAGGGACTCAATCCGGCGGCGCCCGGCTCGCTCGCAGAAGACTTTGTGTACTCTTTCCGGCGCAAGGACCTTGCGCCAAGCGTCAGGTTCGCGGCCGACGGGCGCTACCTGCCGCCCGGCGGCCAGCATGCGATCGCCGTAGAGTCCGTGAACGCCAGGAAGATACACGCGGAGATACGTCGCGTGGCTCCGCAGAACCTCGTGCAGATGCTCGCCCGCGAGGAGGGCGCGTATTCCAGGTACAACGGCTACGACTGGCGTACCGAGAGCTCTACCGCCGACAAGGAGGACACGGGGGAGCTGGCAGGGGATTCGGTCGTGCGCGAGCTGGGGTGCGCAGGGCAGGTGAACGAGCGCAAGACGACGCCCCTGCTCCTGGCGGCGGCGGACGGCGGGCCGACGAACGGCATCTATTTAGTGACCGTCCGCAACGGCGACATGCCGCGCTGCGACTACGTGGGCTCCTGGGAAAGCGAGGAGAACCGTGCGAAGGAGAATCCCAACCGCTACAGGGTGGTCTGCCTCTCGGACATCGGCCTTAGCGTGCGGCAGAGCGGCGACGAGACGGGCGTGTGGGCGACGTCGTTCACGACTGGGCGCCCGGTCGCGGGATGCCGCGTGGAGGTGTTCTCCACCGCAAACATCAAGGTGGCGGAAGGGACGACTGCCTCTAACGGCTGGTGCGTGGTGCGCCGCGTGGCGAAAGGCGAGCCCTTCGTGGTGGTGGCCACGTCGGCCACAGGCGATGACATGTCGTTTCTCGCGCTCCGCAACTCGATGGAGGTGGACGAGACGTACACCGAGGGTGCCCGATTCGGCTATCTCGAGGCTCGCGAATGCACGGCATTTCTCTGGACGGAACGTGGCATCTACCGCCATGACGAGAAGATATTCCTGCATGCCATCCTCCGCGACGGAACGATGAAGGCGCCAAAGCCGTTCCCGGTGGAGATCGCGCTTTTCAACCCGAACGGGAACGTCTATGCACGTCGCACGCTGATTCCGGACGACAGCGGCGCGCTGTCGTGCGACATGTTCCGCGTACCTGCCGACCAGCCTAGCGGCAGCTGGACGATCTACGCGAAGATACCGGGCAAGGACGGGCGCGTGCTGGCGTCCCATTCTGTGAAGGTGGAGGATTTCGCGCCGCCGCAGATACGCGTGAAGGTGGAGCCGGCGACGAACGCGACTCCGCAGACGTTCGCCTTCGCCGTCAGCGCTGAGCACCTCTACGGAGGCGCGGCGAAATCGCTCGCCTGCGAGGGCGCGGTCGTGTTCGAGGACGTGCCGTTCGCGCCAGCAGGCTGGAAGGGGTTCCATTTCGGCAACGACGACCATGGCCTGCGGCCGTGTTTCCGCCGCCTCGACGGGCAGGTGCTCGGCGAGGACGGCAGGGCACAGTTCCCCGCCTACATCCTTGCGGACGACGGGCGGCCCAAGGCGGCGGTCCGGGCGACGGCGCAGGGTGTGGTGTTCGAGGACGGGGGACGTCCGGCTGTCGCCCGCGCGAGCATGCTTTGCCACTATTTCCCGTACTACATCGGCTCCACGCTCCCCGGGTGGTTCCGCATGCCCGAGCGCGGCAAGCCGCAGATATCCGTGGCTTGCGTGGCCCCCGACGGCGCGAGGTGGGCGGAAGGGCAGACGCTCAAGGCGAAGATCGAACGCGTCGATTCCGTCTACGCCTACCGCAAGAACGCGAACGGCTGGCATTCCTGGGACTGCGAGAAGGTTCGCACGCAGGTGGCAGACGGCATTGCCGTCGAGACGTTCCCCGACAAGGACACAACGTTCACGCTGCCTCTAGCCGAGTGCGGAGAGTACGTCCTCACGATCGCCGACGAGGCGCGCGGGGTGTCGTTCGCGCGGACGTTCTACCTGAGCAGCTGGGGCGACGAGACGGTGCGCGCGCCGCTCGGCAACCCGACCGCCGTCACGATCCGTCCCGACAAGCCGTTCTACCGCGTGGGCGAGACGCCTCGCCTGCTGGTGAAGGCGCCGTTCGCAGGTTCGGCGATCCTCTCGGTCATGCGCGACAAGCTCGTGTACACGCAGGTGCTGGACCTCACGAACGCCACGAGCGAGGTGCGTCTTCGCCCGACGGAGAAGTGGTGGGGGCCGAACGTGGACGTGGCGCTGTCGGTGGTGCAGCGCGTCGCCGACAATGCCGGTCATCTGGCGGTGCGCGCTCACGGCCAGACGACGGTGCTTGTCCGCCCTGAGGAGCACGAGTGCCCCGTGAAGGTGGCGGCGCGGGTGGCGGCCGGCGGAGCCGAGGGCTCGATCGTGACGGTCGACGTGGACGCGCGTGGCGCGGCGGCGACGGGTACTATGGCCGTGGTGACTGTAGTGGACGAGGGGATCAACCTTCTCACCGACGAGAAGACGCCGGATCCGGTCGGGGAGCTGGCGGCCATGCGCTGCGCGCACCATCCTCTCTTCGATCTCTACGGGAGGATACTGCCCGTCATCGGCGGCGATGGACTGCGCGCGAGCGGAGTGAAGACCGGCGGCGGCGGCGACGCCGACATGCTCGGGCGCGTAAGCCCCGTGCCCACGCGCCGGTTCAAGCCGCTCGCGCTGTGGCAGGACGAGATACGCCTCACTGGCGGGTGCGCCCGCGTGGAATTCAAGCTGCCGGAGTTCGTCGGCGAGGTGCGCGTCACGGCCGTCGCGTGGTCGGACAAAGCCACGGGCGCGGCGTCCGTGCGCCGGAAGGTCGCGCCGAAGCTCGTGATCCAGCCTGACGCGCCGCGCTTCGTCGCGCCGGGCGACACGTTCGAGGTGTCGTTGCCGTTCGCGAACCGCAGCGGCGCGGCAGGCAACGTGCGGTGGGACATCTCGGCGACCGGGTGCGTGGAGAACGCTGTCCGGAACGGGACGGTGGAGATCGCGGACGGCGGAAACAAGGTGGTCGTTGCGAAGCTCCAGGCCGGGAAGCTTCCCGGGCAGGCGGTCGTGACGTTCACGGCTCGCGGGCTGGGCGAGACGCACGTGCGCAAGATCGAGCTGCCGGTGCGGCCTGCCGTCGCTTGGCGCGAACGGGCGGGCACGGTGCGGCTGGAGCCCGGGCAAAGCAGGAAGCTCGGGACGCAGGGCGCGTTCTCGCGCCAGGTCTTGACCGTGGCCAAGTCGTCGCTTGGCGAGCTGACGGCGGCGCTGGAGTGGCTGGCGGACTATCCGCACGGCTGCCTGGAGCAGACCTCCTCGCGCATATTCCCGCTCGTGACGGCGGGCGGCATCCTGAACGCCGTGGGATCGCGGGCCGCGACTAACCGCGAGGAATACGTTGCGGCGGGCGTTCGCCGCGTGGAGTCGATGATCCGCGCGAAGGACTTCGTGATGTGGCCCGACTGCAACTACGCGCCGTGGGACAGGGAGGTGTCGCTCTACGCGTCGCACTTCCTCGTCGCGGCCGTTCCTGCGCAAGTGGGTGCTCTCCCGCAACGATTCGGAGTCGGCGTACGCGTGCCACACACTCGCGCTCGCTGGCGAGCCCGACAGGGACAGGATGTTCCGCCTCTACGACAAGTCCGCCTCGCTGTCGCCGATCTCTCGCGCGCGGCTCGCGAGGGCGTTCGTGGCGATCCGCGACGTGCCGCGCGCCGAGGCGCTCCTGAAGGGTGCGTTCTCGCCGCAGTCTGTGAAGGAGGCCGCATTCGCTGTGCTGGCGCTGCTCGACCTCAACCCGGACGACGAGCGCATCCTGCCGCTGATCCAGTACATGACGGCGCAGCGCAACCCTGCCCGTTTCAGCTGGGGAACGACGGGGGAGAACGCGCATGCGCTTCTCGCGCTGGGAGCCTACTACCGCCACCATCCGCCGCGTGCTGGCACTCCGCGCGTGCGCATGACGTCTGCGGACGGGAAGACGGCCGGCGAGTACGTCGAGCGCCAGACGGTGAAGTCAACAACCGAGGTGAGGGTCGAGAACATCGGGCAGACCGAGGCGTTCATCGCGTGGAAGGCGCTGGAGCTGCCGCCTGCGGAGTCCGTCACGAACGAGGCCAGCGGCATCGAGATATCGCGAGCGTACTTCACGAGCGACGGCAAGCCGGCCGACCTCGCCAACCTCTCGCGCGGCGAGCTGCTGGTGACAGAGCTGACGTTGAAGAGCGCCACGGCGCGCACGTTCTCCGACCTGGTGATAGAGGACCTCTTCGCGGGCGCGTTCGAGCCTGTGCATCGCGAGCTCTCGGCTGCAGACTGGAGGAAGAACGACGGACCGGACTGGGTGATGCGCAAGGACGCCCGCGACGACAGGATGCTCGTCTTCTCGAAGCAGTTCACGCTGAACGCCGGACAGCAGGCTAAAGTGTACTATCCCGTGCGGGTCGTGTCTGCGGGCGACTTCGTGCTGCCAGGTCCGTCCGTCGAGGCGATGTACTACCCGACGTTGCGCGCGCGTCGCGCCCCGGCACGGATCACGGTGCGTGGCTCGGCCGAAGCGGCGCGCTGACTCAGCCGGAGATGCCGGCATAGACAGGCGCGAGCGCGTCGTGGATATGCCGGTATGTGGCGTAGAGTCTGTCGTACTTCTCGGCGGCCGCCGGGTCGGGCGAGATGGTGCGGTCCACATGCAGGCACTTGGCGACGGCGTCCTTGACGTCCGAGAAGACGCCGATGCCGGTGCCTGCCAGGAGGCAAGCGCCGAAGCTGGCGTCGCCTGGCGTGGGGACGGCGACAGGACGGTTGAAGACGTTGCAGACGATCTCGCTCCACAGCTTCGAGCGCGCGCCGCCGCCGATGAGGAAAATTCGCGTGACGGGCAGGTCCATCTCCTGGAGCGTGCCGTAGCAGTCGCGCAGCGAGAAGGCGACGCCTTCGAGCAAGGCGCGGCAGAAGTCGCCTCGCTTCGAGGCGATGGAAACGCCGGTGAAACTCGCGCGCAGGTTGGGATCCCAGTACGGGCAGCGCTCGCCCTGGAGGTACGGGTGGAAGAAGATGCCGTTCGCGCCTATGGGCGACATTTCGGCCTCTGCATCCATCAAGGCGTAAAGGTTGGCTGGCTTGCAGGAACTGTCGCTACCATCACCTTTAACCTTTTCATCTTTTAACCCTTTAACTCCAAAGAAGGTGTCGCGCATCCAGCGCTGGCAGAGGGCGGCGGCGTTGGTGGCGCTCACGCTGTACCACATGCCGGGGACGATGTGCGAGTAGGTGAGCGTCTTGGGGTGCGGGTGGGCGGCGGCGGTCATGGAGTTGACGTTGCCAGCGGTGGCGAGCTTGAGGATTAGGTCGCCGGGCTCCACGGCGCCTGCACCGTAGTCCTCCACGGCGCTGTCGCTGGAACCGCACACCACTGGCATGCCCTCGGGAAGACCGGTTGCGGCGGCGGCGGCCGCGGTCACGTGGCCGGCGACGTCGGTGGGGGCGATGAAGCAGGGGAGGGATGCCGGTCGCAGACCCGCCAACTGGACAAGCTCCTCATTCCAATCCATCTTCGCCATGTCGAAGAAGAGAGTGCCCTGTGCCTCGATCCGGTCGGTGGCGGCGTTGCCGGTGAGGAGGTAGCGCACGTAGTCCTTCACGAAGAGGATATGGCTGGTGCGGGCGAGGACGTCGGGCTCGTGCGCCTTGAGCCACATCATCTGGGGGAGCGTCCAGGTGGGAGCGGGCATCTGGTAGGCGGTCTTGAATATCTTGTCGCCCATCGTCTCGCGGAGCTGGGCGCACTCGGCGACGGCGCGCTGGTCGGTCCACATGATCGTGCGGCGGATGGGGCGGTAGGCGTCGTCCATCAGCACTGCGTTGTGGGTGGAGCCGTCGAGCGCGGCGGCGGCGACGGACGAGAGGTCAACGCCCTTATCCCTCAGCTTGCGCAGTGCGACGCAGAGCGCGTCCCACCAGTCCTGCGGCTCCTGCTCCGACCAGCCCGGGTGGTCGTGGTAGGTCGTGTATTCGACGGACGCCTCGCCGACGAACGAGCCGTCCGTGCCGAGCGCGGTCACCTTGCACCCGCCGGTTCCGTAGTCGATTCCTAGAAGTGTCTTCATGGGTTATGTTCCTTATGCGTCAAATGTCTGTCCGAAATGGTAGTCCACGAGCTTCGGTTCGTCTCCGCTCAGGTCAAACGTGAACTCCTGCGTAAAGGCACAGTGACCGACGGTAGTCATCGCCACGGCACCGTCGTTCGAGAGGTCGAACTTGAGTCTGCCGGTAATCCTGCTTGTGATCTTGGCGGACTTGCCATCCGGTGACATTTCAAGCTTGTGTTCCGATCCGTCACTTAAATGTGCTCCAGTCTGTCCGGAGTAGAAGTCGTCGGACGGGGAATGTCCGACAATCAGTTCACCTCCTTTCACGGTGTGCGCCACTAGGCCATCGGGAAGGTTTACCGTTTCGGCGAGCGGCATCTGCCATGCTAGGCTGGTTGGTATAGTGGCGAGAGTCTGGCTCATGATCTGCGAGAGAATCTTTCTGTGTTTTGGTTTGGTCACAACGCTCTTGAAGGCATCGACCATGTCAGTTGTGGCACAATGGTAAAACCGCGTTCCCCCGATGATGTAAGTGCCGCGTGGCCCGTCCGTAATAAACGCAGCGCTAAGGCCATCATGGAAAGCGGGCTTATTGTCGCGTGGGTTCCTGTCGGGCATCGGGAGGTATTCTTTGACCATATTTTCCACGTAATCGAAGAGGGTTGCGTCAAGCATTTTCATTCGAGCGTCACCAGGCTCGAAATTGCGCTTCGAGGCGATGTCCTTGGCGATACGTGCGGCGTAGTAGTCGGCGTAAGTTGCAAGAGAAGGAGTCGTGACAACGCGGACGAGATTGGCGGCAAAGACATTGAGACCTGCATCGGTCATTCCCTTCCCGTACTTGCAGAGGAGGGCTGCAGCCTGTTGCTGTTGAGGTTGCGAGACGGTGACTGGAATTACGAGGGGGATGTTAAGTCTGATGTCTTCCGCATTGGCGAATGCGGCGGCATGCGCGACCTTCGCGGCGGCGACCTTAGGAGTGATGGATTTGACGACCGGTTCCGTGTGCAAGCTGTCGATGGCGGTCATGACTGCCATGATGCGGCGCGCGGTGAGCGGCTTGCCGCAGCCGTAGTCTTTCATGCTCATCGCCTTGAGGACACTTGGTGGGATATGGTCTTCGCCGCCGAACATGTCGCCTACGGCCTTCCTGAACAGGGCGCGGGCGGCATCGTTCGCCTGCTTGTTGTCCTGGGAGCGCCTGATGGCGAATACCTTGTCGTCCGTGGTGGTGCCGATCGTCCGCACGGTGGTCGTACTGCCGTCGGATGTGGATGCGCGGGCGATGGCCTTCGTGTTGCCTGCCTGCTCCGCCAGTTTCGCGAAATCCACGAACTGGTTGAACTGGGCAGCACCGTTGATCTGTGTTGGTGTCGGCATTTTTCTTGTTCCTTTCGGTGGTGTGTCGGCTAGTCTGCAACGGTAGCGGTAGCGTCAATAGACTGGCCGAGATGGTAGTCCAGGAGCTTGGGCTCGTCTTCGCTCAGGTCAAAAGTCAACTCCTGCGTCATGGTGAACTTGGCCACGCCCCTATCGGCTATTGTCAAGTCTGTGTCCGCAATGCCGAAACGCAGCCCGCCGTGAAGGGTATGTGTGAACTTCGCGGTCTTCCCGTCGGGCAGAATGTCCAGCTGGAAGCGCATGAGGCCGCCATGGCATGGGGGTAGGCCGTATAAGCGGTCGGTCATGGGAGCTCCGACGAGCATCTCTCCTCCCTTGGCGGCATGCATGGCACCGCCGTCAGGATGCCCTACGGTCGGCGGCAGAGTCGCCCCCATCATGACATATAAGAGGCTATTGCCGGCGTTCTGTGTCAGTATTGTGGAGAGGACTTTTCGGTGCAATGGATTGGTCACGACACTCTTGAGGGCGGCAGCGATATCGGCTGCTGGCACGGTAGCGTGGGTGAACGTGCGTCCCGCGATGGTGTAGTCGCTGCGCGTCGCATCCTTCATGAAGGCATTGCTGATGCCATCTGTACCGATTTCAGCGCTGCTGGACTGGCAGATTTCCTTGATAGTACCCTGATTGTACTTCAGGAATGCCTCGTCAAGGTCTTTGGTACGCGGATCGCCTGGCACGAAGTCGTCGAAGCGGGAGATCCTCTTGACAACCTCGGCGACGTAGGCATCGGCTCTTCGCGCAAGGGCCGGGGCGGTCACGATGCGGACGATATTGTTGGCGAGGATGCAGGCATTCTTGCCAGTCAGGGCTTGCCCGTGCTTGAGGAGGAGCCCAATCGCCTTCTTCTGCTGGCCTGAAGTAAGCCTGAATTCCGGATCGCCGTCCAGCTGGCCGACGAAAGAGACGGCATCTGTGATCAAGGCCTTGTTTCTCGCTGCGATGATGGCGGTATTGATTGCCATGATGCGGCGCGCGGTGAGCGGCTTGCCGTGGCCGTAGTCCTTCATGTTCATCGCCTTCAATACGCTGGCGGGGATGTGATCCTCGCCGCCGAACATGTTTGACACGGCGAGCATGAACCTGTCGCGCGTGACGTCGTTCGCAATCTTGTCGAAGGATGAGCGCCTTATGGCGTAGACCTTGTCGTCCGTCGCGGCGGTGATTGTCCGCACGGACATCCCGCCGGCGGGCACCGACTCTACCTTCGCGCTGTCCACGCGGGCGATGGCCTTGGTGTTCCCGTGTCCCATCGCGTGCTCCGCGAAACGCACGAACTGGTCGAACTGAGACGCGGCGTTGATCTGTACTTGTGTCGGCATGTCCGGTTTCTTTGCTTAGGGCTGCATTCTGTCCTGTCTACACGAGCGTGAACGAAAGGTTACGGTCTTCTGAAAATCTCCGATCTGCTCCCTGAGTCTTTGGCTCTGCCTACACGGCTATGAAGTCCAGCGGGAGCGAATCATTGACATGTACGGCGGAAAGCCGCTCGCGGGCCGCTCGGGCCGCGCCGGCCAGCAGGCGGAACTCCTCCACGAACGCCTCCGCCGCCATCGGAAGGGGGAAGATGCGGTGAAGGACGACCGCGCCGATCCCGTGCTCGATGTGCCGATAGCCACGCCCATGTCGTCGAGGGCGAAGTTGACCCTGCCGTTCTCCTCCGGCACGAGCTCGTGCGCGTCGACGCCGGAGGTCTTCGCCAGCGCGGCGAGAATCTCGTTCATGTTCCGTACGTTCTCGTCAGTCATTCTTCACCTTCTCTTTTCTGCAGGAGCGCGTCGGCGAGCTCGCTGATCTCGGGCATGTCCCTGTGCATGTAGTCCGTCCACCTGCTTGCGACGTTTACAACGCCTTGCGCATCCCCAAGCTTTTGTGGGTCTTCTTGGTATATGTTTTTGGGCGTCGTGCCGTTCGGCAACGGAGGGAACTCTTTTGCCTTGGAGCCGTCTGGCATGGTGCCCAGGCCGAGAGGCGCGCTTCCGTTAATTATCGGCAAGAGGCTTTCCCTTGTCAAGTTGGTGTCGTGCGCGGCACGCTCGATCACTGCGTCGCTCGTCCAGTATTCCGGCTTGCGTACCCTGCCTGCCGCAGCGATGTCCTTGGCGGCCGCGATGGCCTCGTCGAGCCGCGTCATCGCAGCGTCGAACGCCGTCTTGTCGAGACGAGTGCGGAGTTGCTTCTCGAACTCGATCCGGCCTTGGGAAGGCGTGCCGTCCGCCTGCTTGTCGAGCGCCATGAGGTTGTTGTACATGTCCTCGTCGATCTCGTCCGGCACGGGCACGCAGTTCCAGCCAAGGCCATCGATGCCAATGAAGGCTATCGGAGAGGCGAACTTCGAGAGATCGACGGTTATGGTTCCGTCAGGGTTCCTCGTGACGCCATGCTCCGCGTCGATTCCGTACGCGGCCTCGAACTGGGCTTCGCTCAGACCAGGATAGAATTTGGAACGGATGCCGTTGATCTTCCCCTCGAACACCTGCGCGTGACTCGTGTTCAAGAGAAACTTGTTCAAGCCGATGCAGTTTCCGGGGAAGGCGAAGTCGTTGTCTATTGCCTTGAGATCTACGGCGCCGGTCTGCTCGTCGACGCTGATGAAGTAGTTGTTCCCATGGCGGTCGAGCTGGCCCGTGATCAGATCAAGCCATGCGAGACGGTTGGCCTTTTGCGCAAAAGTGGAGATAAGTGTTTTCGACTTCGCGATGGCGTCGGTGTCGCCTGCTCGCACTTTTCCAGCGAGAGACTGGAGCGACGCCTTGCTGAAGCCGTCCGGTCCCACCTTGTCCAACTGGAACTTCGCGGGACTTTGTCCCTTCGCCAGATCCATGAACGTACCATATTCACCCTGACATATGCCGCAGAAAGACCTCACCGTCACGTCTCCCGCGCCGATCGCATCAGCCACGTCCTGCGTCGCGAGGTTCAGCACGACCGCCTGCTGCGAGCCAGCGTAGAGACCTTGCACCGGAACGGCCGTCAAGAAACCCTCTCGTGCGGAGGCCTCCGGCTTGAACACGAAAGACCTCTCGACGCCGTCTTCTCCTCTATACGTAACCATGTTCACGGAGTTGACGCCGCCTTCCCCGAGCGGGGCGGAAGAGGTGAAGTGATTGTCGTCTATGCCGGGGGGCGGCGCATCGTTCGGTCCGAGGCCGTGGGCGAGCAGTTCGACCGTCGTGCCGAGGTTCGTCCGTCCGGACACGATGGCGTGAACCGCCTCGCCGGTCATGGTTGCGGAGTTGGCAAGTCGAGCGGACCTTTCCGCCGCGTCGACGATATGATTCACCAAGGGCTCTATTTCGCGCGAGTTAAAGTGCAGCATCGTAGCCCTCGCGGCGAGAAAATTCGGACGGTTCTGGTCCCCTGCCGCAAGAGCGCGCTTGAATTCTTCCAGTTCCGCAGGGGAGAAGGCGGCTTTCGCCTCTGGTGATGCTGCGTCGAGAATCGCCGCACCCTCCCGCTGGATACGACCAAAATCGAGCATCGTGGTTTTGAACACCTCGGTGGTTGAGGCCATTGCATTTTGCAACACCTTGTTGAGCTCAATCAGCTGCTTCCTTGCACTGACATCCCAGGGCGCGTCGATGACGGCGTTTGCTGCCTCGCGGACACTCTGGCACCGCGCCAAGGCGGTGGCAATGCCGTGAAGCCCCGCCTCGTGGTAGAGCTCAATGGCCTTTTCGCTGAAGAGGGGGGAGTCGCCGAGCGAGTAGGTGCGTCGGGCGAAATCCTTGAGCGCGGAGACGGCAAGCGAGTCGCCGTGCATGAGCGGCGGCTCGAGCTTGGAAAGGAGCTCGCCCAGCACGCCTCTGGCGGAGGCGATCACGGCCTTGTCCATCTTCGCGCCGTTCGGGGTGACGCCGCCGGCATGCTCCAGCATCAGAAGGTCGAAGTTGAACTCGTTGACCGTCCGCGTGAGTTCATCGAACTCCTGCTTCGTCAGCACGGTCTCGCGGCCCTGGAACGACTTGAGCATTTCAGAGAGGCGGTCTGCGGCTGAGGGTGTGCCGGCCGGGCCCTTCATGGCCTCGAAGATGTCCGTGTTGCCGTGCATCTCGAGCGTCTTCGCGCCCAGCATCTGGAGGGTGGTTCGTCCGCCTGCGGCCGTTTGCGCGCCAGTGGCGTCCAGCTTCGCGAGCTCTTCCGCGAGCGAGTTGATCTCCGAGATGCGGCGGTCGCACGTGAGGCGCATTTCCATGATCGCGCCGTACTGGTCGTCGTTCAGCTCCACGCCGCGCAAAACGATCCGAAGCGACTCCGACAGGTTCACCTGGGTTCTGATGGCGTCCCTGAGTATGACTGCGGCCTGGTAGACGGACTTCTGATTCTTCTTCAGAGTCGCCAGGCTCGCGTCGGAAAGGCCCGCGCGGTACGCCGCCCCGATGTCCGCCGGGTTGAGACTGTCGAGCCTCGCGAACACATTTGCCGCCTGCCGTGCGATGCCGTCGAGCTTCTTGAGGTTCCTCTTGCCGATGTCGGTGCCGGAGAGGACGTCCTTCAGCTCGTTTGCGTCCACGCTCGCGACCGACGATTCACCGGCACGCGACATGAGGAGGCTGAGCTTGTCCATGAGGCTTTTCACCGTCTCGCCGGTCGATGGCTGCGCGCCGGCGGTTCCATCGACGGTGGCGGGCCCTGCGGGGGCTGCTGTCGGCGGCGGTGGCAGGCTGGTGATCTGGATCGGCGTCGTGGTGACATGTCCGTCGATGCCCACGGTTGAGGTCCAGTTGAAGGTGATGGGGCATCCGGGCGGGCTGTCGTAGCGGATGGTGATGGCGCCGTTCGCGGGGTCGCGCGCGAGAGTGAAGATGACGGGCGAATGCTCGTCGCTGCTGAGCCCGTGCTCCGGGAATCCTCCGCGCAGCTGCGAGAGTGCGCCTTGGCTCATCGAGAAAAGGACGGAGTTGAGCTGGCGGGGATGCGCTTCTCCGCAGAGCTGCTTGATTTGCGAGTAGAGGTTCCTCGCCTTGGTGGCATGCTCCGATCCGTCAATGTTGGCCCGGTAGGTGAATTCAAACGGCGCCGCGTTGGGAACGTTGACGACGAAGCGGGGGTTCGGGATGATGTTGGTGTGCGTCGGATCGCTTGTCAGGGTGTATCCTGTCGGGCGTCCGAGGTCACTTTGCATCACTCCAAGGCCGCTTTCCGGATCGAGCATGCCGCCCAGATCGGTTGAGAAAGGAGCCTCGTGGGCTGGGCTTGGCGGTATTTCGCCCCTTTCGGCGAAGGCGCACGCCTCTTCGAACGACAAGCCTTTCTGGTTGATGGATAGTCCCAGCGTGGTATACAGGGTTATCGCCTGGTAGTTGTCCGGGGTCATATCCCCCGCCTTCGACTGGACGTACGCCATGAGTCGCTTCTGGATGCCTGTGTTGAAGGTGTCGATGGTCTGGATCGGATTGCTGGGTACCGTGGGCTGGATGTCGCCGAAGCAGGTGGCCCAGACGTTCTTGGCCGAAAGCTGGCCGTTGGCCTTCAGCGCCTGCAGCTCGTCGAAATGGCGGAGGATCCGTGTGGTCACGAAGGGGCCCGTGCCGGAAACCGCCTTCGCGTTGCCATCCTTTGAGGTGAAGATCGGCATGAGCATGTCCGTGCAGCGGTAGAATATCTCGCGCTGCTCTTGCGTCATCTGCATGAGCGTGAAGGTGTTGCTCGCGTTCATGCCGCGCCCGAAGAACCTCGTCGCGGGGTTGTTCTGCATCCCGAAGATGTCTTCGGGCTTTCCCGAAAGTCTGATGCCGGGATCGGACGCCAGCTGCTCGAAGACGAAGAGCTCGAGGCCCGCCGGCGTTTCTCCGACGTCGCCGTACAGGTTGAAGGCCGTCACGGTCGTCTTCGGCTTCGTGGCGTTCCATCCGACTTGTTCCTTGAGGTCCGTGTGCCAGGTGGCGAAGTCGTCGAGCAGCTTCAGGCCCTGCTCGAACGTCTTGGGGTCATCCAAGAACCGTCCGCCGTATCCCATGAGCCTGTTGGCCTTGTAGCCCGGCGTCATCACTTCGACCAGGGCCTGCTCTTGGGTGATGCCAGGGATCATGGCCATGAAGAGGTTGGCCGCGCGGTTGATTTTCACCAGTTCCGCAGGGGTGTAGCCCTTCGCGGTGGCGCGGGCTACATTTGACGGATCCGCGAATAAATCCACCTTGACGTACGAGTTGTATTTTGCGATCTTTTGTGCCTCGTCTTCTAGGGATTCTGCCGTCTTGATCATGCTCTCGAAGAAAGCGACTGCGCCGTCCATGAAGCTGTCGCGGTTGACGATGTGCTGGAGCGCCTCGGTGTACTGCGCGACGGGAATATGCTTTTGCAGCACTTCGATCTGTGTGTCTCCGAGATTCCTGATATGGCTTTTCAGCAGTTGCAGGCCGAGCTGCTGGCGCTGCTCGCGCACGATGTTCTGGGCGCGCGTCTTGGCGGCGGCGACCGTGTCGGGATCGCTAGACTGGAGGTCGGCCAGGATGTTCCTCACGTTCTGGTCGTCGGACTTGTCGATGACGTCCATGAGGAGCTTCACGTCGCTTTGGTTGTTCGATGCGCTGACGGGGGAAATTCCCGCAACGGTGACGAGATTCAGCACCTCGGTATGTATGTCGGGCACCTTGTCGGCCCATCCGGCGTCGACGATCTTCTGCGCCATGGCCTTGATGTCGCGTACGGCGGCGTCTCGTGTGGCGGGGTCGCGGAGCCGGACGATGGTTTCCTTTTCAAGGCGTGGCGCGTTTTCATCCCCTGCCGCGCCGGCAATCATCTCGTCGATCATCGTGCCGTCAATTCCCAAGTTGACCAGGAGTTCGATGTCATCCTTCGTGACGAGCCGTTCGGAGACGAGTTTGGCCAATGCGTCGTCGCCTTCCTTGAGGGCGTCGAGCACGGCCTTTCGGAACTCCGGCTTGGCGGGCTCTCCTGAAAACTCGACTGCCTTTACAGGCACTCCCAGATTGGCCTTCGAGATCAAAGCGTGCGTGACGTCCGTCACGTCAGAGAGTGGGCAATCTATTGGGGTGACAGCTCCTGAGATCGTCGGAGGCTGGGCAAAGACGAGGTGTGGTTCCCCGCTCTGTCTGTCGAAGGAAAGGGTGAGGTTGACTTCGACATGGACCTTTGATCGAGCGGCGTCAAGAGGCACCGGGTTGCCGTCTTTTCCGAATGCGACGTTGTGGCGAAGGACGCCATCAATCTTGATCTGATAGCTTCCGTCGTCTGCGCGGTCGAGGGAGTACCCCATAACACCTGTCAGGGCCGCTCCGAACATGAAGTCGAACGGTTCCCCTGCCTGCTGTATGCTGCGTAAAATGTCGGCGGAGAAACCCTGGTGAACGATGTCGCCGATTATGCGGGAAGCGCGTTCGCCGTTGACGGTGTCTTCCGCGAAGAACCGTCCGATCTTTGTAGCCATTTCGGCACGATCGGCGCTCGATTTGCGCATGTCGTTGACATGGGTCACGAACGAGTCTCTGATCTTGAGGCCAGATCCCGCGCGAGCGTAATCAGTGAGGGCATCTTCGAAGGACGCGCCTATGTCGGGGTATTTGTCCGGCTTGTCTGCTCGGGCGAGGCTGTCACCCAGGCGTGTGGATATCTCCTTCTGCACGGCTTTCCCGAGCGTTATGTTGAAGTGCTGTCCGTTGGCGGTGACCTTGGGAAGGCTCGCGCGCAGGTCGTCGATCTTGAATTGGTCGAGCTTGTCGCGGTCCCGTGGAATGCTGTTGAACAGTTTGCCGGCATGTGGCGCGAACGTGGGGTCGAGAACCATTTCGAGGAGTTTGTCGATGATGCGCGATCTGACGAATGGCCTGAGAGGGAGCATCTCGTCTGCATGCTCGGCAATGATTTTCTTCACCTGATTGAACTGCTCTTCCGTGATGGTCTTCCGACCAGCCGTGGACGTGACGTTCGGCTGAGAGGGGATTACGAGGCCATTTCTTAGGAGGTCATGCCTAACCCACCCGTCGGCATAGCGCAACTTGGTGTCCTCGCGCATGATGGCAACCTTTACAGCCTCGATGCGGCGCGCGGTGAGTGGCTTGCCGGACTTGAAGTTTTTCATGTCCAGCGCTTCTAGCACGCTTTTGGGGATGTTCTTCTCGCCCTTGAAGGTGTCGGCGACAGCCTTTAGGAACAATTCCCGCGTGGCGTCGTTCTCATCCTTGTTGACCTGGGAACGCTTGAGCGCGTAGACCTTGTCCTCGGTCGTGGCCTCAATCTTTCGCGGACCGTCCGGACCGGCAAGCGGGGCGCCGGAACGGGCGATGGCCTTGGTGTCGCCGTGCATCAGCGCGTCTGCGGCGAACATCGCGAACTGCTCAAACTGTTTGGAGATTTCGAGTCCTGTTACTTCTGGTCTTGCCATGGTCTTGCCTTTGCGTTGGGTGAGGATTTCTGCGTTGCCTACACGAGTGTGAACGAAAGGTTACAGTCGTCGGCGTCGGAAGGGGGCGCCGGGCGCGCCTTTGGGCGCTCGCCGAAGAGGACCGTGCCGAGCCGGATCCACGTGGCGCCTTCCTCCACCGCGACGCGGTAGTCGTTCGTCATGCCCATCGAGAGGCGGGGGAAGGACGCGCCGAACTCGGCCTCCATCGCGTCGCGCAGCTCGCGCAGCCCGGCGAAGACTGGACGCGTCTCCTCCACCTTGTCAGCCGGCACGAATGGGGCCATCGTCATGAAGCCCTCCAGCGTGACGTTGGGGCACCCGAGCGCGCATTCGACTGCCGCCGGCACGTCGTCCGGCCGCATGCCGTCCTTCGACCGCTCGCCGCTCATGTTGACCTCAAGGAGGATGCTCGGGCGCGCGCCGATCTCCTCGGCGACGCGCTGGATGCGCTCGAGAAGGGGGATGGAGTCGACGGAATGGAACGTGGAGAACAGCTCCAGCGCGGGGCGCACCTTGTTCTTCTGGAGGTGGCCGATCAGATGCCAGTCCGGCCCGCCGACGCTCAGCGGCTTCTTCCAGGCGGCCTCCTGCACCTTGTTCTCGCCGACGATGCGCAGGCCGGCGTCCCACGCCTCGCGCACCACCTCCGGGCCGTGAGTCTTCGTCACCGCCACGATCTCGTCGCCTCTTGCCGGGGATTATAGCACATTCCCGGCGTTTCCGCCGCCACAAAAGCCCCGCCCGAAATAGTCGGCATTCGGGCTTTACCAGCCGCAAGGGATTTGGTACACTATACGCCGCTCTACGGACCGTAGCGCAGCCTGGTAGCGCGTTTGCTTGGGGTGCAAAAGGTCAGGGGTTCAAATCCCCTCGGTCCGACCATTTGCGACATTTTTGTCGCTTCTTCTCCTTTTTGCGGTTGCGCCGGCCGTCGGTTCGTGCGATAATTGGGGCGCTTTCAAGCGAAAGGAAGACACATGAAGGAAATCAACGGAAACCTGACGGCGAAGGGACTCAGGATCGCGCTCGTGGCGAGCCGGTTCAACTCCTTCCTCGTGGAGCAGCTCGTGAAGGGCGCGGCCGACGCGTTCGCGCGCCTCGGCGGCGACGACAAGAACCTTACGCTCGTGCGCGTCCCCGGCGCGTACGAGATACCGGTGACCGCCAAGCGGCTCGCCGCCACGAAGGCGTACGACGCCGTCGTGGGCCTTGGCGCGGTGGTGCAGGGAGCTACGCCGCACGCCTCGCTGATCACGGAGACGACCGCGCGCGCGTTCACCGAGATCGCGCTCGAGACGGGCGTGCCGGTTGCGGATGGCGTGGTGGCTGCCGAGAACCTGGAGCAGGCGGTGGAGCGCTGCGGCACGAAGCAGGGCAACAAGGGATTCGCGGCCATGCAGGCGGCGATCGAGCTCGCGAACGTGCTGAAGCAGATCTGAACGATTTGACGATTGCAGTCGAACGCATTCGAAGGCTATCGGAACAACAACAAGAAAGAACAAGGAAAAGAAATGGCTAAGCAAGTCAAGAAGGTGGCGTTCCTGACGGCGGGCGGACTGGCCCCGTGCCTGAGCGCCTCGATCGGTTTCCTGATCGACGAGTACACCAAGCGCGATCCCAACGTGGAGATGATCGGCTACATCAACGGCTACATGGGGCTCCTGAAGGGCGAGTCCATCAAGGTGACGGACGAGGTGCGCAAGAACGCGCTCCTGCTCACCCAGCACGGCGGCAGCCCGATCGGCAACAGCCGCGTGAAGCTGACGAACGTGGCCGACTGCGTGAAGCGCGGCCTCGTGAAGGAGGGCGAGGATCCGCTCAAGGTGGCGGCCGACCAGCTGGTCAAGGACGGCGTGGACGTGCTCCACACGATCGGCGGCGACGACACGAACACGACCGCGGCGGACCTTGCCGACTACCTCGCCAAGAACGGCTACCAGCTGACGGTGGTGGGCCTCCCCAAGACGATCGACAACGACGTCTACCCGATCAAGCAGTCGCTCGGCGCATACACGGCGGCCGAGGAGAGCGCCAAGTTCTTCGCCAACGTGGTGAAGGAGAACAGCGCCAACCCGCGCATGCTGATCATCCACGAGGTGATGGGCCGCAACTGCGGCTGGCTCACGGCCTTCACGGCGATCTACTACCACACGATGCTCAAGCGCCGAATCAAGTTCCTCCCGGAGTTCGGCCTCACGCGCGAGCGCCAGGACGTGCACGCCGTGTACGTGCCCGAGTCGCGCGTCGACTTCGAGAGCGAGGCAGTGCGCCTGCGCAAGATCATGGACAAGAACGACTGCGTGAACATCTTCGTCTCCGAGGGCGCCTGCGTCAAGGAGATCATCAAGGAGATGAAGAAGCGCGGCGAAGACATCCCGATGGACGCCTTCGGGCATCCGCGCCTCGACAAGGTGAACGTCGGGCAGTGGTTCGCGAAGCGCTTCGGCGAGAAGCTCGGCGCCGAGAAGACGATGGTCCAGAAGAGCGGCTACTACGCCCGCGCGGCGGCGCCCAACAAGAAGGACCTGGAGCTCATCCACGCCTGCGCGGTGAAGGCCGTGGAGTGCGCGTTCGCCGGCATCGGCGGCGTCGTCGGCAAGGACGAGGGCAACCACAACGACCTCCGCGCCTGCGAGTTCAGCCGCGTCAAGGGCGGCAAGCCGTTCAACGTCCGCAACTCCCGCTTCCGCAAGATGCTGAAGGAGATCGGGCAGCCGCGTCCGCGCAAGACGCGCGTCGTGAAGAAGTGACGTTCACGGAAGGATGCAGAAAATGGCAGAAGAAGAGAAGAAGAAGCTTCCGCGCGGAGTCGTCATCGAGTTCGACTTCACCGCGATCGACGGCGCCCAGCTGCTGTTCGACACGGCAAAGAAGGTGCTGGCCGAGGCCGGCATCGACCTGACGGTCAAGCTCGAGGCGATGCATCTCGCCGGCGGCAACTACCACGGCGCGGTGGCCGAGCTGTTCAGCTCCGTGCTGGGCAAGCGCGACAACGCCGGCGACACGGCGCGCGCCCTCGCCAAGGCGTTCGCCGACGCGCTGACGGAGAAGGCCGCGGCCGCCGTCACGCCCTCGTTCAAGGCGTTCGTCAAGGCGCTCACCGACAAGGGCCTCAAGGTCGTCATCGCCACGCGCGCGAACCTGGACGTCCTCAAGCCAGCGCTCGAGGGACTCGATCCGGAGCTCGTGCAGCCGTACCAGGAAGTCTCGATGACCTACGGCAACGGCAAGTGGGACGCCTGGACCCGCGCCCTGAACGCTAACGGGCTCATCAACGTCCTCACGGTTGGCGTCACCGGCTCCGGCCACGGCGTGAAGGCCGTGCTGGTGGCCGGCATGAGCGCCGTGGCGGTGATCCACGACCACGTGGCCTACCAGGACTTCGGCGGCGCCGACGTGGCGGTCGAGAAGCTGGACGCCAAGGTGGCGGACGAAGTGTTCCGGATGCTCCACCTATGACGGGCATCGAACGTTTGCACTCCATCATGACCCGTCTCCGCGACCCGGAGACGGGCTGTCCCTGGGACAAGGTCCAGACGCTGGAGACGCTCAAGCCGTGCGTGCTCGAGGAGACGTACGAGCTGCTCTCGGCCATGGACCGTCCCGAGGACAAGGCGAACCACATCGAGGAGCTCGGCGACGTGCTCCTCCAGGTGATGTTCCAGTGCGTCATGGCGGAGCAGGAGGGGCGATTCTCCTTCGACGACGTGGCTAACGCGATCTCCGACAAGCTCGTGCGGCGGCATCCGCACGTGTTCGGCGACGTGGTGGCCAACGATCCGGCGACGGTCCTCAAGAACTGGGAGCAGATCAAGCAGCAGGAGCACAAGAAGGAGACGCGCCACAGCGCGCTCGACGGCGTGCCGTCCACCCTGCCCGCGCTCCTGAAGGCGCAGCGCACCGCCGAGAAGGCCGCGCGCGTCGGCTTCGACTGGAAGGACTCTTCCGGCGTTCTCGACAAGATCGAGGAGGAGATCGGCGAGCTGAAGGAGGCCGTGGCCCAGTCTTCCGACACGTCGCTCGACGAGCACGTGAAGGAGGAGCTTGGCGACCTGCTATTCGCCGTCACCAACTACGCCCGCCACCTGAAGTGCGACGCCGAAAGCGCCCTCGAAGGCACCACGGCGAAGTTCGCCCGCCGCTTCCGCGCGGTCGAGGCCGGCGCCAAGGCGGAGGGACGCAACCTTAAGGAAATGACGCTGGAAGAGATGGATGCGCTGTGGGAAGCGGCTAAGGTTGAAGAGTAGAAAGGTTGAAGAGTTGAAGGGGTGAAAGGTTGAGGGTAGTTGCTCTAGAGCCGCATGGGTTCTGCTCGGGCGTGAGGGCCGCAGTCGAGATGGCTCGTCGCGCCCTTTCTGTTGGCGAGCCGGTCTGGTGCCTGCACGAGCTTGTACACAACGGGACGGTGGTGGACGAGCTTAGGGAAGGGGGAATGAGGTTCGTCGAATCGCTGGAGGACGTGCCGGAAGGGGGGACGGTGCTTTTTTCGGCGCATGGCGTGCCGCCGGGCGTGAGGGCGCTGGCGGAGGCGCGGCGCCTGAAGGTGGTCGACGCCACATGCCCGTTCGTGGCGCGCGCGCACCGGCAGGTGCGCGAATTCGCGGTGCGCGGCGTGCCAGTGGTTGTGGTTGGCAATGCCGAACACGTGGAGGTCATCAGCCTGGTTGGCGAGTTTAAGGAGTTTAAGGGGTTTAAGGGGTTTAAGGAGTCTAAGGGGTCTAAGGAGTTTAAGGTCGTTAAGGAGTCTAAGGGGTCTAAGGAGTTTAAGGTCGTTAAGGAGTCTAAGGTCTCTAACGACCTTAAAGACTCTAATGACTCTAATGACCCTAATGACCCTAAAGACCTTAAGGTCATTAAGGATGCGGCGGCGGTCGCCGACCTGCCTTTCCCCGAAGACGGGCCGGTCGGCGTCGTGTGCCAGACGACGCTGTCGTGTGGCACCGTGCAAGATGTGCTTTCCGCCTTGCGCGCGCGCTATCCGCATCTGCTGGAATCGCCGGCTTCCGATACATGCACTGCGACGCACGACCGGCAGCGGGCAGTCGACGACTTTGTCCGTTCCGGCGACCCTTCGGCAACCGGCGTGCTGGTCATAGGCAGCGCGAACTCCTCGAACACCGTACGGCTCGTTGAGATCGCCCGCGAGGCTGGGGCGGCCGCATGGCGCGTGGGCGGGCCGGACGAACTGGCCTCGTGCGACTTCGCAGGCATCGAACGCCTTGGACTGACCGCTGGCGCATCGACCCCAGAGGCGATTGTCGCCGACATCGCCGCACGGCTTGGCCGCATCTGACGGCAAGCCGCTGCCGGTTGCCAGATTCCCGCCTGTTTGGTAGGATATTCCCATCTCCAACAACAGGAAGGAAGTGCAGAATATGATCACGAGGCGAAATTTTATGGCCGCAATTGGCGCAACTACACTTGCTGCGGGGTTGCCGAGCCTGGCACGAGGCGCCGAAGAAGGCGCGGCGCCGTTCAAGACGGTGTTGAAGAAGGCGCTGATCCGTCCGCGGCTTACGCCGGACGTCGTGAAGACGCTGAAGGAGAACGGCTATCCCGGCGTGGAGCTGCAGGACAAGACCGTGACCGAGGCCGAGGCGCGCGCCGCGCGCCGCCTGGCTGAGGACGAGGGCCTGCAGATACATTCGTTCATGGGCGGCTGGTTCATGTTCAACGCCCACGAGGCCGCGAAGCGCAAGGCCGAGCTGGAGAAGGCCAAGCAGAACATCCGCATCGCGAAGGCCTACGGCGCGCCGGTGATCCTCATCGTGCCTGGACGCGTCAGCGGCATGCCGATGCCGAAACCGTCGGAGTTCAAGCTGTCGTTCGACCCGAAGACGCTCATGCTCTCGCGTGCGGCGGACGCAGACTATCCGGAGTACGTGCAGGCGCAGAACGACGCCACCAAGTTCGCGCAGGACGCCATGGCCGAGCTGGCGCCGCTGGCGGCGGAGCTAGGCGTGGTCATCGGCCTCGAGAACGTATGGAACAACCTCTGGGTCATGCCGGACTTCGCGTCCGCGTTCGTCCGCTCGTTCAGGAACGCGTGGGTGAAGGCGTACCTCGACCTCGGAAACCACGCGCGCTACGCGGCGGCGGAGAAGTGGGTGGACGCGCTTTCCGACCAGATCGTGAAGCTGCACATCAAGGACTTCAAAATCGACCGCGCCGCGAAGAACGAGGGAACGTTCGTCCGCATCGGCGACGGTTCGATCGACTGGCCTCGCGTCCGCCGCATGATCGAGTTCGTGGGATACAACGGATGGGTGTCCATCGAAAGCTCAGGCTGGACCGACGCCGAGCATTCCGAGATCATGGACCGCTTCTTCAACGGCTCGCTGAAGGGCGGAGCGGGACTCGCCGTATGAGGCGTCCGGCACATCTCGCGTTTCTGCTCGCGGCGGCCCTCGCGGGCCTCTCGGCCGTGGCGCAGACGGCCGACATCGACGCGGCGATCGCGCGCGGCGTCAAGTACCTCGTGTCCCGCCAGGAGGCGGACGGGCACTTCAGCGACGCGCACATGCCGGCCCTCACGGGACTGCCGCTCTGGGCGCTCGTGTGCGGAGGCGAGGGGAAGGGTGACGCCGCGCGCCGCGCGGCGTCGTTCGTTCTTTCCACCCAGCGTCCCGACGGCGGCTTCTACGTGCCGAAGCCGGGCCGCGGAGGCAGCGGGCTGGGGAACTACAACACGTCCGTCTGCGTCAGCGCCCTGTTCGAGAGCGGTCTCGCGCCGACCAAGGCGATCCTGGACGCGCGAACGTACATCGCGGGCTCGCAGCTGACTGGCGACGACACGATGGCGGGCGGGTTCGGCTACGACCGCGCCAGCCGCCGCCGCTATGCCGACCTCTCCAACACCTCCTACGCCATGGACGCCATGCGCCGCACCGAGCGCGTGGAGGACCTGCGCCCGAAGGGCCAGGCGCGCGCCGACCTCAACTGGGACAAGGCCCTCTCATTCGTGACGCGCCTCCAGGAGAAGGAAGGGGAGCGCGCCGGAGGCGCGGCGTACAACGCCCGTACGCCGCAGGGCGGCACGGAGACGAACGCCTCGGGGCGCGTGCAGCTGCGCGCGTACGGCTCGATGAGCTACGCGGCCGTGCTTTCGATGTGCCACGCGAAGCTCACGCGGAGCGACCCGCGCGTGAAGAGCGCGCTCGACTACTGCACGAAGTTCTGGACGGTGGACGAGAACCCGGGCATGGGAAGCCAAGGCCTCTACTACTATTTCGACATCCTTTCCCGCGCGCTGTCTGTGGCGGGCATAGACGAGCTCGTGCAGCCTGACGGCCGCCGCGTCGCGTGGAAGAAGGAGCTTGCGGCGAAGATACTTTCGCTCCAGAAGGAAGACGGCAGCTGGGAGAACGAGAACAACCGCTTCTGGGAGAACGACCCCGTGCTGGCCACGTCGTTCGCCATCCTCTCCCTGGCGCTGTGCAAATGAACGATCTAGAAAGGAACACCGTAATGAAGAGAAGAGAATTCGTGAAGATGGGTGCGGGCGCGTTCGCTATCGCGGCGGCCGGCAGGGCATTAGGCGCGGATGCGCCGTCGAACCGAGTGCGGCTGGCGCTCGTGGGCTGCCGCGAGAAGGGACGTGGCGCGGCCGTGGTGCAGCGCGCGCTCCAGGTGCCGGGCGTGGAGATCGCCTACGTGTGCGACGTCGATTCGCGCGCGATGGACTACGCGGCCGACCTCGTGGAGAAGAAGAGCAACGGCGCGAGCCGTCCGAAGAAGGAGAAGGACCTGCGCAAGATCCTCGCGGACAAGTCCGTGGACGGTATCCTCTCCGAGACGCCCGACCACTTCCACGCGTGGAGCGCCGTGATGGCGATGCGTGCGGGGAAGGCCGTGTACGTGGAGAAGCCGTGCGCGTTCTGTCCGCGCGAGGGCGAGATCATCCTCGACACGTGGCGCAAGACGGGCATGGTGTTCCAGCAGGGCAGCCAGCGGCGCTCGTCCGTGCCGTTCCGCATCGCGGCGGAGCTGGTCCGGAAGGGTGAGCTGATCGGCAAGCCCACGTGGGGCAAGACGTGGTACATGACGCATCGCGCCCCAATCGGCAAGGGCCAGCCCGCGGCCGTGCCCGAGTGGCTCGACTGGGATTTGTGGCAGGGACCGGCGCCGCGCGTCGCCTACCGCGACAACGTGATCCACTACAACTGGCACTGGTTCCGCAACTGGGGCACGGGCGAGTGCGGCAACAACGCGGTGCACTTCGTGGACGTGGCGCGCTGGTGCCTCGGCGCGGACTGGCCGTGCCGCGTGTCCTCGACGGGCGGCAAGTACTGGATGCCGCCGGACGCGGACTGGGAGTGGCCCGACACGCAGACCGCCACGTGGGACTTCCCGGACGGCAAGTTCATCACGTGGGAGGGCCTCTGCTGCGTCAACCAGAAGCCATACATGAACGTCTCGACGGGCGCGATGGTGTACGGCACGGACGGCGCGGCGTTCTTCGGACCGGGCGGCGGCGTGGAGATCTTCGACAAGAAGGGCAAGACCGTCAAGAAGTGGAACACGGCCGGCAAGACAGTCCTCACGAACACGGACGACCGTTCCGGCGGCGGCTGGGCTGACACGACGCGCGAGCACCTCGAGAACTTCGTGGACTGCATCCGCGCGAAGACGCCCGAGAAGGCGTACGCGAACGCGGAGATCGGCGTGAAGTCCACCTTCCTCGCCCTCACCGCCAACGTCTCGTACTTCTGCGGCAAGGCGATCGACATCGACCCGAAGACGGGCGCGCTCCTCACGAAGGAAGGCGCGAGCCTCTGGCAGCGCGAGTACGCGAAGGGCTGGGAGCTGGTCTGATCGGTGTCCGTGGCATGAACCTTGGCTGATGGAGGAAGAGGCGATGGCAAAGCTGACTGATGTCGCGTGGAACGAGTTCGAGGCGCTTCCGCTGGAGGCGAAGAGGCCATACCTGGCCAACCCGGACCTGCCGAACACGCCGTACCATACGCTGTTCGCGCAGCAGTTCGATCGGGACCTTCTCGAGCGCCTCGCCGCTCTCGCGAACCGCATCCGCTTCATGGCGAAGAGCAAGGAAGGCGCGCTCTACCTGAAGTCGCTCCTGCCGCACAAGCGGGCGATGCTCTACTTCTCCCAGCCAAGCTCGCGCACGTTCCTGAGCCACCTGGCCGCATGCCAGATCCTCGGCCTCACGTGGGGCAGCGTGCGCGACGCCGCCACCTCCAGCGAGTTCAAGGGGGAGTCGCGCGAGGACTCCATCCGCACCTTCTCATCGTACTTCGACATGATCATCATGCGCACGCCGGAGAAGGGTCTCGCCGAGCAGATGGCGTGGGAACTCTCCAACAGCTACCGCCCGATCCCGATCATCCAGGCGTTGCTGGACATCTACACGCTCCTGCGGTCGTTCGAGACGAAGGGAGGGCTGCGCAACCGCACGGTCACGTTCTGCGGCGATCTGCTGCGCGGACGCACCGTGCGTTCGCTCTCATACCTGCTCACGAACTTCGAGAACATCCGCCAGGTGTTCGTGGCGCCGCCCGAGCTGCAGGTGCCCGAGGACGTGCTCGCGATCCTGCGCGCGAAGGGCGTCCAGTACGCCATCTCCGGCAACCTGCGCGAGGCCGTCTCCCTCTCCGACGCCGTGTACATGACGCGCATCCAGGACGAGTGGGACCAGTCGAAGGGCGAGAGCGCGCGCATCGACACGCACCTCTTCAAGTTCGGAGCGGAGGAGCTGAAGCTCCTGCCGCCGGACGGCATCATCATGCACCCGCTCCCGCGCCGTGACGAGATCGCAACCTGCTGCGACCGCGATCCGCGCGCGATGTACTGGCGGCAGATGCGCAACGGCATGTGGATCCGCAGCGCGCTGATCGCGATGACGTTCGGGTTCGAGAAGCAGATCATGTGTTTTGGAGCGTAGGTGAAAGGTGAATGGTGAAAGGTGAAGGGTGAAAGGTGAATGGTGAAAGGATGATTACGGCGAGAGAGATCAGGGAGAGGGCGTGGAGGAAGCTGGGCGAGGGGAACTGGCTCAAGGCCATGGGCGCGTTCGGCCTATACTGGCTGATGGGAATGATTCTCGCGCAGGTGCTGCGGCGCATCGGTATCGCCACCGGCGGCATCGAGATACTTTCGGTGCCTGAATTCATGAAGCAGTACGGCGAGGCGTTCAGGCAGGTCGGGGTCGAGATCCCTTCGGAGGTCCTCAAGGGACTTGACGAGGTCACGGTGCCGGTGACAACGCCTGCGTTCCAGGTGTGCCAGTTCGTCGCGGGCACGTTCATGCACGGCGTATTCCTGGCTGGCTGGACGATCTTCTCCGTCGCGCTGATGCGCAACGCCGGCAACTCGCTCCAGGTGTTCAGCGGGTTTTCGCGCTTCTTCCAGATGGGCTGGCTCATGCTGCTGCAGACGGTGCGGATCATGCTTTGGTCGCTCCTGCTGGTGATACCGGGGTTCGTTGCGTTCTACTCCTATCGGCTGGCCTTCTTCCTGAAGGGAGACCATCCCGAGTGGTCTGCGTCCAAGGTGCTGGCGGAGTCGAAGAGGATGATGAACGGCCACAAGTGGCGTCTCGCGTACCTTGACGCGTCCTTCATTGGATGGTGGCTGCTTATTGTCGTGACATGCGGGATCGCGGGCCTCTTCGTCAACCCCTACATGGGCGTGACGTACGCCGCTTTCTACGAGGACATGCTCGACAGGGACGAGGTGGGCGCGTGACGACCGCGTGGCTGGCGCGGACAGCGCCGCTTCTGCTGGCCATTTGCGCCGTCGCAGGTGGGCCGCCGCGCGACGAACTGGTAGAGGAATGGCTGCGCCAAGACGGCGGAATGCCCAAGGATGTGTCTGCCGCCGACTACCGCGCGCGTTGCCTCGCGCGCCGCGCCGCGCGCCTGAAGGGCGTGGCCGGCTTCGCGCGCCGTTGGGCCTACTGCCGCCACTACGTGATGGGCGGCTCGCACTACGCCTACACGGAGGCGCTATCCGACGCGCAGAACGAGCGCACCTTCCTCGCCATCGGGTCTAGCCTCTGCCTCTCTGAATACCAGCCCGACGGCCTTTGGCGCGAGACGACGCTGCTCGAATCGAAGGAAGGGTGTTTCCGCGATGTGGACGTCTCGCCAGACGGCACGCGCCTTCTCTACTCCTTCAAGGCGAGCGACCGCGGCGACGACTTCCACCTCTGGGAATACGACCTCGCGAGCAAGAAGGCGCGTCAGCTTACCTCGGGAGCCGGGGTGGCCGACTACGAGGGCTGCTACCTGCCAGACGGGCGCATCCTCTTCAACTCCACGCGCTGCATGCAGATAGTCGACTGCTGGTGGACGGAGGTGAGCAACCTATACCGCTGCGAGGCCGACGGCTCGAACATCCGGCGCATCACGTTCGACCAGGTGCACGACAACTATCCCGCGCTGACGCAGGACGGCCGCGTCCTCTACACGCGCTGGGAGTACAACGACCGCTCGCAGATGTACCCGCAGCCGCTTTTCGGCATGAACGTGGATGGCACTGGCCAGCGTGCCGTCTACGGCGGCAACTCCTGGTTCCCGACCACGCTCATCCATGCGCGCGCCGTACCGGACACGTCGATGCTATTCGGAATCGCGACGGGGCACCACTCGCTCCAGCCTGGCGAGCTGATGCGCTTCGACCTGCGCGAGGGATGCGAGGAGGCCGCCGGCGCATGGCAGCTCGCGCCGCTCCGCCGCGCCAAGGCCGTGCGCGTCGACGCCTACGGCCAGGACGGACGCATGGCGGCATATCCGTACCCCGTCAACGAGCGGGAGGTCGTCCTCGCCTACCTGCCCGAGGGCTGGCGGAGAAACAAGCAGGGGCGTCCGATGTACCGCGACCACCGCGCGCCGTTCGGTCTGTACTGGACGGACGTGGACGGCGGCTACGAGCTGCTTGTCTCGCGGCGCGGCAAGGTGCCGTGCGGACGTCCCGTGCCCGTACGCGTCCGCAAGCTCGCCAACAGGCCATCGGTCCGTCCAGACGAAAGCCTGAAGACGGGCACGTTCGCCATCCAGAACGTCTACGAGGGAGCGGCGATGAAGGGTGTGCCGAAGGGGACCGTGAAGTCGCTGCGCGCCGTGTCGATCGACTATCGTCCGGCGGGCATCGGCTGGAACTCGAACGGCGGCCCGGGCGGCGGCGGGCTCTCCTGCACGCCACCCGCGCTCGGCCAGGGCACGTGGGGCGTTAAGCGCGTGCTGGGCGAGGTGCCGGTGGCGGAAGACGGTTCCGTGTTCTTCGAGGCGCCCGCACGGACGCCGATCTACTTCATGCTCCTTGACGAGAAAGGACGCATGGTGCAGTCGATGCGCAGCTGGACGACTCTCCAGCCTGGCGAGAACGCCAGCTGCATCGGCTGCCACGAGCCGCCAGGCCGCACGCCCGACTTCCGTGCGTCGCGAACGGCGGGGGCGAAGCCGCACCAGCTGCGCCGTCCGGACGGCGTGCCGCCCGCGGAGGCGAAGGGGTTCAGCTTCCTGCGCGAGATACAGCCGATCCTCGACAGGCGGTGCGTCGCGTGCCATTCGCCCGCCGCCAACACGAACATCTGCGACCTCACGTCCGCTCCCGCGCGTGACGAGCGCTCCAAGCGGCAGTGGACGCGGAGCTACATCGCGCTCACGCACGCGCGCGCCCACGGGAGCGGCGAGCGGAGGGCCTGGTCCGGCAATCCCGACCACCCGATGCTGAACTGGATCAGCTCCGGTTCTGTGCCGACTCCCCATCCTCCGCTGACGCGAGGGTCGCGCACGAGTCGTCTTCTCTTGGAGAAGCTCGACAAGGGCCATGCCAAGGGCATCACGGACGCAGAGCTGCGGCTCTTTTCGTGCTGGATCGACCTTGGCGTGCCGTTCTGCGGCGACTACGAGGAGGCGAACCTGTGGAACGACGCCGACCGCGCCCGCTGGAAGACGTGCGTGGAGAAGCGCCGCCGCGACTGTTGCCAGTAGATGCAGTCAACCTGCGGCATCACCGCTATGGTTCCGCCACGAAGTCGAGTCCCTGGAACTCGATTGGGGCATGAAGCATCACGGTGAACGTGTGCCGCCCAGATGGGAGACGTGCCTTGAACGAACGGCCGGCGTCTGGACGCGCAACGTCTACCTCGAACGTGCCGAGGAGCAGCCCGTCCATGTAGAGCGGTACGTGCCGAGGTCCCGGAATCGCGGCATTGTCGCGCACCTTGATCGCGATGGCATACTTGCCGTCCTTCTCTACGCGAAGGGTGTAGTTGAGCCATTCGCCCGTCTCCGTGTAGTGGAGCATCTCCAGCCCCGCGTCGACGTCCTCGTTTGGTCGCTTCTTGTTCTTTTCCCAGGCCTTGTTGCCGGGCGTGCTGTCGTAGTAGGCGACGCCCTGTCCGCCTTCGTCAAACGCCCAGGCGGGGACGAAGGACGGAATCGCGCGCTCGGCATTCTCGTATGGCGTGAACCCGTACGCGTCTCTCAGTATCTTGACGATCTCCCCTGAATGGCCCACGCGCCCAGCGGCATCCTGCACCGCCATCACGAACACGTGCGGATACGAGTCGAACGCGGGCCGCGCACCCGACCTGCCGCCCTGCGCCCAGCGTGTCGAAGCGTAGCGCTCCTTCGTGAACGGCAGCACGAACTCGTAGGGAGGCTCAGTCTTGAAGTCGACCATGTAGCCATCGTCGAAAAGATAGACGGCCTTGATGGGCGACTGCGTCTTTGCCTCGGGCTTCGCCTCGGCGGCGAAACGGAGCCGGTCGCCCGTCTTCGCGAAGAGCGAACGGTCCTGGTCCTTCGCGAATGCCACCGTCGGCGCGTTCCCCTCAGCCTCTGGGAACTTGTACACGCGCACGTGGTCCAGGACGTACTCCTCCGGGAACTCCACGCCCTCGATGTCGCTCGCAAACCATTTCTTGCCCATGATCTGCCCCGAGACGATCGCGTGCAACGGCACGAGACCGTAGGCGTGGTGGTACGCGTCGAACGTGACGGAGTCGTGCGGACTGTGCGCCGCCTTGGATGAAAGGAGCTTGCCGTTCACGTAGTAGGAGATCTCGAACGGCGTCCACTTGCAGCCCAGCGTGTAGAAATCGTCCAGCGAGCCGGGCAGTTCGGAGTTGTAGTTCCAGCTCTTGAGGAGCGGTCCGGTGTTGACGTGCAGGTTGTGGTCGATGGTGCGGCGCTCGGGTCCGCCCTTCGTCTTCGGGCGCGTGTAGTAGTCCTCCTGGATGTCGATCTCGAAGCCGTCCCAGAACGGGTTGCGATTTGCGATGCCGTACATCCAGAACGCGCTCCACCATCCCGGCTTGCGCGTGTACTTGAGGCGCGCTTCGAAGTAACCGTACCGCCACGCGTCCTTCGACCAGATGCTGCCCGTCTCGAGCTTCCCCGTCTCGGGGTTCTTCTCGACCTTCAAGACGAGATGCCCCTTGCCGTCTAGCGAGAAGTGGCGTGCGGACTCCTTCTTGTGGTACCACGGCACGAACCACTTGCTCCAGTCGAGGGAATCGCCGTCGAACTCGTCCGCGAACACGAGCGGCCATCCCGCCTTCACGGGATCGAACTCCCGCGCTCGTTCGATGATGATCGGCGGAGTGGTGTCCTTTACCGTCTCCACCGTCTCGCGGAGCGCCAGTGCGTCAAGCGTGATCTCCGCCGTGCCGCCCGCCGGACGCACCTCGAGCGAGGCCGTCGCCGCGCAGTCCTTCGCGAACGGCGCGCACGTTCCGCGGCGTACGCGCACGCTCGAGTCGCTCAGGCTCGTCATGTTGAAGATCCACCGGCCGTCCGCCGCCACGCCGAACGTGAAGTCAGCCGGCAACGCGCTCACGGGCACGCGCACGTGTCCTGCACGCGCACCGTCGCACAGTACGGTACAGAGGAGATCCGCCCGCGCCGGATCGCTTTCTATTTCCACACATGCCGCGCGTGGCGCTGCGCCCTCTCCCTTTACAGCAAATCCAAGACGTGCACACGCTGCCGAACGTGCCGTCCGCCCGAAGTCATAGATACGCACACTCGCCGAGAGGAACGCGCCGGGAGGGTCGCGCTCCAGCGCGACCGCACCGCCGGGCACCGGCACCACAAACGCGCGCCCTCCGCGATAGACACCAAGCGTCGTCTTTGAGAGAAGCCCGGGCGCGATGATGTCCTGCACCAGCTCCGGCGTGGGCGTGCGCACGCGCGCGGCGTCCTCGAAGTCGTCCAATGCGATTTCTCGCTTCGTCTCAAGTGTTCGCCTCAAGGCGCGCAAGCCTTTCCCGGCGGCTGCGGCGCGCTCTTCCGGAGTCGCCGGCGAATGATCCGCCGAGACGTCGGTGAAACATGCCTCGGAGCCGTTGTCAAGGCCCAGCTCGACCTGGAACGACTTCGTCTCCCCGTTGGGCCCGTCATGCAGGACGAACAGGCACTCGTGGGTGGTCCATTCGTCGGTGAGGTCGATTGACGCATGCGGCTCGGTCTGATTCCATCCGCCCTTTTCAGTGGAGCGCACAAGCGTCACCCACGCCTTCCCGCGTCCGCGTGCCGTGAACCCGACAGTCACGAGATCGCCGCATCCGCCTGGGCGTTTGATGGCGGACATCATCGCCGCACCGTCCGTGCCTCGCACGTCCTTGACGCACAGCGCACGCGTGCCTTTGCCGTCGCCATCCGTCACCTCCACGGTCGGTTTCGGCAAGTAACCCTTCCACATATGGAACGTCCACCCCTTCGGGAGACCGTTCTTGCCGATCTCAGACGCGAAATCCCCGCACACGCCAAACTCCGCCGCCTGCGCAACCGCGCAGACACCTGTGAAAGCCACGCAGGTCCCTGCGAAAATCAAGTAAAACAATCTTCTCATGCCAGCCCTCTTACTAATCGGTTTGTTTAAAGCGCTGCCATTATGCAACACTTCGTCCCAAAGGTCAAGGTTGTGTCGAAGTCCAATATTTCATACGTACCGTAATCTCATTTTCTGCTTGCCTTCCGTCCGCCCCCGTGGTATCATGCCGCCATGCAACGGAAAACAGGCATTTCAAGGCTCCAACACGCCGTGGCGGCGGACGGCGGGCTTGCGGCGTGGCTGGCGCGGTACGAGCCGGTCGAGCGCGAGATCATCGAGGCGCACGAGCGGCGCATCGCAAGCCGCATGCGCAACGACGCGCGGCGGCGGGAGGCGGACGCCCGGGCGTTCGGCGACCTGTGCGAGGCGACCGAGGGCTTCGCCGTCGTCTGGCGGCGCGAGGGGTGGAGCGTGCGCGAGATGGTGCGCTGGGCGGACGGCGACGTGCTCACCCTGCTCACGCTCGCCCGGTGGCTGCGCATAGGGGCGACGAGGTGCATCGACCGGGCGCAGAGCCGGCTTAGGCGTCCGCTCTACTACGCGCGCGAGCGGGCTCGGCGGGAGGCGCTCGCCGAGGAGCGCCGCCGCACGGGCGGGCGGCGCACCACGAACCCATGCCCCACGCGCGAGGAAATCCTGGACGCCTGGGTCCACAGGCGGGACTCTCACGCGGCGGCGGTGCGCTTCGGCAGCATGGTGCACGACCTGGAGTGCTACGTGGACAACTCGCTCCTGCGCGACGAGGACGGGGCGATCGTCGGGCGGCGCGGGGGCGTGAAGGCCTGGCTGCAGGAGAACATCCCCGCGCTATACGTGCGCTACACGACCGTGATGCGCTACAAGGCGATGGCGAAGAAGCTGCGGCAGGTGGTGGGCCTCGCCGATCCCTTGCCTGCCGGGGCCGTGCTGGCGGAACCGCAGGCGGAGGTGCCGGATCTGGCGGTGGTGCGGGCGAGAGCCGTGTGGCTGGAGGTGGTCGAGGGCGTGCGGGGCAGCCCGACCGCGCTCATGGAGAGGCTGGACGCGCTGACGGACCCGGAACGGGTGGAGGAGGCCAACATGCTCGCCGGATGGCGGGCGAAGTACGAGAATGAGATTACGGGACGTATGAAATCACGATGGTGGCGGCGGATGGCGCGGAAAAGGGATGTCGGGTAGGTGGGGGACGCGAGACGTATGGTAGATGGAGTATGTGGGACGTTGGGTGTGATATGAGTGTCCGGTTTTATGCTAGGTTAGCACTTCACTTCTTCGGAGGTCGAGAGGCAGATGAACGTGACGATGGAATCCCCGCCTGAGGCGAAGGTGCGTCTTTTCCGTGCGCTCTTCCGCGGACGAGAGGACGTCTATGCTAGGCGGTACGTGAGTGCGAAATCAGGAAAGAGTGGCTATCCTCCAGCCTGCGCGGTGGAATGGGCAAATGGGCTCTGTGACAAGAAACGCGTCGCTTGCGCGGTGTGCCCAAACCGGCGCTTTCTGCCGCTTGACGACGAGACCATAAGGATGCATCTGGTGGGACACGATGCAAGATCGCGCGACTTCACTATCTTGCTGAAGGGCGAGAAGGAACGGACACCAGGGCGTCCTGCTCCAGAAATAAGAAATAGCGGTCGCGCTTGTCGCGACCGTCAACGGGCAAAGCCCTTGATCAGCGCGAGGTTCGCCTTCACCATCTCTTCCCAGAGGTCGCGGTAGGGACGGTCCGTCACGGAGAGAAGCCCCGTGTTGTAGCTCTCGCCGCCGACGCCCTGAAAGTAGCGTCCAGTGGCGGCCTGGTCGATGAGCGTGAACCACTCCACGCCCACCACGAACCCGAGCTTCGCCGCCTCCGTTACATAGCGACCGTACGCCTTGCCGCGTTCGCGCTGCGTGGGCACGTCGAACGTGAACGGTCCCACGTTCGACTCGCGTCCCGCCGAGTAGAAGAACTCGCTCCAGATCTGCGGCAGGCCGCCGCTCCATTTGTGTACGCGCTGGACGAAAGCCCTGTCGATCTCTCGCGTGTAGTAGTTGACGCTGATCGCGTCAAGGTGCTTCCCGGCGATGCGGCAGAGCGTCTCGTTGTCCGCTGTCGACGGCATCCAGCGGTTGCCGAGCAGGAGGTGGTTGGGATCGCGCGCGCGGAACGCCTTCTCGATCACGCTGTAGTACTTCTCGATGAAATTCTCCGCGAACGCCTCGGCCGACTTCCCGGACGCCGTGAACGCGCGCTTCGCCGCCCAACTGTCGTCAAGCGCCGGCACGGCGCGGACGATCGCCTCGAACGCCTGTTCGTTGTCAAGGAAGTAGCCGATCAGAAGGTGATCCTCCGAATCCGCACGCACGGCATCGAGCGCCTGCTCCACGGACTTCACCGTCTCCGCGTCGAACGGATCGAACATCCCGCGCACGGTCGGGATCTTCTTGATGCCCCAGAACGGGAATTGCCGCACGTACGGGAATGACGCGGCGCGGGCAGCCGCTGGTACCTCGCCGAACGCGCCCATTGAGTTGAAACCCGCCTGGCGCACGCGCGCGATATTCCGCTTGGCCGTGTCCGTCCATTCGTATGAACCGAACTTGCGGACGAGGTTGGCGCGGTAGTGCGAGACGGCGCGCGTGCTCCAGTATGGCTCGTCCGTCTTCCACGCGGCGGTGAAAGGTCCCTCGTGCGGCGGGATCCACTCGAAGGCGTCCTCGCGCCCCGTGACGTCCGTCAAATCGTCGCCGCCGCCGAACACGCACACGCCGAGATGGAAGAACGCGTTGCCGGCCGGGTCGACGAGATAGTGCCGCGCGCCGTGTTTCTCAAGATGGAAGAAGCCGGTCTTCTTCAGTCCGAGCTTCCGCCCCGTGCCCTCCACGCCGCCGAAGGCGTCCAGACGGACGCCCGCGCGCGCGAGGCGTCCGGCGAAGTCAAGCGAACGGTAGAACTTCTTTTCGGCGGCGACGTCCGCCTTCAGCTCCGCCTCGTCCGTGATCTTTCCGGGGAAGTCGCGCGGCGTCTGTCCGAACTTGTCGAGCAGTTTCTTCCGCCCCCGCGCCGGGATGAACGCGTACGTCATCTGCCATTCCTTCGTCTCCGCCGGCAGGAAGATGCGGTACTCGAACGTGTTCCAGTTCCACTTGCGGTTGTCCTGCACCTCGAAGTAAGTACCCACGGGGAAGCCGAGCGTCAGCGTCTCGCCGTTGACGTCCTTCACGGAGATTTCGCGTCCGTTGCCCTTGAACAGCTTCTCATCCAGCCCGAGCGCGAACGGGAAGGCGCCTTCCTGCGCGTCTACACGCCACGCGCCGCCCTGGATGAAGTTCGGCGGCACGAGCATGGAGAGGAGCATCTGGTTCGACTTCGCCTCTGTGACCGCGAAGTCCACCGCGCCGTCGGATGCGGCGAGCTTCACCTTGCCCGTCTGGCACTTCAGGCGGAACGTACCCGCGACGGGGCACTCGAACACGACCTTCTCGCCCTCGAACTTCGCCTCAAACGCCAGCGCCGCACCACAGGCTAAAGTCAGCAGTGTTACCAGTGTTTTTCTCATCGCATAGATTTCCTTTTGTTGAAAGGAGGTAATTCATAAAACCCTCTTTCGTGGCAGTTGCAGATCAAGCCACTCGGCTTGAAATGAATTGCATAACTGCAAAAACACAATCAAGGCGTCCACGGCAATAAGTGTAGCAAAAAGCCCGCCGCAGACGCAAACGGAAAATGTAAATTTCGGACGTATGTTTCTTCCCAAACTCAATGCGACTGGGGTAGTCGCATCCACTTGTTCCCAAGCGGGGGATGCGATCGGTGGCATTGAGTTGTTCCCAACAGGAAAGGCAGGGGCATCCCCGACGGCCTCACGCTCAGCAAGGAGAACATGGACAAGTTCGACTACCTGCTCGCGACGGCCATCCGCGAGGGCCTCTATCTCACGACGGACCTCTTCGTCTCGCGCAACCGACGTGCAGGGCGGCACGCTCCGCTTCGGGACGCGCGTCCCCGACGTGCCGACTGGCCTCAACTGGTACTACAGCATGACGCGCTATGCCTATCTCGTCATCGACGGCAAGCGCGTCGTGCAGGTGGACGACAACCAGGATACGATCAGCGGCACGACAATTGGCTGGAGCCGTTTCTACGTGGGGCCGCCCGTGACGCTGACGGCGGGATGGAAGACGTTTTTCCTGCGCTTGGGCAATGGCTGGAACGGGACGTCGGGCCCGGCGGCGAATGCGGATCTCGGCTGGGTGTCGAACTTCGGCATCGGCGTGGACTGGCAGGGAAGGTGCGTGACGAACAGCGCGAACTACGTGAAGTTCCTCGATCCGGGCGACGGGTCGGTTCGGCGGCGCGGTGGCGTTCGGTCCGGGCACGGTGTTCGACGTGGGCGACGTGGCGCCGTACACGCCCGTCACGGTGCCTGCGCTGACGGGTGCGCCCACGGTGATGAACGGCGAGGTGCACGTGACGGACACGACGTGGACGCTCCGCGCGGCCGACGTGGCGGCGGGCCAGCCGCTGACCGTGGCGGCGGGCGCGAAGGTGAAGTTCGCGGCGGGCACCACGATCGCGGTGCAGGACGAGGACGACATTCCGCACAACACGGTGAAGGCATATCCCATCCTGCGCGTGGAGGAGGGCGGCACGCTCGACAACGCGCCTGCGTACGCGCGCCCGCGCGACAGCAAGTGGTTCGCCGAGTGGACGGCGGACAACACGCAGCTGAACCTCGCCTACCACGACGGCTTCTGCATCCTGATCCGGTAGCGCCCTGCCAAGACCTCTCTTTGCTTTCGCTGCCGGG
>CACWSW010000071.1 GCA_902763655.1 uncultured bacterium
CGCGAAGTTGGACGACGGCACCACGCGCTCCGGCTCGAACCACAGCATGATCCCCATGCCGGCGTCCTTCGCCGCGTCGCGCACGTCCGCGAGGCCCTTCGGGTGGATACGCGCGTTCGGCGTCCAGTCGCCCGTCCAGCGTCCCCAGTCGCCCGTGTAGGCGTCGTCGCACTTCGTGCTGTTGCCGTACCAGCCCGCGTCGATCCAGAGGTCCTCGTAGGCGAGTCCCTTCACCTTCAGCGTGTTGACGCGGCGGATCATCTCCGCAGAGGTGAGCCCGCCCCACAGCTCGTAGGCGAAGAGGCCCTCCCGGACGCCCGGGCGCGACGCGACGTGCGAGAAGTGCTTGCGCAGGAGACGGCGGAACTTGTTCGGGCCGTCCTCGCCCTTCGCGTAGTTCATCACGAGGACGCGGCTTGTGCGCAGCTTCTCGCCGGGCTCCAGGTAGAACCGCGCGCGTGCGATTCCCGTCTCCACGCGCACGCCCTCCGCGCCGTCCGCGAACTTCGCGCGCCAGCCGCCCGTCCAGCCGATGGCGATGATCGTGCCCTGCCCGCCCTGCGTCACCTCGAAAAACGGCGCCTGGCGGTCGGACGGACGCGCGCAGCCGTTGCTGATCTCGAAGACGTTGCCCTTGCCGCGCCACGGGTGGAAATAGCGGGTGACGGCCGCGAACTCGCGGGCGGACGCCGCGTCGTCCGTCGCGTAGTCGATCCCCGAGACGCATCCGTTCATCGTCACCACCGCGCGCTCGCCTGGCAGGGCGATGTCGCCGGGGAACTTCTTCGGCTGGGGCGGCAGGGACACGAGGAAGTTGCCGTCGCGGATCTCGCTCAGGATGGCGCTTTTCTCCGCCGACGGGTTCTCGAACCACAGCACCCACTCAACGGCGTTGAACTGCGGATAGGCGACGCTCTCCACCGTCACCGGACTCGGTGCCGCACCTGATACGTACACCGCCGCGGCATACGCGATTCCAATGGTAAGAATGATTTTAATAGCCATGTATTCTCCTTCATTACAGGCGTGAGCATGTCATGCCAAGATCATTTTTGCAACGGATGGCGTCGCCAAGATGGCGGCTCTCCATACGGTATCGCGCTCCTGCGCGACCGTCTCACCGGATGATGATTACGGCGCCCTTCGGGACGTAGGGGGCGAAGCCGGGCCCGAGGATCTGGAGGCCGCACCAGAAGGCGGATCCCGTGGCGGACGCGCTGCGGAACGTGCCGGCGATCTCGCCATCCGCGTTGGACCGGACGTCGAGCCGCGCGTAATCGCCGTACGAATCGGCGAACCACGTCTTCGCTGAGACGGCCGTCACGCCGCCCGCCGTGAACGTGCCGCGCACGATGGACTTCGCCGTGGCCGGCGGCGCGTTCGTGAGCGCCCGGCTGAAGAAGTAGAGCTCGTACTTCGTGTTGGGCAGGAGGCCGGCCAGCGTGAACGCATTCACGTCGGTGCTGTCGGTGGCGACCACGCCGTCCGCGAACAGCGCGGCGGCGGACGTGTCCGTTGCCAGATTGGCGGCGGAGGACGAAATCACACCGCCCGTCTTCGCGATTGCGAGCGTCACGCCCATGCGCGTTCCGGAGGCGGCGTACAGCTGCTTGCTCTCGCATCCGGCGGCACCGTCCTCCACGGCAAGGCCGTTCCACCTCTCGCCCGCGTAGCCCACGCGGCCAGTGCCCGCGTACGTCGTCCCCGCGCCCTTGCAGTCGAGGTCGATGTTGACGCTCTTCAACGCCGCGGCATCACTTTCGGGATCGATCCAGATGAAGGATCCCGTCATGTCCCATTGGTAAGCCCCGTTACGGCCGACGGCAAAGGTCATCGTCTCGTCCTTCCGCAGGAAGAGCCGGTCGGCAGCGAGACGCTTCGCCTCCTGCCCGGTAGGCGCCCTCCTCAGCCTCACGATCGCCGAGTCCGCATGATGTCCCTCCGCAACGAGGTGGACGTCCACGCCGGTATCGGCCGCATCTTCTGCGTCCTGTCTGTAAGCCAAATCGGCCAACCACGCCGTGACCGAATAGGCACCGTCCGCCGGGGCGGTGAAGCGGAGCGCCGTCATGGAGGCGTCGTTCTTGGGATGAGCCAGCATCATGTCGGTTCCGGCACCGAGGACTGAATTCCCATCCATGTCACTGGTCGTCAATTCGCTTCCCTTGATGTTGATCGCCCAGAACGGAGAAGCGGAGTCGTTGTCGCTCCAACCGCTAAACCAATCGTGGTATCTCTTCTGGGGGACCGTGTAGGGCGAGAACGTTCCCTTCCAGCCGTTCGCGCAGAGGCCGGCCGTCCAGGTGGCGCCGTTGTGCGTGAAGGGATTCGTCGGCGAGGCGGACGTCATGTTCGCCTTCATCGCGGCGTTTGCGTCGTACGTCGCGGAGAAGTCGCCCTTGCGGATGAACGCCCAGAAAGTGCCCACGCCGTCCGAGTTGTTGTTGCCGTTGTTGTCCACCGCCACCGCCAACGGGATCTGCGGCATGATCCGCACGTCCTTGAAGAAAAACGTGGTGCATGAGGAGTAGCCGGTTCCTCTTTCGACCGAGATGTACGCCTTGGCCAACACTTCGCCGCCCTGCAGCAGCCACACGTTTGCACCTGACTTATCCCAGCTGGGATCGCTGTAGAACATGTCGCGCAACGAGACGCCCACGTCAAAGACGCCGCCCACGGACGGACGGACTTCCAGGATCGTCGCCGCGCCAAACTGCTCCCATGGAAAAATATTTAGTTCGCCAGGCAAGAACGCCCGGCCCGTAGCGGTGAAAGCCTTGCCTGCGCTGTTCGTCTCCGCGGCCATTGCGTCCGTAATGTTGGCCGTGATGTACGGAAGGCCGTTGTAACGTGCAAGGCCGGCCATGACGCCGCCTTTGTCAGGGCGCGTGTACCTTGCGCTGCTCAAGAGGATGCGCGGTGCGTTCGTCGGAGCATTGTACAAGCTCGCCGTATTGGTGGCGAAATACGCCGACCACGTGCCGAACGCGTCCGTGTACGGGTTCGCGGGCGTGTCGGAGTTGAAGTTCGCGAGGAAGGCGGACGAGGCGTCGTACACGGCCTCCACCTCCTCCTTGATGCGGAAGTCGAGCCCCGTGGCGTTCGAGTTGTAGGTGTTGTTTCCGTCGATCGACATCTCGATCGTGTCACCGGCCTTGTAGGTGGCGGCGGCCAGCGAGAAATCGTTCGTGACGACGGCCGTCGCGCTGCTTTTCCAGGCGCGCCGCGCACTCCGCTCCGTTCCGTTGACGAACAGCGCCACCGCCGTCCAGCCGGTGTTCCGGTTCCATGCCTTGGCGGTGACGGTGTATGTGCCGTCGCGCGGCACCGTGAAGCGCAGCGCAATGCACTGGTTGACTGAACCATCAATCGGACCGGGATGGCAGGAAAGTTCGCCCGGCTGGATCGTCGGATACGCGGCGCCGCGCATGAATACGTTGGTGTCGGCCCACGCCGACGGGTTCACGCTGAAGCAGGGAGAAGAAGAGTTGTCCTTCGCCGGACCGCGCTCCCAGTAGACCGGCTGGTCTTTATTGCGGTCGTGCGGATTGAAGTTGTCGCCAGACAAATCCGTCTCGGAACCTGTCCTGTACCTGACGCTCGGCAGGAGCGTGCGCGCGCCGTTGTACGTCTTGGAGCGCATAAAGCTCCACACGCCACCGTAGAAGTTCGTGTAGACGGCCTTGTTCGCCGTGTTCAGCACGAGGTCGCGCGCCGCGTCGTGCACGACGTTCGTCACGCCGTGCGCCGCGTACGCCGCGCACGCAAGCACCAGCGCGCACAACGCGCGCGGGAGGGTCGCGCTCCTGCGCGACCGATTCTCGCAAAAATCCTTTTGCTTCCTCATCATGTTCAGCCATCCTTTCGTGGCAAAACGCCATGCAACGAAAATAACACGACCGTATTATCCCAAAATCCGCGCCATCCGTCCATCTACAATCGCGCAAAATCGTCTACTACGATTGCGAAGGCCGTGAACGTCCCAGTTGCCAGCCGCCAATCTATCTGCTAAAATACATGCCGTATTGACTCCGCGCACATGACACGTCCATCTCCCATATTCAACGTCGTGGCGAGCATCAACCTCGCCTACCAGACGCATGCGCACCTGCTCAGCGGGATCCTCGAGTACGTCAAGACGCACACCGTCTGGACGCTGAACCTCATCGTCGGGCGGCGCGACGAGCAGAAGCGGTTCGATCCGTCCACGCTCGACGGCCTCATCCTCTACGGCAAGATTCCAAGCTGGCTGAACAAGGCCGACCTCTGCAAGACGCCGACCGTCATGATCGAGCCGATCAGGAAACCGGACTTCCCGTGCTGCCGGGTCTGCTGCGACAACGCGCCCGTCGCCGCGACCGCCGCGCGGCACCTCCTCGCGAAGCAGTGCGAGACGTACGTCTTCGTGCATTCGGCGGGGCAGACATGGTCCGACACGCGCGGTCGCCTCTTCGCGGAAACCATCCGGGCGGCGGGCGGGCGGTTTCTCTGGCGGACGTCCGACCGCGCGCGGCTCGCGCGGCTCATCGCCGCCGCGCCGAAGCCGCTGGGCGTGTTCGCCGCCACGGACATCCTCGCACGCGCCACGCTCGACGCCTGCCGCGTGGCGGGTTGCCATGTGCCGGACGACGTGCTGATCCTCGGCGTGGACAACGACGTGCCGCTCTGCGAGCTGTCGTCCCCCACGCTCTCCAGCATACCCCTGACCGCCCACGACGCGGGCTACAGGCTGGCGGAGACGCTCGACCGCGCGATGCGCGGCAAGATTGCCTTCAACAGACAACCCATCATCCCCTACACCGGCAAGGAGGTCGTCGAACGGCTTTCCACGTCGCGCTCCTTCGCCTATGACCAGCTCGTGCGCCGCTGCCAGGAACTGCTGGGAACCGACTTCGCCTCGCCAATCCGCGTGTCCGCGCTCGCGACGCGCTTCGGCGTGTCGCGGCGAACGCTGGAGACGCACTTCCGCGCCGTGACCGGCACGACGATCGCGGAGAAGGTCACGCGCCTCCGGATCGACCGCGCCAAGCAGCTTCTCAAAGCGTCCAACGTCTCCCTGGAACGGGTCGCGACGGCCTGCGGCTTCTACAACGCGAGCCACCTCTCGGCCGCCTTCCTCCGCTGCGTCGGCGTCCGCCCGTCAATCTTCCGCGACGGCTCATGACGCCCTGCGCCACTTTCATTCGCCGATCACGGGATGGTCGCGCGTGAAGGTCTGGGCGTTGGGCGGATAGTAGCCGTGCGTGGCGCCCTGCACCCACTTGATCTGCTTGGGGCAGACGAGGTTGTTGTAGAACGCCGCCACGCCGGAAGGCGGGCAGATGTAGTCGCCCAGCCCGGCCCACGTCACGTTCACGCGGCACGTCTTCGGAATCCGGCGCGCCATGTTCGCCGCATCGTAGTAGCCGAGCGCCGGAACCCACGGGATGTGCCAGTCGCCGCGGGCACGACCGGCGGCCGGTCCGCCGATGTTGCAGTTCCACGGGATGAACGGACGGCACTCCGTCACGCCGGGGACGAGCGCGGCGGCCCAGATGGACTGCAGACCACCCTGGCTGCCGCCGTCGACGACCAGCGTCTTGCCGTCCCACTCCGGGCGGCTTTTCACGTATTCAAGTCCGCGCATCACGCGATATGTCATGCCGCAGAAATAGGCCTTCTCCGGGTCGGAATTCTGCACGGGGTCGAACGCGTAGTCGTGTCCGTTCGAGCCGCACGCCGCACGGAGGTTCTTGTAGTAGGCTTCCTCGCGGTTGAACTCGTAGCCGTGCGCAGAAAGGTCAAGGACAATGCTGTCCGCGCTCAGCGAAGTGGACTTCGGCGTGTTGCGCGCGTTCGGCAGCCAGCTCGCGTTGTAGCCGTGGAAATGCACGCGCGCCGGATACTTGCCGGGTTTCGCGGGAATGGAGAGGAATCCGGTCGAGGGGCGCGGCCCCGCGCAGGGAATCGACACCTCGTACAGCTTCACGTCGGCGCGTCCGATCGCGATTTCTTTGCAGGTCGCGCCGTCCATCGGCACCTTGGCGAGCGTCGCCTTGTGCCGCGCCCAGAACGCGTCGAAGTCCGCCGGCTCCGGGTTGTCCTGGCGAATCTTCTCCACGTCGACCCCGGCGCCGCCGTCGAAGCGCGCGACCGTCTTGCCGGAGGCGTCGACCAGTTCCGCCACCATGCGGACGAATCCGGGACGGTCTAGCGAGGTCTTCACCTGCACAGGCGCTTTCGCATTCGCCTCTCCCGTCTCGGTCTTGCCGTCGTCGCCCGTGCGCGTCCAGCGGATGGTCGCGCCGTTGCCGTGCGGGGTGAGCGTGAAGGTCATTGGCTCGTTCGGGCGGTATGCGAGCGGATCCTTGTCGGTCATGCCCGTCATGCGCGGTTTGGATGGTGCCGGCTTGTCTTGATTGCCGATGGCCAACGTCGAGAGCGCCGTCGATGCAAGTACCGCAAACAGCAGTCTATATTTCATGGTTCATTTCCTCTCTATGACTCCTCACGCCAGTTAGTGTAGCAAAAACACCGATGTGGCGCAAAGCCATCCGCCGAACGCTATTGTCGTTGCCCGCAAGGATTGGTATACTATCTGTCCCTGCAAGGGGAAGTAAATAAGTGTTGTGCCATGAAAACGAATGCCATCCCTGTCCTTGTTGCCGCCTTTGCGTCATATGCCCCTCTCTCCCTCTTCGCCGAAGACGTTATCGCCGACGAAGCCGGGGAATTGATGCCGGCGGAACACAAGCTGTTCTCTTTCAACGCATTTGCCGATGTCGAGACCGCCTACATCTGCCGAGGCTACATCTGGGACACCAGACCCTATTCCGCCCAGTTTGCAGCGGCAGAGGCCGACCTTGAGAAGTTCGGCATCCTCGAAGCCTCGGTATGGACGCAGTCGGCGATGTCGGACAAGGGGACCTCTTCCAGAATGGGCCGCTACGCCTACGCTGAGGCCGACTATCTCCTGCGCTACTACTACGACATCGACATAGCGGAGGGCTGGCGTCTGCGGAACGGCGTCGGCCGCCAATGGGTGACGAATCCCGGCTACGTCGGCGGACGCACGCTCTGCGACTGGCAGGCGCTGCAGGTGCTGAACACTCCGTGGATCACGCCGTACTGGCGCTTGCGCGTCATCCGCCAGCCCATCGAAGAGACGTTCTGGTGCGTCGGCGTGAAACGCTCTTTCGAAATCATCGACAAGCTGACGTTCACCATCGACTTCTTCGGCGACATTGGCGACCGGCGGCATTACAAAAACCTCTATGGGCCGAAAGCCGGTGGCCGCAACTATCGCGGCGGTCTGAAGGACCTTACGCTTGTCGGACGGCTGGACTACGCCATCGTGGAACATGTCGACATCTTTGCGTTCGTCGGGCAGTTCTGCCTCGTCTCGGACGATGCCCGCGACGCGGTAAAGGGGATCCACGCACCGGAGGCGAGGCGAGACCTCACCTTTGGCGGCGTGGGCGTCGCCGTCGAATTCTAGGCCCTACCGTCAGCGCAAGGGGAACATGGAGATGCGGAGCTTGGCGCAACCGTAGGGAACGAGCTCGAGCGGAGAACCGTCGGACGACTTCGTCTTCAGCTTCATCGGCGCGGCAAGCGGCCAGTCCCACTTCGCGGGCATCGGCGTACGGACGACCTGCGCGTCGGCGGCCACGCGCGTCGGATCAAGCCGCCAGTCAGTGCGCGCTCCCGGCGCGGGCGTGTTCTCGTCCTGCTCCGGCAGGGCGTACGCGAAGAGGATCGGCCCGCACACGAGCGAGCAGTACGGCTTGCCGCCGTTGTTGAAGTCGCGCATCGTCTCGACCTTCGGCGACATGGGGAACGTGAGCGACACAGCATCGCCTGCCTTCCATTCGCGATTGATCACGGCGAAGCCGTCGGCGCCGACTGCCAAGTCCTGCACATCGCCATTCACGGCGATGCGCGGATTCGCGCACCATTCCGGTACGCGTAGGCGCATGGGGAACGCGAGCGGCTTGGCGGGCGAGACGGTCATCGCCAGTGTCTCGTTGAAGGGGTAGTCCGTCTTCGTCTCGATGCGGAGGACCGTGCCGTCCAGCTCCGTCTCGAGCGTGTTCGGCGCGTAGAGCGTGGCGGCGAGTCCGCCGGCGGCGGGCTTCATCCACATCCACTGCACGTAGCCGGGCAGGATGCGCGCGAGCGCGGCCGTGCAGCAGAGCGGCCAGTGCTTCGTCTTGTACAAACCGCCCGTGCCGCCGGGGCCCGCGTGGAAGGTGCCGGTGCCGGTCGGGCGGTTGGGCGCCTGGAAGTAGACGTGGTGCATGAAGTCGCGCGAGGTGCAGGCCGCGCCCGCGTTGAAGAAGCTGCGCTCCACGTGGTCGGCGAAGCGCCCCTCGCCCGTCACGCCCGCGAGCGTGGCGTAGAGCAGGATGTCGCCCGCCACGGTGCACGTCTCGGTGCCGCGGTTCGGACCGGCCCAGCCGAACTGCTCGTCGGCCACGATCACGCCGTGCGGCTGGCGGCAGGTGCGCTCGTGCACGTCGAGCCACGCGCGCACGTTCGCGAGGTACTGCCCGTCGCCGCTCCAGAGCGACGCCTTCACCCAGGAGAGCATGCTCTCGTAGCAGAGCACGCCGTGCTGGAGGCGCCAGTTCCATTTCCGGTTGTCCTCGTGGTCGCGCCGCTCGCGCATCCGCAGATGGTCGTAGCGCACGGGAAGGGCGTAGCGCATGGCGGGCCACTTCTCGGGATAGGGTTTCGTCGCGATGAAGTTGTCGATGGCCTTCGCGAGCTTGTCGTCGCCGCTGTAGCGCCACGTGTCACAGGCGGCGGCAGGAAGGGTGATGGGGTTGCCGAAGAAGTAGAAGCGCGGGTCGTCGAGGCACCACGTGAGGGCGCGGAGCGCGCGTTCGTCGCCCGTCGCCTCGTAGTAGGCGAGCATGGCGCGCGTGGTGCGTCCGCTCGCGCCCACGATGAAGCCGTGGTTGGCCTTCTCGATCTCCGCCATCTGCGCGGGGTCGTTGCGGTCCATCCAGTAGACGAACGCGATTGCGTTCGGGTTCATGCGCTCGAAGAGCGGCTCGAGGCGCTTCGTCGCGTACGCCTTCAGCTCCGCGTCGTCAAGCTCCCACGCGAGGCGGACGAGTCCCTCGAACCAGTACGCGCCGCCCTCGGTGCACCATGCGCCCTTGCTGGGGTCGCTCCAGTCGAGGTACTTGCCGCGCGGATGGAAGTCACGGTTCCATGCGCGCGGGAACGCCTGGTCGATCTCGTCCATGCGCGAGATGTAGCCGTTGCGCGCCGTGACGCACCAGTCGCGCAGCCACCCCTGCGGCTTCACCTCGCCCGGGCGCAGCATCTCCATCTTCGCCGGATTCCTGAAGGCGTGAGTGCGCGTTGGCGCGGCAGCGTGCGCACAAGCGACCGCGGCGACCGTCGCCGCGAGAATTGTTCCGTACTGTATTCTCATCGTTTTCCTCGCCAGTTTGGCATGTGCGGAGATTTTCGCATTTCACCGCCCCTCCGTCAACCGCCCGCGCCAAATAATTCGACGATGTGCGGCATGGCGGCCGCAAGTTATGGTATCCTATCCGCGACGAAAGGAATACAGGAAGTGAAAGCGTTAGCAACATCATTCGCCATCTTCGCATGCGCCGTGGCATTTGCGGACGGCTCGTCCGGCTCGCTGACGGTCGGGTGCCCGGTCTCCGGCATCGACGAGTTCCGCACGATCGCGAAGTTCGCCAAGTCCATCGGCGCCACGCACGTCGACGCAAGCCAGATCGAGCACTCCCTTTGGCAGTGGGACATGAACAGGAAGGATCCCTATCCCAACTGGTCGATGCACCGCGCGTCGATCTTCAAGTTCATCGTGCCGCCCGAGCTGTCGCAGTACCTTCCCGCCGACTACGCGGCAAGGAATCTCCGCGCGCTCGAGGAGCGGGCAAAGGTGTTGCGGGAACTCGGCCTCAAGGCCGACTTCACCGGCATGGAGCCCGCGTACTTCCCCGAGCAGGCCTACCTCGACCATCCCAAGTGGCGCGGCGCGCGCTGTGACCAGACGCGCCGTTCGCGGAGCGAGTACTACGCGCCGTGCGTCGAGAACCCCGAAGTCCGGCGCATGTACGTGGAGGCGGTGGCGAAGCTCTGCGCGGTCTGCCCGTTCGACCGGTTCAAGTTCAGGTGCAACGACTCGGGAAGCGCGCTGTGCTGGAGCGAGTCCCTCTACCCCGGGAAGAACGGCCCGGCGGCCTGCCGCGGCGTACCGTACGGGAAGCGCGTGGCCGACGCCCTCTCCATCTTCCAGGAGGGCGCCGCCAAGGCTGGCCTCCCCGGCGCGAAGGTCAACTTCCGCGCTAGCCTCGGGCCCGAGAACGCCATCTTCCCGTGGATGAAGCCGGGCCAGAGCGTCAACAACAAGACGGCCCAGGGCACGGCGGCGGCGTACGTGGTGGGCTTCCCCAACAGGTTCGCCGACTGCTCCGCCCCCATCCTCGGAATGACGCGCCTCCCCTTCCTCGTAGCGCAGCTCCAGGCGGCGCAGCAAAACCCCGGCGCGGATGTCGAGGTCGGCTTGCGCTCCCCGCACGAGGCCTGCGCCATCGAACTGCTGCGCCGGCACATGCACACGCCCGTGGGCGACGGCCCCGTAGCGAAATGGGAGGCCGTGAGGGAAGTAGCCGAGTCGTTCGTCGGCAAGGAGCACGCGGTCGAGCTGGCGGAGGGCTACGAGGCGCTGGAGACGTCGCTGGACAGGGTAGCCAGCTTCTACACGGGCGGACACCTCTTCCTGCTCGGGTCGCTTCACCAGCGGTGGTTCCTGCGCCCGTTCGTCGCGTTCCCCGGCGAGCTCGAGGGCGAGGACCGCGCGTACTGGCGCGACTACATCTTCCAGGCGCAGACCGAGGAGGAGGCGAACAATCTCCTCGACCTGCAGGGACACCGCTGGCTGAGCGGCTACGGCGGCGCCGCCCTTTCGAACATGGCCTTTTACAGAGGCGCGCTTCCGCTCGCGTTCAAGGCGCACGGCATCTTCTCCCGCGCGCGCCAGTGGGCGGTGGACGCCCGCGCGGCGCGCTACCTCAAGGACCAGACGCAGAAGGTCGCCATGTACATCTGCATCATCAAGAACGCGCGCAACGCCGTGCAGTTCCAGTCAATCCTCGACCGCACCGACTTCACCGCCACGCCGTGCGACACCTCCCCCGCGATCGACGAGCAGGGCGATGTGCGACTGTACAAGATCAACCAGATCGTCCGCGATGAGATCGACAACTCCCTGCGCATGATCGACATCCTCGAGCAGGCGGTGGATCCGGTGTTCGAGCACGCGGCGTCGGACAAGGAGCAGACGATCATGCGCCTCGGCCCGAAGGCGTCCGTGATACGCGACCTCAAGCGGCGCATCGCCGTCATGGAGGCGCACCGGCGCGATTTCACGCGCCTCTACCGGAGCTACAACAAGTAATCCTGATCTGCGCAAACAGAAAGATACTCGTGCGCAAAGAGGCGTGGCGGATTACGGCGCGGGATGGTATAATGGCGCGCAAGGGAACGCAGAAGGAGCAGATATGGACATCTCAAGAAAGAACTTCTTCATTGGATCGGCCGCAGTTGTCGCGGCGACGAGCCTGAAGGCTGCCGCGCCGAATCCGGTTGGCAAGATCCAGGGATTCGACGAGTCGTTCGAGTCGAAGACGGACGGCCCGTGGGAGCCGTTCAGCGACAAGAAGGTGCGCGTGGGCATCGCCGGGTACGGCGTATGTACGTTCGGTGCCGTGTTCTTCTTCCAGGACCACCCGAACGTGGAGGTGGTCGCGGCGACCGACCTCGATCCCGAGCGGTGCAAGAAGCTCGCCGAAGTCGTCCACGCGAAGCGCACCTATCCATCCGCCGAGGAGATGATCGACAAAGAGGGCAAGAACATGGACGCCGTGTTCATCGCGACGGACGCGGCGAGCCATGCGGACCTCGTCCTGCGCGCCCTCGACCGCGGCTACCACGTGTGCAGCGCCGTCCCCGCGCTGCTCGGCGAACAACAGCTCGACCGCGCGCCGAAGATGGTCGAGGCCGTGAAGAAGTCGGGGCTCGTCTACGCGCTTTTCGAGACGACGGCATTCCGTCCGCAGGCCATCGCCATGCGCCGCATCTACGAGGCGGGCGGGTTCGGCCAGATGGTCTACACCGAGGGCGAGTACTTCCACTACTCCGATCCGAACTGGAAGTCGATCGGTTCGTACAAGGGGTGGCGCACGGGCCTGCCGCCGCAGTACTATCCCACGCATTCCAACGGCTTCTACACGTGCGTCACGCACGGGCACTTCACAGAGGTTTCCTGCGTCGGCACGCCGGACGCCCATCCGGTCTACAAGGAGCGGAAGAACCCGTACGGCAACCCGTTCCGTAGCGAGGTCGCGTTCTTCAAGACGAGCGAGGGCGGCAGCGCGCGCATGACCGTGGCCTGGGGTCTCCCCGGCTACCACGGCGAGCTCGGACGCTGCTTCGGCACGAAGGGCTGTTTCCGCAACGACCGCTACGCGGGCGACAACTCCCTCGTCAAGGACCTCAAGCTCATCCGCACGGGTCTGCCGCCCGGCATGAAGAACAACGGCCACCACGGCGGCTCGCACCCGTACCTCACGGACGACTTCCTGCGCGCGATCCTCGTGCCCGGCCACAAGGTGTGCGTGGACGTGGCGACGGCGCTCAACACGACGGTCTCAGGCGTCTACGCCCACCTGAGCGCGCTGAAGGGCGGCGAGACGCTGAAGATTCCGGTGTTTAGTTGCTAGTTGTTAGTGGTTAGTGGTTAGTACGGGATTATTTTGATGATTGCTTTCGCTACTGGGAGTCTTGGAGTTTAGGAGGCTTGGAGGATTTTTATAATTTCTCCGAAACTCCTGATCTCCTAATCTCCCAGTAGCGAAAGCAAACAAGAGAAGTCACAAGAAAGTTAGAGGTAGCAGAAAGGAATGAACATGAAAACGACAATCTCACTGAGCATGGCTGCGGCGCTGTGCCTAGCGGCCTCGGCTGGACAGCCGATGAAGTTCCTCTCGTTCAACATCTGGGGCGACTACTTCAAGAACCCCGTCGGGGAACGCGAGGCCGCCATCGAGTCCACGATCCGGCAGTACGCGCCGGACGTCATCTCGCTCCAGGAAGTGACGCCCAACTGGTGGAACGGCACCCTGTTCAAGAACCTCTCTGCCGACTACGGCATCGTGCGCGGCGACGAGGAGGCGTCGATGCGCCGCGCCGGCGCGAAGGGGCCGATGAAGCCGCGCTGGATCAACCACGAGCCGCTGCTCTACAGGAAGGACCGTCTCGCGCTGCTTGATTCGGGACTCGACTTCTTCCACGTCAGCATGGGCGCGGAGAAGAGCGTCACGTGGGCCGTGCTGGAGGACAAGGCCGACAAGCGGCGCTTCATCGCGTTCGCCACGCATTTCTGGTACAAGGGCAACGGCGCGGAGAGTGACGCGATCCGCGAGTACAACGCCCTGCAGATCATGTGGCGTCTCTCGGAGCTCCGCCACAAGTGGGGCGACCTGCCCGTGATCGGCGGCGGCGACCTCAAC
>CACWSW010000072.1 GCA_902763655.1 uncultured bacterium
GAACTGTACGGCCATCTGCTGGAGGGACGGGCCTTTGGAGAGGCGGCAAACACGACGCTTGACCGTCTCTTCCTTGATTTTTCAACCTTGGGCGGAATGCCGGAGGTTGTCGAGCGTTATTTCGTCAAGGGTACTTTTGAGGGAGTGCCGGCGATTCAGCGCCGGATTGTCAACGACTATCGTTCTGACGTGCGCAAGTACGCTGAAGGTCTTGATCCTGTCCGTATCGTCAACGTGTTTGACAGCATTCCCGGACAGTTGGCGAAGGAGAACAAGAAGTTCCAGTTGTCCCATGTTGAGAAGAAGGCTCGGTACAAAGACTACTGGGGATGCGTCGAGTGGCTGGCCGATGCCGGCATCGTCAATGTCTGCAAGGCGATGGATTTCCCGGAACTGCCTATCGCCGCGCATCTTAACGCCCAGTGCTTCAAGCTCTACATGGCCGACAGCGGACTACTCATCTCGATGCTGGACGAGGAGTCACAGGAGGATGTGCGCCTCCGCCGAAACCTCGGAACCTGGAAGGGTGGGCTTTTTGAAAACATCGTCGCCGAGGCGCTTGTCAAGTCGGGCGTCGAGCCGGTGTACTACAAGAAAGAAAATTCAACGTTGGAGATGGATTTCTTCCTTCGCTCCGGCGATGATCTCGTGCCAGTGGAAGTGAAGGCCGGGAACACAAAGGCCAAATCCCTGCGCACCCTTCTCGGCAGCGCCCATTACAAGGACATCAGATGGGGGATAAAACTTGTCAGGGGCAATGTCGGATTCGGCCAAGGGGTACTGACCATTCCCCAGTGGTGTGCGTTCTTCCTGCGAAGATTGACGAAAGAGACTTCTCTGATTTTTCCCCGAACAAATTGCTCAGGCAAAGCATGAACACAAGAACTGTTACGCAGTGTGGATGGAGCGAAAATGAAAGCAAGAAAACGGTGCCTCGGAAATTTCGTCGTTTGGGGCGTCGCCGTGTGCTGCGCGGCGGTGGCGGCTGAATCGCGCATCCTCCACCTGCCGGGGGGATTCGCTCAACCTTACGGCTCCTACACGACCGGCGGCGAGTTCCCGGGGGCGAAAGCCGAACTGGGATTCGAGCAGGAGGGCAACCGGCGCTTCGCCCGCCTGTCGTTCGATCTGACGAAAGGCGCATACGTGGGCTACAAGGTCACCGAGCGGATTCCCGTCGGCACGTCGCGCGTCGCGTTCACCTTGCGCCTGCCCAAGGGGCTGGAGAGAACGCGGGTGTTCTTCCGCGTCCATGATTCGGAGGGACAGTCGCACCTGCAGTCCGTGCCGTTCAAGGCGACGGGCGAATGGTCGGTGCTGGAATTCGACCCGCGCAAGAGCGGCGGGCACTGGGGCGGGGCGAACGACGGCGTGGTGCGGCTCCCGGCCGTGGAGTGCGTCCTCGGCGTCGAGACCCGCGGCGCCAACCGTACGGGATGCCTGGACGTCGCGGACGTTGTGATCGAGACGACGGCAGGAAACTCCGAGATCCCCTTCTCGACGATCACGTGTGTCCCCAGTCGAAGCACGGTCCTGTTCTATCCCGGCGAGAATCCGTCGTTCAAACTTTCCGTGACGCGGCGGGCCGAAGCCGATCAGGCCGGACGCGGCTCGGTCGACTGCCGGATAACCGATTGCGAAGGCAAAGAGTTGTGCAGGCGACAGGCAGACGAAGGCACGTTCGAGGTCCGTCCCGAGGACGTTGGCAGACGCTTCGGCGCGTTTGCGCTCGACCTGACAACGGCGGACGGCGCGTCAAACAGGACGTGGTTCGCCTGTCTCACGTCGAAGGACGTGAAGCCGTGCCCCTGGGTCGGCACGCAGAGCCACGTCTACGGCTGGCGGAACGTTTCGCAGCTCGTGGACCTGCTGGCGGAGGCGGGCATCGGGATCGTCCGCGACGAGCCTGGTTGGTCCGCCTGCGAGCAGAAAAAAGGCGTATACGCGGTTCCCGCGATTTATGAGGGGTTCGTGGACGCGTTGCTTGCGCGCGGCATTCGGATGAACCTGCTGCTCAGCTATGGAAACAAGCTGTACGACAATCCCGTCGACGCGGAGGCGTTCGCGCGTTTCGCCGCTTGGTCGGCGGAGCACTTCAAGGGCCGGATCGACCGTTACGAGATCTGGAACGAGCCGCAGAACTTCACGTTCAAGAAGGCGTATTGGCAGAAAGGTGAAAGCAACGAGAGGTGGATCGGGAAGTTCGTCGAGTTCACGCACGCCGCGGACGACGCCATCCGGCGGGTGGATCCCGATGCGATCGTGGGCGTGACGGGCGAGGATGTCCCCAGCCTCCTTCAAATGATGCTCGCGGGCGGCATTGCGCGTGCGCACAACGCGGTGGCGTTCCATCCCTACTGCCATCGCCAGCACCGTCCCGAGCGCGAGTACTTCCTCCGCGACTTCGGTTCGGAATATCGCGAACTCGCGAGGAAGTACGGCGGCGCGAACCGCTGGTGCGTGACCGAGGCCGGCTGGACGACCTACGCGGGCAAGGGGGAATACTGGGAGGTCGCGGGCGGCTATCCCCGGTCGAGCTATCTGGGACAGGCCGCCTGCATCGTGCGGATGTACCTCGCCGCGCTGGAGGCCGGTTGCGACTACGCCTGCCAGTACGATTTCCGGAACGACGGACTGAGGGCGTCCTACACCGAGCACAATTTTGGGCTCGTCCATCACGACTGGACGCCGAAGCCGTCGTATGCCGCCGTGGCGTTCCTGACGCGGCACGTGGGGCAGATGAGGTACGTGTGCGACCTTTCGTCCGACAAGCACGCGTTCCGCGTGGCGGAATTCGCGCCGGAGGCGGGGAAGAAGGCCGGCACCATCCTCGTCCTCTGGAGCGTCGAGGGCGTCTGCGAGTGGGAGGTGCCGACGTCGCGCGGCCTGTGGACCGAATGCCGCGACCTCTTCGGCAACGTCATCGAGCCGCCGGTCGTCTCCGGACGCAGGCTTCGCCTCACCGAATGCCCTATCTACCTGCGGTTCGAGAGAAATTAACCTAAGATCCTCAATTGCGCCCCACACGGCGATGTGGTAGAATAACACCTTGGCAAAAACGGCGTCAAGCTGCCATCGTTTCCGAACTGGCCGGTGGCGTGTATGCCGGGCGGAAAGAAAGTCTAAAAAAGAAAGCAGGAGAAAAATGTTAAGCATTGTTACGCAAAACCTCGTCAACATGGTCGGTCATCTTGGAAATGGCGACCTCGACAGCAACATTGTCTTCAACCGCGATACCGGCATGTTCGGAGTGGACAAGAGCGCGAAACGCGCCGTCTTGGGCGACCACAACTTCTTCCAGAACGAGACGCCGACCGAGCTGGGGAGGGCGAACGTGGTGATGCGCTCGGTGCTCGGGAACGCGCTGCAGAACATCATCACCGGCGGGGGCGACGTCAACCCCGTACACCAGCAGGAGCTCGACCGCATCCTCGAAAAGCTTTTCGGGAAGGCCGACGCGGCCGGCAGATTCACGGGCGTGGAAGGCTACCGTCCGCTGTCGGCGCGCGAGGTGAAGCAGCTGGTGACCGAGGCGCAGGCGATCCGCGCCAAGGTGGCGCTGGCGGCGCTCCCCGAGGGCTCGGGCCTGAACGCGCAGGCGGACGGGCTGATTAGTCGGCTGTGCGCCAATGCGTCGCTGCACGGCAAGGAGAAGGACGTGGAGAAGATGGTCGCCAAGTTCGAGGCCGCGCTCGCCAAGGCGGGCACCAAGCTCGTCGCCGCGCCCAACGACGCGGCGCGCGCGAAAATCACCTCGGACATCCGCAAGATCGTCAGCTCGTTCGTCCGCGACGCCGGCAAGCTGGCGGCCAAGCTGCCGGGGCCGGACATGGCGCTCTTCCGGGTGCTCGACGACGCCCAAAAGAAGTCCGGGACGCAGTTCAGCGCCGCGTTCCTCGCACGGTTCCGTCCGAACGCGCTGGCGCTGCTGAAGGACGGCATGACGCTCCAGGCGTTCGAGGCGAAGGTGAAGGAGTTCCTGCCGTCGTTCCTGGACCAGGCCCGGGACTACGCGCAGCCGATGCTGCCGCGGGACAAGAATGCCGGCACCTACCTCGCCCACGATCTGGGCGTTTCGTCCCGTGACTTTGCGCATGCCGTTACCGACATGCAGAAGGCCGAGGCCGTCAGCAAGCAGGCGGTGAAGGACGGGAAGAACCTGACCTCACCGAAACAGTTCTCGCTCGGCCCCGACGCTTTTGACAGCCGGATCTTCCTCCGGGGGCAGCCATCCCCGGAGATCGGCCCCACATCCGTCTCCGCCGCCTTCGTCCAGGAGATGGACAACCGTCCCAACGTCCAGGTGACGCTTGACGACGGCACACGGCAGCAGTCCTTCAAGAAACAGGCGGAAGGCGGCTTTGCCGGGACGCTGGACGGCGCGATTGACAAGTTCTGCCGCGGCAACGGCATCCAGGCGATGGCGGTCAAGAGCGCGCTGACGACGCCGCTCGACAAGCTTGCGGACGGCGTGGCGAACCTTGCAGGCATTCCACTTGAGGACGTCGGCGTCGACGCCAGCGGCTGCGACTGCCGGGTGTCGGGGGACGCCAACGGCAACGTGCTCGTGCAAATCTCCCTCAATTCCAAAGGACAGTTGGCGTCGTCGCTCACGCTCAAGATCTCGCCGCAGGGCGAGCGCAGCGTGGAGGCGTTCACGGGCGTGCAGACGAACCCCGCGTTCGCGGACAAGGTCGAGCAGGACGAGCGCCGGACTCAGCTCGCGGGGCGGATCGACGCGCTGGCGGCGCAGGGGGCGGCGATGCTGGTGACGATTGCCGGCAGCATCGACGAAAAGGGCGGCGCGCTTGGCGCAGATTCCCTCGCGACGATCCGCGATGCGGCGAAGACCACCGTCGACGGCCTGGTCGATTCGCTGCGGCAACTCGCTCAGGGGACGGGTCGGCTGGAGAAGATGCCCGCGGAATATGAAGCGGATTTCACCGCCGCCCTCAACGAGTTGAAGGCGCGTTGCGACGCGCGGGTGGACTCCAACGTCAAGCTGACCAACGACTTCTCGACGACACTGGACCAGATCCAGGGGCGTCTCGCCGAGGTTTCCCAGAAATTCACGGAGGCGAAGTGCTCCGCCGTCGCGGACACCCTGGACAGCTTTTCCGCCCAGACCGCGAAGTTCCTGGCGAAACTCAAGGCCGACTTTTTCCTCTCGGGCGAGGTCTCGCAGGACTCCATCAAGGAGGTGGACGACGCGGTGGAGGCGTTCGCCGACAGCGTCGGGAGGCTGCTGGACGCGGTGCCAGCCCAGCCGTCGCTCGAAGACGGCGTCCGGCTGTGCGCCGGCCTTGCCGACGCGAAGTTCCCGGAACTCGCGTTCAAGACCTTCTCGGAGGACGCGAAGACGAAGATCGTTTCCAGCCGCACGATGGTCTCCACTGCATCCGTGGACCTGGCGGCGATGAAGAACGCAGAGAAGTACGCCCCGGTGGCCGAGCTGATGTCCTCGTTCGCGGCGTCCGCCAACCGGATGCTCGCGCTGGCGGATGACTGGCCGGTTGAGGCGAAGCAGGAATTCTTCCACAATGTGAGCTCCACCATGGAGCGGCTCAGCCAGACGGTGGCGGAGGGCATGGCCAACGGCACGGATTTCAGCAAGGGCATCGGTCAGGTGCTGCGCGACGAGTTCCAGCCCCTCCTTCACGAGTTCAACGCCAACGAGATGACCTTCGCGGCCGGAAAATTCGCCAAGGAAATCGACAACCACCTCCAGCTGCTGGACGACATCGCGGCGGGGAAGCCGGCGGGAGGGCTTCCGTCCCTCGTCCTGAGCGACGCCCAGCGGCAGGACATTGCGAAGGCCAAGGAGGGACTGTCCGCATTCCGGGACCAGGTCATGCAGCTGCTGGACAACATACCGCCGACCCGGTCTTCGATGGCCGCCGTCACGCTGGCGCTGAGGGAGAACGTCGCGCAGTTCGTCGACAAGCTCGCCAGTCCGGGCGCCAGCCGTCGGGTCGCCACCGGGGGATTCTTCTCCTTTCTTGTCGCGAAGGTGGCCAGCCTGGTGGACGACGACGCAGCCTACGCCCTGTCGCTCCCGACTGCGCGTCCGGAGCAGAACACCGTCGACAGCGCGAACCCGTTTGCGAGCCAGGGCGGGGTGGGCTTCAAGTCGTTCGACGAGCTCCGCAACATGGTGCGGGCCTCGGCCGCGCTCGGCAAGACGCTCAACGTCGGCAATCCCGAGCTGCAGGAACTTGCGCGGGAGGTGTTCGCCGACCTGGAGGAGGCGCGTCCGTTCCTCGAGATCGACGAGCAGAACAACGTCATCGGCTTCAGGAAGATCGGCGGCGAGACGCCCGGCGAGGCGATTATCCAGTCCGTGCTGTCGGAAGTCGTTTCGCAGCGCATCGCCGCCTGCGCCGCCGAGCTTGGCACCGCGCAGGACGGCGTGGCGCTGGACGTGGGCGCCTACACGGGCGCGGCCGGCATGGACAAGCTGCGGAGTGCGCTGGCGGAGGCGTTCCCCGCCGCGATCGAGCAGCACCAGGACGTGGCGAGGGCCGAGGCGCGCCCGGCTCCCGAGATTTTGCCGGGCGAGGTGCTGAAGCGCGGCGACGGCGTGTTCGGGCTCGACATCGACCACCTCAAGCAGCAGGGCAAGTTCGAGGCGTTCAAGCAGGTCTTCCTGGGGCTGCTGACGCGAGACGCCTACAAACTCTACCACGACGGGATAACCGCCACGGACGACGCGAAGATCCGCGCAGCCGAGGCCATGCTCGAATCGTGGATGCACCAGTCCTCGCCGATCATCGAAAACGAGAAATATAAAACCACCTCATCCATCTTCAAGAACAGCGGCAAGAGCCTGGAGAAGATCGGAAACGCGCTGCTGAAGGGTGCGCTGCCCCTCGACGGGAACGTCAGCTACGCCACGGTCACCGTCCTGCGCGACCTCGTCAGCGATGCTGTTGCGCTGGCGTCCCCAACCGGCGAGAACCTGAGCGGCTTCAACACCGACGACATCGGCGAGGCCTACCAGCTTCTGCGGCGCAGCGGACTGACGGCGGAGCGCATCGACGCGTATTACGCGAAGCATGGCAACGACGCCCGGGGGCTGGTGTCTGAGCTGGCGCTCCTGTTCAACATCAACCAGATGGACGCGAACGGGCTGGACGCGCTCAGCCTCCGCCTGTTTGGCAAGCCCATCGGCGAGTCCGACCCCACGGAGCGGAGCACAGTGTACCAGATCAGGGAGATCATCGCCAGGAATACCCGCGCCAGCGTCAAGGTCAACGACCTCGACCCGATGTCCCGCCTCGCGCCGGAGCAGAAGGCCGCCGCGCTGTTCTTCATGCGCACGGCCTCGCCGACGACCGCCTACGTGGACGAGACGCTGAAAATCTTCAACGCGCTGAAGCAGATGGCCGCCCCCGGGGCCGCGCAGGCCACCGTCGCCTACGGCGGAATCCAGCTCAACCTCGTCAAGTCCGACGCCGGCGTGCTGACCGCCGAGGGGAAGGGATGGAGCGTCAAGACGTGGACCCTGCAAGGCAGCAACGTCAAGGAGGTCGAGAAGACCATGGACATGATCTTCCCGTGTCCGCTCGACATCGCGTCGTTCATCAACCAGATCGAAGACGAGATCACCCTCAACGTGGGGGCGTACGGACGGCAGCAGGCGCGCGCGCTTCTGCTGGCCGTCGGGGACGACGCCGCGCAGGAGAGCAGCCGCGCGCGCCAGCTGGCTCTCAACGTCATCTTCAGCCTCACCGGCACCCTCGCGACGGAGCTCAGCGCGATCGCCACCCGCGACGTGGTGGCGATCGCGCGCGGCATGCTGGACCAGGCGGGCTCCCCGAAGAACTACCTCGCGGGCGAGCTTGCGAAGCTCGGGGGCGACGGCGTGGCGCGCTTCAACGGCGCGGCCACCCTGGAGCTCTACAAGCAGATGCAGAAAACCGCCGCCGCGGACATCGACCGCATGGTCAAGCTGCCGGAGGAGAGCGCGGTGCGCGAAGGGGAGACTCTCGCCCAGGCGCGCGTGCGCCGGGTGCACGAGTTCGTGGCCGAGCTGGTGATGCCGGACGACACCACGCGCTACGACCTCGACCGCGCCGCGGGCCGGACCGACGCGGACATCATGCGCACGACGCTCCTCGCCCACAAGTACGAGCTGGGCGTGGTGCTGCGCTCGCTGGACACGTCCTCCAACATCCTTGAGTCGTTCAGCCTCGCGACCGGCGAGGCGAAGGACGGCAGCACGCCCCGCATCCACGAGCTGACCACCACCCTCACGGCCCGCATGTACCAGCTCAAGGCCCTGGTCGCCGAGGCCGGCGGCATCGACGCGTTCTACCGGCAGCTGGAAACCGGCGACGACCCCCGGATCCAGGATTTCCTCCAGGGCTTCTCCGGCGACCTCGCCGCCTCCTCCGACAAGGTGCTCGCCCGGATGCAGGGCGTGCTCACCGAGAAGCTCTCCGCCGCGTTCCGCCGGTCCACCGCCTCCGTGCAGGGCAAGCAGCTCTGGCAGAAGACGCTCGACGAAATCGCGGGCTCCGGTACGCTCGACGTCGACACCGGCTACGGCCAGCTGCTGATGGAGGCGCTCTCCACATACTTCTCCAAGATGGAGCCGATCGACCGGCACCGCATGGCGTCCTCGCTGCTGCGCTTCGCCGGCGACCAGTCCAGCCTCGGCGAAATCCTGGGCGCGATGATCAAGGGCGCGGGCCCCGTGCTGCAGAAGCTCATGCAGGGCCTGCCGCAGACCGCGCTGCCGGACGATCTCCGCGAGGCCGTGACCGACCTCAAGAGCAACCTGCCGCCCATCTCCCCGGAAATGGTGCGCGCCTCCCTGCTCGACATGGTGCTGCGCTCCAACGGGCGCATCCAGCGCATCGAGCTCACCCGGTCGCTCGGCGCCGCCACCGTCGGGCAGGCGTTCCTCTGCAAGGTCGTGACCACCGACAACCCGCTCGGCGACGAATGCGTGATCAAGCTGCTCCGCCCGGACGCGCAGAGCCGCGCCGCACGCGAGCGCGACCTCTTCCTCGAAATCGCCGAGAGGACCCCCGGCATGAAGGGCGTGTTCGACGTCCGCCTCGAGGGCATCTTCCAGGAGCTCGACTTCACGGTGGAGGCCAACAACATCAAGCAGGGGACGGTCTACACCTCCGGCGTGGTGAAGGATGCCGTGGCGGGCGTGCGGAGCATGGAGCTGTACCCCTCCATCAACGCCACCGCCAACACGCTCGTCCTGCGCAAGGCGCCCGGCGTCACCTACGACCGGTTTGTCGCGCAGAGCAAGGCGAAGGTCGCCGGCATCGTCTCCTCCTTCGAGCGGGTGCGGAACGAGGACGGCACCGTCACCTACAAGAGCGGCGACATGACCAAGGTGTTCCGCGCGCGGCGAAACCTGATCACCGCCTATGACGAGGTGCACGCCCGCCAGAAGCGGCTGGTCGGCTTCATGGAGAAGTGGGCGTACGAGGCCATCTTCGGCGACGGCTTCTTCCACGGCGACGTGCACGCCGGCAACCTCATGTGCGACGCCTCCACCCTCACGGTGATCGACTACGGCAACGCCTCCCGCCTGTCCGAGACAGACCGCGAGAACCTCAAGTGGGGTCTCGCGTGGATTCCGGCGCGCAACGCCAAGAACTTCATCAGCTACTACGAGAAGCTGCTGTCGGCGGACGGCAAGAAGAGCCTGAACGCCTGCCGCGACGAGCTCGTGCGGAACCTGCAGAGCCTGTTCGACCGCAGCGACGTGTCCGACGCCGGGCGCGTGATGGCGGCGGCGTTCCAGCTGATCCAGCAGATGGACGTGGAGCTGCCCGGCCCGATCTTCAACATGATGCAGAGCATGCAGCGGCTGGACGAGACGGCGCGGCTCCTGAACGAGCAGATGGAGAACATCCGCACGACGGTCGAGTCCCTCGAACTGACCGCCGACCTCCAGCCCGGCGAAACGCTTCCCGCCTTCCTGCAGCCGTTCCACGAGATGGCGCATTCGGAGAAGAAGATCGGCGACGGCACCGACGTCACGTTCAAGGACCTGTTCCAGATGATGGCGAAACGCATCCGGGTCGGGGACATCCCCACCGACGAAGACGGCTTTCTCAACATCGACAATAAAGGCGGGACGTTCATCACGGAGCTCACCTCGTATGGCCTCTCCGATCGGCGGGAGGAACCTTCTCCCCGCTACCAGGACCATCTCGAAGACCTCGTCAAGGCGGTTTTCGACTCCGAGGCCCCAGACACGGCGAAGGCGGCGTTGTTCGGCGAGTTCGATCAGCTCAAGGCGCTGGCGACAAGCCTCGTCAACGAGAGCGATCCGAACCTTGCCATCGTCGCCAGCGACCTGCTGGGCGCACTCGCGCAGCAGCCGGCGTCGATGGAGGCCGGGGACCGCGACGCGTGGATGGCCTTCGCCAGCAAACTGGCCATCAAAGTCGGCCAGACGAACGGCGCGATGTTCGAAATCTGCAGCCTTACCATGCCGACGCGAATGCACATAAGGGTGTGCCCGCCCTACGACGACGCCTCGGCGGGATTCGCGAACGCGATCAACCGGGGCGGCGAAGAGTTTGCGAAACAGGTCGGCGTCGTCGGCGGGCTGCTCCAAGGCGGAGTGGGGCTGCTCGTGACGTTCCAGCAGCTCGCGAAAGAGGAGGAGCAGCGCGAGGCGCGCGCCGAATTCGTCGACAAAAACTATGGTAGCTACGCCAACGACCACGGCCTCTTCGGGCTGGAGACGGCCACGGTCGAAAAGACGATGCGCGACTTCCGGTTCCGTCCGGACTTGCCGAAGATCCTGACGACGGCGGGGTGGAACACCTCGGCGGCCAACCGTGCGGCCGTGGTCGAGACGTTGCGCTTCAACATCGACAACGTGATGCGCGACCTGGACGCCGCCGGCTTCCACCAGCGCACCGACCGCGCGGCGCCGGACGGCAAGCGCACGGCGTTCATCGAGCTGGCGATGACGAAGGTCTACGTCGCCCATCCCGAATGGAGCACCGGCCTCGCCGGCCTCAGCGAGTCGGCCATCGGCCAGATCGCCGCCGGCGACGCCGACATCAGGACCGCGCTCGCGTTCCTGAAGCGCGTCGCCAATCCGCCGGCCCAGTCGTCGCAGGCGGCTCAGCCGCCATCGTCCAACCAGTGAAGTCTATTTCCAGATAGAAAGGAAGAAAAGAAGCATGACATTTGAAGAACTGATAGCCGCGTTCGGTGCCAAAATCGGGGTCGCACTCGTTGCCGACAACGAGTCCTGCGTCGTCGGCGTGGACGACATGACCGTGACGTTCCTGCATCTGGACGAGGCGGACAAGATTTCGATCTACGGCGAAATCGGCGAAACGCCGCAGGATGGGATCGAGGAGCTCCTCTCGACCATGCTGGAGGCCAACCACCTCTTTGCCGGCACGGCGGGGGCGACCCTCTCGCGCGACAAGAAGACCGGCAGGTTCTGCCTCTGCCGTGTCGAGCCGCTTGCGCTGCTCGACGCCGATTCGTTCGCGAGCGTGATGGAGTCGTTCGTGAATACCCTTGCGGTGTGGCGGAGCATCGTCGCGAACTACCGTCCCGACGAAAGCGGCGCCGCCGCTCCCGCCGCCGACCCACCGCCGTCCACAAGCTTCGGCGGCTTCCTCCAGGTGTAGTAATCAGAGGGGACATAATCAGAGGGGACACATAATCAGAGGGGACAAACCCTTCGCGCATGTTGCAAATTCGGGATTTCAAATGTAGCAGATTCGGGATTTCCAATGTGGCCCGCCGCCCGCGCTTCGCACAGAAATGAACATGAGGATAACTTTTATTGCTTTCGCTGCTGGGAGATTAGGAGATCAGGAGTTTCGGAGGAGATTATAAAAGTCCTCCAAGCCTCCTAACCTCCAAAACTCCCAGTAGCGAAAGCAAGTAAGAGAAGCCATTTCCTACAAAAGACAATGCCGTTCTGATTTAGGATAGTGCAGCTTCGGCACGCATGCGGTATAATCCTAGTTGTTTTGCTGGCGAAGTTTTACCGAAGAGAGGAAGTCGGCATGAAAAAGAACGTGATGCGGAAGTGTGGATGGATGGCGGCTGTTGCGGCGGTGTGCCTGTTGCCGTGCGTTGCCGGCGCGGATGCGTCAATGCCGGAGGGCATGGCGAAAAAGCCGCGCATTGTCATGAATGTCGTCAATTTCGTGCGCAACCTCCACCACAGCCATTCGCACGAGTGGATGGTGGAGGCGTTGCGCGAGGAAGTGGCGCTCAACGTAAAGTACAAGCTGAAGAACACGATCTTGTTCCAATATGACGCATTGATCGACCCCGGGCTGCTGGAAGCGGCGATGAAGTCCGACAGGGAGCTGACGGAATTCGGCCTCTGGTTCGAGATGTCGCGCCCGCTCAACGAGGCAGCTAGGCTTCCGTGGCGTCCGAAACACGATCCCTCGTGGGACTGGGACTGGTATATCAACCCCGGATTCCTCATGGCCTACACGCACGCCGAGCGGAAAGCGCTCATCGACACGGCATTCTCGCGCTTCAAGGCCGAGTTCGGACACTACCCGAAAAGCGTGGGTTCGTGGCTGCTCGACGCCTGGTCCATGGACTACATGGTGAGGACTTACGGCGTGGACGGATTCTGCGTCTGCCGCGAGCAGGACAACACCGACGCCTACGGCCTTCGCGGCGGCTATTCGAACGGCGCCTACTATCCCTCGCGCCGCAACATGCTCTCCGCCGCCGTGGACATGGCCAACGCCGTGCAGGCACCCGTCTTCAAGATGCTCACGCCCGACCCCATCTACAACTACGCGA
>CACWSW010000073.1 GCA_902763655.1 uncultured bacterium
CAGCTCTACGCCGGCACCATTCGCTTCGCCGTCACCAACCTCGTGCCGGGCGCGACCTACCGCGTGCGCATCCACTCCAGCGAGGACTACACGGGGGCGCAGGCAGACGGCAAGCGCGTATTTACGGCCCTGGCTAACGGCGTGTCGATATTTTCAGGCCTCGACCTGTGGAAGGAGACGAAGGCGCTCTACCACATCATCATCAAGGAAACGAAGACCGTTGCCTCGGCGGACGGCATGATCCACTTCAGGCTGGACAAGTCCGCGGACAACGCCTCCATCTCCGCCGTCGAATGCATCCTCGACTACGCGGACGACACGTCCGGCCTCGCGACGCGCTCGGCGGACGGCGTCACGCAGTCACAGGGCGCGATCTCCGTGCCGCAGGACGGGTCGTACACCTTCACGCTCAGCCCGTCAAGCGCGTTCAGCCTCTGGATCGACGAGAAGGTCGTGGTCGAAAAGACCGCCACCTCTGGCAGCATCACGCTCGCCGCCGGCCGCCACGACATCTTCGTCCGCCACCCGGAAGGCGCGGAGCTCCGCTGGTCGGGCCCCGGCCTCTCGGAACGCCCGCTCGCGGCGCCGTTCACGAGCCACGTGGACGGAACGGACATGGACATCTCGCCGTGGCAGGAGGTGCAGGTCGGAGGCGGCGCCGTTTCCGGCTACGTCACCCGCCGCTACGACCGCGTGATGCTGGAGCATTCTCTCTACGTGCTCGCCGCCGGCGCCGACATCTGGGCTGGCACCGACCAGGAGAAGCTGGCCTACCAGGAGATTCCCGGCGGACGCGACTTCACGATGACGGCCCTGCTGCGCGACACGACCATCAAGCACAACAACGCCAAGGTCGGCATCGAGTTCCGCAGCTCCATCGACGGCACGCTCGCGAACAACTACCTGTACACGCTCGCCTATTCGGTGGGACTGCGGAAGATCGTGGTGAGCGGCGGCGACTTCACGGACGGCTCTGCCGTCAATCTCACGGAGCCGTACGCGGGCGAGACGGGCGTCGTGCTGCCGATCTGGTTCAAGTGGGAGGTGAAGACCGTCAACGGCAGGCGCACGGCGACGGGTTACACGTCCAACGACGGCGTGACGTGGACGGAGCGCTATGTCGTCCCGAAGCCGATTCCGCACACCGCAAAGGTGTACGTGGGCGTGAACGTCTGCTCGCACGACGTCCTCGGCGGCTCGATCTTCCGCGACCTGACGCTCGAGGTCGCCCCGCCCCAGGGCACCGTCCTCTTTCTGCGGTGACGTTTGTCACCGGGGAATTCAGGGCCGCGAGAACATCCCAGCAATTATTCCGTGCAATATTCTCATCTGCCGCCATACAAGCAACTGTAAGACATCACTTTCCAAGCGCTTTCTCGTAGGTGTCCATCAGCATCCTGTCGTGGATGAGAAGTTCAGCGGTATCCTTCGGCATCGTGCGTGGCCACTCCAGCTGGTTGGAAGCCCGATAATAGACGATCTGGTACTTCGTCCAACTGTTGACATCGAGCAGCATGAGGTCGCAAATGCCGCCCGTTTCGTCGTAATATGATTCCGTCAGCCCGAAACGGGAAAGATTCTGCCTGTACCGACGCTTGACATTCGCAAGTGCCCCAGCGACCGCCTCTTCCGCACTTTTAGGTGGCGTGTAACCTGACGAGGTAGACGTCCTATGCTTCGACGCCGCAGGATAATCACAATGCGAATATTCTCCTTCTTGCAGATGCCTAATCCTTTTTCGTGCGGAATCGTATCCAACATAGAAAACGATGCCAGCGACTAACGCCATGGCAGCAGCCAGCAAAGATACGCGCCTATATGAATTCATGCCTGCCGCAGAATTGATAACAGTGCCTTTGACGTACCATTGTTGCGTCGGCTTCATCACGAGCAAGATTGCCACTATAATGAAACTGACATGAAACGGCCACGTCCATGCGGTCTCATATTATTCCTTTCTGTTTGTGGCTCAAAGCCGTTTGCTCTCAAACTTACCTCGAATATGATTCGCATAGAACCGCCCCTTTGAATCTGTGCCAATAAGATCCAAGACAAGGTCTCTTGGTACACCCAGATATTCATAAATCGATCCAGACTTTAGGCGCACAATCAACCTCTTGCCAGACTCGTCATAACCAATCGAGTCTATAAACGATGACCTTACCGAATCCATGAACACATCTGGTTTAAGCGTTTTCGTAATATACGCATCAAGTGGATTTGGCGCGCCGCAATGGATGCAGCATCCAGCGTCCGGATTTTCCAGACCACAATATTCGCACTTCCATGTCATATCCGAACGGCACCGCCCCCCTCTTCAACAATTCTATCCCATGTGCCATTCATTTTAGCCCAATCAGTAATGATGCTGTCACCGCGCATACCAGCCTTGAAACTTGCAATCTGAGTTGCTATGAGATTCATCCCCGACACATCAGTATAAGTTTGGTCACCAACCTGATATCTAACTCCGTCACAACTAATAATACCAATTATCCCTATCACAACCGTGACAACTACTAGCGCAAAGCCAAAGCTGATACCAAACTTTGACGCGACGAAAAGTGAAATCGACAACAATACCGTTATCACCACCACAATGTGCATTATTGTCTTCACAATAGGCGGAAACTCATAAGCGCTTGTCTCTTCTTGCGTAGGTTCAGGTTGCATAGGTTCAGGCGCTGGAAGTGCTTTAGGGCTTTGCGGCATATAATCTCTAAAGTAATCAAGTTTCATAAACTCTCTAGCGACATCTTCATCAGAACCATTTGTCAGGAATCGCCTAAAGTTATGGTCTCTAAGCGCTTTCATGGCAATCGAGAACTTGCAAAAACCATCGTCGGCAGTGAACCGAACTACTTTCTGTTTATATTCTTCTGAGACCCTAATCTCTCCTGCACCGCGCCCGTAATAGGGTACAAACGACACAATCCTCCCCAAGTCAATGTAACGTTGCATCTGGTTCCCGACAAAAAACATTCTGCGGCTTGTGAGATAAAGCGTACCCGTATCTAATTCCCGATACTCGTAATCTGTATTTGTTTCGGAATGCCCCTCGTATCTATATTGTTCACCGGTCTTACGGATTCGGTCTGAGAAAGCAACATAGCCATGATTATAGTCACGACGACTTGTTCTCTCCGAAATCGTTCGTCTAACACCACGAGATTCAGACAACGTCACATTCACTAGTTTGCAGTAGAGGATTTCCCCTGCCTTAAGACTAACATCAACCGATGCTTGAGGGACGAGCAACCCTTTTTTACGCCACGCTTTTGTGACCTTGAGTACCCGCAAAAGAAATATATGTTCAAGTTGAGAAGACGAAATCGCACCATATACTAATGGGAATTGGTTATGACACACCTCACAGTGGCGGCTCTCCCCCCATTCTTCCAACGCAATTTCGTAAACCGAGTGACAATGCGGACATGTCACATCAATCACTTCGCCAGCAACAACTCGCCCACCATACGATTCTTGGTTGTTAACAAGAGACGATCCGCAAAACGGACAAGTCTCTGCCGCGTTAGAAGGGATTTCGTTTTCGCAATATTCGCATTTCATCGTTTTACATCCTCGTAATTCGTTCACGATTACGGAATTCCACCTGCAGCGTATCTGCAAGACGATTCATTTCATCCACATCATGTCCATTGAACGCATTTCGCATTTCATCGAGCAGTTCGACGATGTGCATATCTTCGGCTTCTGTCTTGTCACCATTACCGAAACCATAGCGAAAATCCTTGCTCAATCGAGACAATTTCTTCATCAATTCATCATCACCAAATCCAGATTGCCGTATTTCGTCTATCAGGTGAGAAAGTTTCAAGAAACATCTTCTTCGATTTTCCAATACAACCGGCCGCTCATTATCTTGTACCTCAATCGACTTCGTGCTCATTCTTGTGGCGATTACAAACATCGCGCAAATACCCAAACCGATGAAGTGGATCAATGCAAAGTATTTCAATCTTATATGATAGTCAAATATAAAAAGTGGTGACGCCATAAGTGCAACAAAAATCAGCCATCGAAAAGTGATCTGTACACCCACAATGGCAACAGGCAAAGGAGAGTCACGCTCGGAATACAATCTTACACAAGTGATGCCGAAACTAATTCCGCTCGCAACAAGCATGAACGCTTCAAGCCAGACGTTGTTAGAATAGGGTCTCGGCGCACATACAAACAATGCTGCCAAAAGAATAAGCGTGAATATCGAAACTATCGCCGCAGTACTTTTTTTGTAGAACATAATCAGACCTCTTTTCCGCAGTTGGGACAGTATTTTGAGCCATCAGGTAGTGTTGTTCCACAAGACGCACATGACCTAGGAAGCGACTTCCCGCATCTGAGGCAAACAGTTGCCGCTTCTGGATTGTCTGCTCCACAGTTTGGGCAACACCGGAACGGATCTCCACAACGAGGGCAGAATCTTGTTCCGTTGGGAGACTTATAACCGCACTTGTCACAAGCAATCATCATTTGCGGTGCAACTCCGCCGAAACATCTATATCCGCAATGCGAACAGAAATTTGCATCTCGATCTATCGCTGTACCGCATTCTGGACATCTGGCTTCTTTGATTCTTTTTGCATTTACCGACAGATTGTCCGCTATTCCCCCCATTGCAGCACCAATTGGCGCGGCAATCCCCATACCAAGATTCAACCCCATTCCAGCCTGCATCATTGTGGCTCCTACGCCACTTCCTTGGTTTGCCGCAGCTTTGCTCATTACATCAAAGGATTTCTCCTGTTGATATGTATAGCCGACAATATCCATCTCGGCTTTCTTCGCCAGCGCTCTCTTTAACTGTGCAACAGCAGGATCGTTTTCGTCGGTTGAAATGGAATTTACGTTAAACGCAATTATTTTAACACCATACTCCTCAATGACTGCTGAAAGTTTCTCCTGCAAGAAACTTGATATCGCAGAAAGATGGCTACTTATTTGCAGGATCGAAAGCGATGATTCAACAAAGTATGAAGCAATGCAATCCTTAATCTGCGTAATGATTATCCCTCTAAAATATTCGCTCAACGTTTTGGCCGTGAATACAGGAATGCGTCCCACGAGTTCCGCAAGAAACTGTTGCGACCGTTCTATCCGAAGCCCGTACTGCCCGTAAGCTCTAATAGGCATCATTATATGATACTTAGGGTCTTCTATTTGTATCGGCGATGCCGTCCCCCACTTTATATCAAGTGGAATCGCTTTGTTGACAAACCAGACTTCCGCAACAAAAGGACTCTTGCCGTCCGTGACAAAATGCCGCATCAACCGAGTGACGAATGGATCGTTTGGTGTGTCAAGGATATGACGCCCAGGCCCTAGCGGGACGTAAAAATTTCCGTCCTTTACGAACACAGCTTCTTGAGACTCATAAACAACAACTTGCGATTTTGTCGTAAGCTCGCAATTCGGATAGCGGTACGCAAATACATTTGGTGCGCCATCCCATTTGACTACTTCAAGAATTGCCATTGGACACCTTCATTCTTTCGTGGCCCTACCGGCCATGGTTCAATACATTTCTTCACACCCCCAATATCCTGCCATCGTAGCGAACGCTCTTAGCGATGCCGACGAGGTCTGGATAGATTGTCGAGGCATTGATGTTCGCCTGATCTAGAAATTGCCAGGCATCGTCCTCCATGCTCGCGTCGAACACGAGTTTGATGAGGGCGCTTGGAAGCAGGGCAGGGCTGTATGGAGCATGTGAAAAGTTGTCCGACACAAGACGTAACGGATTCTTGATTTCCGACTTCTGAATTTTTAAAGCAGTTGCAAGGTTCTCGTCAAAACTTTCAAATGTACGCGGCATCAATTCCACGCCTGCCTGAACCATTTGACGTTTGTTAGAACAGGCGGTATAAAGGGGTATGATGCCTCGTTGTCTTTCCCATGTACATGCTTGGATGTTTTCATCGGCCTCGTTGAGGGCGAATTGCTGGAAGTGATGGTTTTCTATTTGGGATTCAAGTTCATACCATGCACGTTCATCACCCCGGTCAATCTGACGCTCATTTCTTTTCAGAAAATCCATGTAACCACTCTCCATGCCGTCCTGTTCCATCAACGCCTTATAGTTGACGGCGTATATGGCGCGCGCCTTGCCAGTCGTCCGCTTTTCATAAGCGAAGAATAAGGCGATCATGATTGCCGTTGTAAAATCAACCAGCCTCGTCTTTGCTCCATAGTGTTGCATGGCGATGAGTGTGTCAACATTTGTGTCCCACGTCTGATATTCCTGTGCCATGGCACGAAAACGCGAGATGGCGAAAAACTCAGCCCGTGGCAGATTGTGCGCAAAGTCCGTACGAGTCCAATCCTTGTGGATGGCTTTACCGCATGATTTCATCTTTCGCGACAATGGCTCTCCAAGCAAACTCTCCACATGTCGATCAAGGCCACTCTTAAGTTCCCAATCGACATCCTCATGTCCGCGATAAATCCACTTGCCAGCGCCCATGACCTTCATGACTTTCGTGAAGTCACGCCATGTGTGCAGTTCGATTCTGCCCGTCAAAGGACGTTCTTTATCCATCTTTCAGACTCATTCCGCGCCTACCCTGTTGGATGACGCCGCTTCGGCGCGAAAGGAAAGCGGCGCACCCTCGAAACCCTGTTTCCGAGAGGCACCACTACGAGCCTGGACGAAACAAAATAAAGAGGTTGCGCCGCGTGGTCTGCACGCGACGCAACACCGTATTTTTGCCTCGTCCGTGAAAGTAGTGGTTTTCTCGGAAGCACCAATACGCTGTTGCGTTTTGCCCTCCGCCGCAAGCGCGGTCACGCGGAACGCGTGACCCTACCATTGGCTTCGGGCCGGTGGCGGGAACTATCTGCCTCCCGCCGATATCAAAGATCGTCTCGCTCCACTTTCGCGGAACGGGCGAATTATAGCAAAAATTCCTGTTGTGTGGCGGCTTGAAAACATCCATACGAAGTTTCCTCCATACGGATATTTCCTTCCGCCGGCGAAATCTGACATGGGGAAACGCAAAAATCAATACGAAGGCAATATGCCCTTTCGCATGGTCTCCAATGCAGCCTCTTTGGTAATGTTGGTATTGTCCCTGTAAGAAAAATCGTAAGCCGCCTCAAGCAACGCATCGGCAAGACCCTGCTCTTTCGTCATGCCGTTTTCTTGTTTCATCGCCATGGCGTCGTAATACTGCAGGAGAAAAACCGCGACAAAGACCGCCGCAACAGCTGCGAAAACAGCCACAGCCCACCAACAGACGGCATGACGGCGGCGGATCGCCCGTGCGAACTCGGCGACAGACGGATACCGCTGCTCGGGGATTGAACTTGTCGAACGACGGATGATCTCTGTCCATGCCTTCGGCGGCTTGCCGCCAAAGCAGGCGTTTGCCAACATGCCGAGAGCATGGATGTCCGTCGCCGGTCCGATCAAGCCCCCAGCAAACTGTTCAGGCGCGGAGTAGCCGGGCGTCCCCACGCCTACTGCACGACCATCGACGACGGACAACGTATCGTCACGCGCTTGTGGCGTACCCGCTTCTTCCTTCGCAAGGCCCAAATCGATGAGGACGCTCTCGCCGGTTAGCGGCCGCACCATCACGTTCCTAGGCTTGATGTCACGATGGATAAATCCAAGCCGATGCAGTTCCGCCACGCCCGCCGCGACATCAAGGATGAACCGTGCCACCTCCGCATCCCGCGAAGGCAACACGACAGGCTCCAGCAGTTCCTCGGCGATGTAGAGCCGGTCGTTCTCCTCTCCGGCCCCGTAGAACTTGGGAAACGCCGCGTTTTGCGTCTCGGCGACAAGGCGCACCTCGCGCTTGAAGCGTTCCCGAGTCTTGCCGTCCGTTCTCGCGAGAACCTTCAGCGCGGCTACTTGTCCCGTCACCGTGTTCTCTGCTCGATAGACTTCCGAACTGCCGCCACGACCAAGGAAGGCTAATATCTTCCAGTCGCCGACGCACGTGCCGCACGGACAGATCGGAGGATTCTCGAAAGGCTTGTGTCCACTGAGGAACCCTTCTATCTCGGAATCATCCGCATCAGACATCGCCGGCGACCTCCAGCAAACGAACAATCTCCCGCAGGCGAGCGAGCAGTCGGCTCTTGATCTTGTCGACGCTGTTGCGGCTGACGCCATACGCCGCCGCCACCTCGTCTGGCGGCTGTCCATCGACAGTCAACCGCTGGAAAATCTGCTTCGAACGGTCATGTATGCTTCCATCCGCCAACATCTGGCGCATGGCGATTTCAAAAACCGCCTGCCTCCAGTTTGCCGCCTCCTCGGCATCCTCTCTTGAAGCGGTCTCGGCAATCTTTAGATACTCGCTCCTGAGCCTTCTTTCGCGTGCCAGCTTCTCGCACCGCTTCAGCGCCTTGTTGCGCAGAATGCCAGTCAGATAGTTTCGGAAGTGTCCCGTTTCGGAGGGATCGTAGCAGTAATGCGGCAATGCTGCCGCAAGCGCCGTCAACGTTTCCTGAATAATGTCGTCCGGCTCAAGCACCGGGAAATGTACCTTGAGATAGGAAACCATCATTCCCCGGTAGCGCAAGACGAATTCGCCCCATCGGACATTGCCGACATCCGATCCAATGTCCTTTAGAAGAGTCGTAGATGTTTCAGGAATGCTGTTCACGGCTGATTGCTAGGCACAGGAGATCTGTTGCATTGTCCCTTGAAGACCAAGGCGAAAGTCAGTATACCCCATCACCTTGCCGATTTCAAGCGGGAATCGTGGGCAATTGAAGCTTGCGGAATCGCGAAACCATTGGCCGGAGCGCCCTCAAACATTGGAAAACAGGTCAGACCTGAATTACAATGTTAGCGCGAGCAGCGGTCTCGCGCCTTTCCATGCGCCGCCAAGATGGCGGCGTTCCCAGTCAGTGGCGGCGTTCCTTGCGGTCGCAACAAGTTGCGACCCTCCCAGGCTGCGGCGGTATGGCGGCGCGAAGCGCGCCGCAAACGTTTCCACCGCGCCTCGCGGCGGGATATGGAAGGCTGCTCCCGCTTTTGGCCGGCTCCCCCACAACAGGGGGATTTTTGAGCCACGACGAGGGGAATTATGAACCGTAGCGGGAGGACGAGCCGAGTACAAGGAGGGGAATTTTGAGCCACAACGAACGTCGGGAATGGGTAGTTGGGATTGTCGTTGTGGTCACGCGTGACGCGTGACCCTATCGTTGGATTCGGGCCACTTCGATGAGGAGCACCGTGTCGGGACCGATGGTGCCGTCGGGCGCGAGGTCGCCGAGGTTGTGCGTCTCGTCCACGGCGCGCTGGCGCGCGATGCGCCACCTGCCGAACGCGGCCGGCATGCGGAACGCGCGGTCCGTCGGGTTCGCCACAAGCACCGCGCCGTAGCCTTTGCCGTCGGTCGCCGCGCAGGCCCAGAGGCCGTTGGGCGCGCCCGGCTCGTCGGCGCCGCCCGTCACCTTCACGGCGGTGCCGAGCTTGCGCAACACGTTGAACGCCATGTACACGTAGTACGCCCTGTACGGCGCGTGCGTGATGCCGTTGAAAAGCGGCGAGTAGGCGCCGAGTCCGCATCGCGCGTCGTACAGCTCGGCGTCGGCCACCGGTCCGTTCTGGAAGCTGGCGAGCTGGGCGGCGATGAGCGCAGCCTGGCGGGCCGTGCCCAGCCTTTCGATGCGCGGCTCGGGCAGCCACTCGTTGAGCGAGATGGGGACAGCGGAAAGGCCCGCCTCGTCAAGCCTGTCACGCGCCCACTTCACCTGCACTTTCGTCTTGCTCGGATGCGAATAGCTGTGCATGGAGAAGAAGTCGAGAGGAAGGTTCTCGCGCTTCACCACGTCGATGAAGTTGGTGAAGCACTGCACGAAGTGCATCCCGCGGGAACTGACGTTCGCGCCCGGCACCACCTTGCCGGTGCCGTCCACGGCGTAGAAGCCGCAGCTGCCGTATCCGCCGATCTCGAGGTGCGGGAACTTGGCCTTGAGGTGTTTTGCCGCCACGCGGTAGAGGTCAACGTACGACGCCCAGCTGCCGCGCCACATCGCATTCTTCTCCACGTCGGGATGGCCGTCGGGCTCGTTCCATATCTCCCAGCGCCTGACGTTCATCTTGAAGCCGCCGGCCCAGCCTTCGTTGTAGTGACGGATCACATGCTCGCATATCCTGGCCCACTTGGCGTAGTCCTTCGGCGGGAACACGCGGTACGGCTTGGTCGTCACGGCGTTCTCGATCGTGATGCCGAGGCGGAAGTACGGCGCCACGCCGTTTGCGACGAGCGCCTTCATGAGGCCGTCGGTGAAGGTGAAGTCGTAACTGGCGGGATCGTTCTCGTCGGCGTCGAAGTCGCGGAACAGGTTGGGGATGTCGACATAGAGGCTCTTGCCGAAGGCGCCGCCGGTGTCGTGGAGGCGCGAGTACGGGATGCCGGCCTCCTTCAGGTACTTGAAGAGATGGAAGTCGTTCCAGCTCACCGTTGGAGGCTGCCCGACGCCGTTGACCGGCTTGACGGGGCCGGCGGGCGCGTCGAAGTCCACGACGAGCGCGTCGGGCCTCGCCTGCGCCTCGGCGTCGAGCACGTCGCGGATGCGGCGTGCGTAGGCACGGCCCATGTGCATCATGCCGTAGTCGTTCGGGTGGCAGAAGTCGTGCGTCGCCTCCTTGTCGTCCTTGGGCAGCATCGTCTTCTCGGTGAAGTAGTAAAGGTTGCGCCACTTGACCGGATCCTCGGCCTTGAGCGAATCGTACGCCTTGCGGAACGCGGGGTTGCAGCGGTCGCTGTCCTGCACCGTGCAGCCCTCGCAGAGGAGCATGGGCACGTCGGGCCTAAGCTCCTTCATCTTGCGCAGGAAAGGCACGCAGTTGGTCGCCACCATATCCGGAGACATGTTCCAGCGCGCGTCTATCACGTAGAGCGAGGCGTCTGCCGCGGCCAGGAACTCCGGCACGCTCGCCTCCATCTTCGCCGCGCCGGAGAAGCCCAGGTTGACGTACGGGAGATCCAGCTCGCGCGCGGCGATCGCGGTGAACGCCAGCCCGGGACGCGACGCGCAGCCGCCGTGGACGATCGACGTGCCGTAGTGGACGATCGGCTTCGCGTCTGGCGTGCGGTACGGGTGCGGGCTGAGCGACTTCCCCTTCGGGACGCCTATGCGGAACGACTTCATCACCGCCCGAAGCGGCAGATACACGATGCACGGCTCTCCCGGCGTCCAGCCGAACTGGGCCACGCCCGGCGCTTCGCTCCCACGCGTCCAATAGCGCTTGTTCCCGCGGAAGCGCCACGCCCCCTTGCCGCCGCCTGCGGACTTGTCCCAACCATACACGTCAAGCCCGATCAGTCCGGCTTCGGGGATGAGCGGATCATTGGGATGCTCTTCCTGGACCTTCCATTCGATGCGGATCTTGTCGGCGTCGGTCTTGAAGCGCAGGTACATCCCCGTGGTGTGGCGGCCCATGCCAACCAGCGAAGCGGGAATCCTGCCCTTCGCGGCGGCGGGCCAGCGCTCGAACATGGTCGCGGTGTCCTTGAACCCCTTGCCGCCAAGGGGCAGCGCCTCGTTCTCGTACCAGTTCCAGTCGCCGTCTGCGGCGTAGGCTGCGCACACGGCGGAAAGCGCCGCGAAAAGCGTTGCTACTCTCATTTCTCTTCTGCCTCCTAGGTAATCGATAGCATGTGACGGCCGCGATTCTACCAAACTTCCGCCGCAGACGCCACACCCAAGACAGCGCCATTTTGGGCACCCCAAAACCATGAGACAATTTTGAGACAATTTTGAGACATCTTTGAGACAATTCGCCGGCCGGAATCGTGTTTACTATTCGCGTCGCGGGGACAATGCCCCTTCGCGGCGAGGAAGGAGACACGAGATGGACGACATAGACTGGAACAGGCGACGGCCGATAAGCGAGCGGCACGTGCAGGCGCTGTGGTACGACGGCGACCTGCGTCCCAAGGACCTGCGGACTACAGCCGGCTTGTCCGTGCGCGTGATCGACCCGGGCGCATGGAACGTCGAGGCGGGGCCCGACTTCTCCCACGCCGTGCTGGAAGTCGGCCCGGCGCGGCGGCGAGTCGTCGGGGACGTGGAGATACACCTCCATCCGTCGGACTGGCACGCGCACGGGCACTCCTCAGACCCCGCCTACGAGAGCGTGATCGCCCACGTCACCTGGTATGCCGCGCCGCCCGATCCCGCGCTGGACGGCCTACCTGCCCGCTGCCTGCGCATCTGCCTCGGCGACTTCCTGCGCACGCGCCCCGACTTCTCCCCCGACGAGATCGACCTCGCCGCACCTGCCGAGCACGCCTCGTCCGTGCGAGCAGATATTCGCGCGCAATCCCGACCTCCTCGTGGCCGTGCTGCGGCAGGAGGGAAGCAGGCGTCTGGAACTGAAGGCGCGCAGGCTCAAGGCCGTCTTCGTGCGCACGCAAGACCGCGCACAGGCGTTCTACGCGGAGACGCTTGCCGCGCTTGGATACAAACAGAACGCCGAGCCGTTCCGCCGACTCGCCGAGATGTTGCCGTGGCGCGAACTGCCGGAGAGCCAGGAGGCGGCCATCGCAAGCCTCTCATGCGCGGCCGAGATGGCCGTTCCGAACGTCGCCGCCTGGCGATGGTCGAACGTGCGCCCCGCAAACTCCCTTAAGCGGCGCATCGCCGCGGCCGCATCGCTTTTCTCTGGAACGTGCCCCTCGCTGCTCGAACGGCTGGACGCCTGCGACCTGACGGTCCGCGCCGGACAGCGGGCGGCCTGCGACGTCCTGTGCGCGTCCGGCCTGCTCGGCGCACGGCGCGCGGCCGCGATCCTCGCCAACGTCATCGTCCCCTTCGCGCTCGCGGAAGGGAGGATCGGCAGTGTCCCGACAGACCTTCCGCCGGAGGAGACGAACGCAACGGTGCGCCTCACGGCCTTCCGCCTGCTCGGGCGCGACCACAACCCGGCACTCTACTCCGGCAACGGCATCCTGCTGCAGGGCCTCATCCAGCTCCACCGGGACTTCTGCCTATCCGCGCATCCAGACTGCGCCAGCTGCGAGCTTCTAAAGGCGTTTGCCGCCCCACGCAATTCAACATCTGCCAACCACCAACAAAAGGAAAACTGAACCATGCTTGCAAAATGCTACTCTGGAGCCCTCTATGGCGTCAACGCCCAGACCGTCGAGATCGAGGTGTGCGCCGCGTCTGGCTCAATCCAGTTCACGCTCGTCGGCCTGCCGGACCAGGCGGTGAAGGAGGCCAAGGACCGCGTCATCACCGCAATCGGCAACTCCGGATACAAGAAGATCGAGTCCAACGTCACGGTGAACCTCGCGCCGGCAAACGTCAGGAAAGAAGGTCCGATATACGACCTGCCCATAGCGGCGGCGCTCCTGGCGGCGACCGGCAAGATCGAATGCCGCGACCTCGCCGACTACGCCCTCGTGGGCGAGCTGGCGCTCTCGGGAGAGGTCCGCCGAACCTTGGGAATCCTGCCGATCGTGCTCGAGATGCGCCGCATCGGCAAGAAGGGAATCCTCGTGCCTGCCGACAACGCGGCAGAGGCCGCTATGGTGGAGGGCATCGACGTCTATCCCGTGCATACGCTCCGCGAGGCGACCGACTTCCTTGCCGGAAGGCTGCCGCTCGACCCGCTGCGCGAGGACCCGAACCTGCTGGTCGAGGCGGGGCGCGACACGGGCGAGGACTTCGCGGACGTGAAAGGACAGGTCTTCGCGAAGCGCGCTATCGAGGTGGCGGTGGCCGGCGGACACAATCTCCTGATGGTGGGTTCGCCGGGCGCCGGCAAGACGATGCTCGCGCGGCGCATCCCGTCCATCCTGCCGCCGTTCACAGTGGAGGAAGCGCTCGAGGTGACGCGCATCCATTCTGTCGCGGGCGAGCTGAAGGGCCAGCAGTCGCTAGTCGTCCAGCGCCCCTTCCGCGCCCCGCACCACACGGTCTCCGACATCGGACTCCTGGGCGGCGGCACGCACCCGCAGCCGGGGGAGGTGTCGCTCGCGCACCGCGGCGTGCTCTTCCTCGACGAGTTCCCGGAATTCAAGCGCAACGTGCTCGAGGTGCTGCGCCAGCCACTCGAGGACGGACATGTCTCCATCGCCCGCGCAGCGGCGGCCTGCGACTTCCCCTCGCGCTTCATGCTTGTCGCGGCGATGAACCCGTGCCCATGCGGCTACGCAGACGACCCCAAGCACCTCTGCCGCTGCTCGCAGCGCCAGATCGCCGTCTACAGGGGAAAGATATCGGGACCCCTTCTCGACCGCATCGACATCCAGATCGGCCTGCCGCCGGTGGCGTATCACGAGCTGATCGATCTGCCGCCAGGCGAGCCATCGGCAAGCATCCGCGCACGCGTCATCGCCGCGCGCCAGCGCCAGCGGGCGCGCTTTGCTGGAATCCCCGGCGTATTCTGCAACGCGGACATGCGCTCGCGAGACCTCGCCCGATTCTGCAAGCTCGACCCCGATGCGCAGAACCGCATGCGCATCCTCCTGCAGTCGCTGGATCTTTCCGCCCGCGCATACGACCGCGTGCTGAAGGTGGCGCGCACCATCGCGGACCTTGCGGGATCCGACAACGTCACCGACAACCACGTCGCCGAAGCGAGCGCCTATCGCGAACTTGACCGCAACTACTGGAACTGACGCCATCCATGCGCCTCTCGCTGCCCAACCGCCTGCTTCTCGCCGCCGGCATGCTTGTCGCAGGCGAGGCGTGCGGCTTCGCCTTGCACGTCTGGGCCATGCTGTGGCCGCTGATCGCATTCATGGCCGGCATCGCCCTGCTGGCCGCATACGGATGGGGAGCGCGCGGACTCCTGATGCCAGCCGTCTTTTCCCTGGGCGTCGTCCTTGCGGCGCGCTCGGAAAGCGACAGGCTGCGCATCCTAGAAGAGACGCGCTTCGTATCGAATCCACCACCTGTGACCGTCAAGGTGGAAGCCCCCGTCAACCGTTGGCGCGCGAAGAAGCACGATGGCTGGACGGTGGACTTCCAGTCGCACCTCGGCCCCGTCCAGACCAAGGTCGTGATGGCGTTGCCGGATGGCGCGGCTTTCCCATCCGTCGGCGAGACATGGACCTGCTCCGGTCGTCTCTCCTGCAAGGGCGAAGAGGAAGAACGCCGCGCGCGCTACACGCTCTGGGTTCTCGATCCGTCAAAGGCGCGCCTGACCAAGCCTGCGGGCACATCCGTTTCGGCCCGATACGAGGCGCTAGGAACGCGGATGGCAGAACAGGCCTCCATCGGGCTCGACTGGTCGCCGGAGATCGCCTCGCTCAACCGCGCCATACTTCTCGGGCAGCGTTCGGGACTGTCGTGGGCACGCAGAAAGACGTTCTCCGCCGCCGGCACCATCCACGTGTTCGCCATCTCCGGACTGCACGTGATGGTGATCGCCCTCGCGCTGAACAGCGTGCTGAGCCGACTGGATGTGCAGGTGCCGTTGCGAGGGCTGATCACGGTCCCTGCCGTGGCGGCGTACGTGATGCTCACGGGGATGCGTCCCAGCGCCCTGCGTGCCGCAACGATGCTGGCGATATACATGCTGGCGCCGGTGTTCGGACGGCGGCCGAACGCGCGCACGGCATGGTCGATCACGGCGCTTGGCGTCTACGGATACGCCCCGGAACGGCTCTTCGACCTCGGATGTGCGCTCTCGTTCGCCGTGATGTTCGGAATCGTGCTGTGGGTGGAATGGTCGCGCGGCTTCGCGCCTATCGCCAAGCCAGGCTCGAACGTCCAGAAGCTACTTGGCTGCCTCGGCATATCCTTTGCGGCGTGGGTGGCCGGCGTGCCGATCACGGCGCACGCGTTCGGTCGGTTTTCCGTCGGCGGACTCGTCGCGAACGTGGCGGTGATATACTGCGCCGGCTGGATGGTCAAGTGCGGAGTCTTCGGGCTCGCGGCCAGCTTCTTCTGTATCCCGCTCGCGGCCATCGCCAACAACCTTTCCGGCCTTTGCACTTTCGCCATGACGCTCGTCTCCGAGCAGGTGGCGAAGTTCCCGTTCGTCCTTGTCGAGACTCCATACTGGACCGCATGGCACAGCGTGACGTGGTATGCCGCGTGGATTGCTGCCTGCCTCGCCGCCGGAAGGCTCTTCCCCCGCAATTCTTCAGCGCCGACACCCTGGTGGATATGACGGCGTCGTAAACGCTCACCGACGCTTGCTACTCGGTTATGCAGACGCTCACCGGGCCGATAAGACCGGATTCGAGAAGCTGCTCGTCCGCCGCCCAGAGACGACAAGTCGAGAAGGCATGGCGTCCTGTCGGCGACGGCTTGCCTTCCTTGAGCCATCCGGGCCAGCGTCTGACGAGCGGATAGCCGCGGCTTTTCTTTCCGTTGTCCCATTCGCAGTCGTCCGGAAGCCGAGCATCGCCGATGAGGCGGTTTGGCCAATAGTTCGTCACTTTTACCTCAATCTCCATCGGCACGTCCGGCAAACGCTCCCAGCCAGCTGGCAGAGCGTCGGTTATGTCGACAGTGAACGGCGGCTTCCACAACGCAGGATACTTCCTACCGTTGATCGTGACCTCCGCGATGTTCTTGACCGTTCCAAGATCGAGACAAACCCGTTTCTTCTGGGGACAGACCCCTTCGGCTTGGGGACAGACCCTATTTCCAGCAGGGGAAAACTTCATGAAATAGCTTGCTGTACCGGAGAAATAACGGATATCAGGATTGTCGCTTTTTGTCCACGACTCAAGATCCGCAAACCTTGCCGTCGCGACATCGCTCGTGGCCATAGGTTCGCGGAAGGCCACATCCCATGTTCCGGCGACTGGTATTGTCTTGGGGACAGACCCTTCCACGTTGGGGACAGACCCTTTCGCGGTGGGGACAGACCCCTTTTGCCGTGGACGGAACATGACAAAAACCGAATGGACAGGTGGACAGTCGAGCGTAAGTTCCGTACAGCCATCCGCCGTCGTCCTGAAATCCGCCGCGTCAACCACCCGGATAGAGCCTGACACGGGATCCCACAGTTCAGGAACCTTTCCATAGACTCGAAACGAGCATCTGACCTTCTTCGCGATCTCGTTCGGCACGGCGACGAAGTACAGGTCATCATCGCCAATGCGGCGATGCATCCATGTGACATCGTTGTCGTCACATTCGAAATCTGGCCTGCATCCCATTCTCCTGAGCGCGGTCGCCACATATCCATATTCCACCACGGTAGCCCCGGCTCTCTCGATGCGATCGAGCACGGCGTTCACCTCGGGACGGAGCGAAGCGCGCGGCGGCGTTCCGACCACGCGATAACGCACGCCGCCAGGCACGACAACGCACCCCCCATCCACCCTGCTCTCCGCAATCGCTATCGGGTGGCAGCGGTCCCCTTCGTAGCCATGCGGGATCTCGCCGTCGGTCCCGTAGTCTGGCGCCTCTCCAGAAGTGCAGAGCAGCACGTCAGCGACGAACTTTCCCTGCTGCAGCAGATGCTGTGCGCGGGCGACATAGGTGAAGAATTCCCTGGCGCCGTGCTCCCACCACGTCTGGGTGCGGTCGAAATGCCCGCCGTATGCCGCCATCGTCATTCCTGGACAGCGCGCGGGAACCGTCCACGGCTGATGAACGAAGCGGTGCAGGATCATGCGGTTGACACCGTCGGCAAATATCCGGTCGCACTGCAGCTTCAGCTCAAACGGCCCCTGCAGCCAACGGCCTGAATCCCTAGTTGGGTAGGCCGTGAAGGCCTCCGCGCCGACGATTCGCTTGCCCCAGACGTGCGCAACGGAGGAAACTGCCTTTGCGTTGCCGAGCGTGCGGTTGCCCCACCGCGTCTCCATGTACGTTCGATGCGGATCTCGCGCCAGCGCCGCGAAGTTGCATCCGTTCGTAAGCGGCTGCCAGAACTCGGCCATCGGGATGTCGCAGAAACGGCCATACTCAAGATCGTCGAAAGGTCCGTTGCCGTACGGTTCGCAGGAAAAGATCAGCCCGTTCTCGTGACAGCGCTTCTGAAGCTGGGCGGCGTAGTTCTTTACGAACTGCTCCGAGAGGACAAGACGAAAATCCTTGAGGAAGCGTTCGGTCTCGGCGGCGCTTCCCACGGGGTAGCCCGCAAGGACGGGCAGGTAGCCGACGATGGAGTATCCCATGCTGGCGGCGAACGTCTTCTCGAACCCGCGCGTCCAGTTCTGTCCGTGTACCTCGTAGCTGTCGAGAAGCACGTTGTTGAGCGCGCGGCCGTTCCCAAGGCGTCTCAGCGCCTCGCCGACGTAGGCGTCGAAATGCACATCCAGCGCATGCGCATCCAGCTTGTCGCACTCCAGTCCGAGACCAGCCTGGGATGCGCTGCGGTTCTTGCGGCCGTTGCACATGTAGCCGATGCGCAGCACGGTCCAGGAATCATGGGACGGCGGAGCGTCCCATGCAAGACGCCCATCCTTGCAATCCCTAGTGAGGTCAATGATGCCGTTCTTCGCCACGCACGAGTCCGACGGCAGTTCCCTCACTGTCAGGTGCTGCGGCTTGATTGGCGCATTCTCGGCCCCGCGCCTACGGAATACCTGCCAGTCGAAGTCCGGCCAGTTAGCCTGCGCGCTCGGCGTGGGGAACGCAAGGACGGCGATGTCCTCGTAGAAGCCATTCGTCCGTTCCGGGAGCGGCAACGCGTCGTCGAACCGTTCGCCGCCCTTCACGCGCACAGTGGTGTTGGTGACGTACTTCATCGCCAGCTCGGGCGTGATCCACGGGCCAGCAGAACTTGTCCAGCCGCTGCAGTTGGCTATGCAGAGCTCGAGTCCGAGCCGCTTCGCCTCGCGGTCCGCGTGGGCGAGGCAGTCGTACCAGTCGTCGGTCGCAAACTCCACCGGGCCTTTCGGCAGGGCCAATCCCGCATCGAAGATCTGCGCCCCGCCAATACCGACGCGCGCCATCGCCTCCAGGTCGGCTGTGATGCCCTCCTTGGTGACGTTGCCGTTCATCCAGTGCCACCACGTGTGCGGCCTCGCCCTCGGCGGCGGCGAACGGAACTCCTCAGGGGAAAGCCCCGCCGCCGAGACGGCAAGACTCGCCAACACTACACACGCGGCGCCAAGCCGCAGGAACTTGCTGCGCTTAAACTTGTTTTGCATCGCAGATATTCTATCACAATTCAGGAGCCGGTGAAGGCCGCACATCGCTCCGGCACGACGGCGCACCCTATCAAATGAGTTAGCGGACCTTCACCGTAACCACGGCGGGGACGAGTCCGTCGGCCTTCGCCGTCACGCGGATCGTGCCGGGCTGCCCGGCACGGGCTCGGACGATCGCCTGCGCCCAGCCGTTGAACGCCCGCCGCGTCGGCTTGCGGAAGTCATCGAAGTCGGTCTCATCGCCGTTGTCCGTCGCGACGATCTCGCCCGGTCCTTCCACCGCGAAGTCGATGCGCATCTTCGCGCGCGGCACCAGCTGACCGTCCGCGTCATGCACGGACACGTTCACGAAGCAGAGATCCTCGCCGTCGGCCGCGATCGAGTCGCGCTCCGCCGCCGCCGCAAGCTTCGCCGCCGCCCCTGCGGTCTTCACGCACGCGTGCGCCCACTCTCTCCCGCCCTTGTAGGCGACGACCTCGAGCGTGCCGGGCGCGTACGTCACGTCGTCCCACCGCAGGCGGTACGCGCGGTCCCACACGCCCGGCTGCTTGCGCTGCCTCCCGAGCGACTTCCCGTTGAGGAACAGCTCCGCCTCGTCCCCGCTCGTGAAGACGTACACGGGCGTGACCTCGCCTTCGCGCCCTGGCCACGTCCAGTGCGGCAGGATATGCGCCATCGGGAAGTCGGGACGCCACTTCGACTGGTAGAGCCAGAACGAATCCTTCCTGAAGCCGGCCTGGTCGAGGAAACCCGTGTTGCACGTGTGGATGGCCGCGCGCGTCAACCCGCGCTCCTTCACCTCCGCGAGCGCCTTCGCCTGCGCGGCGGGATCGGTGAAGGCCGGCTTCTTCCTCCATGTGTCGCACCAGTAGGGACCGCCCAGGTAGTCGATGCCTGTCCAGATGAACTCGCCCATGCACGTCGGGGTCTTGTCCATCCAGTACCACTGCGCGTCCGGCGGACATGCCCAGCCGCTCTCCACCTTCGAGAATCCAGCCGCCTCCCAGCAGTAGGACGAGTTGTGGAAGTCGGCGCGGGACATCTTGTTCCAGTTCGTCACGACCGGGAAGTGGTATTCGCCGCGCGAGACGCTCATGCACGTCGTTTCCGTGCCGAAGAACGGCACGTCGGGATACTTCTCGTGAAGCCGCCCGTACTGCCAGGCCGAATAGTTGCAGCCCATCAAGGACAGCGTCGTCGGGTAGTCGTTCGTGAAGTTGGCGTTGTTGTTGTTTGCCGCCGTCACAGGCCGCGTAGGATCCTCTTCCGTCACCAGGTTCGAAAGGCGGCGCGAGAGGCCGACGAATTCCTCGAGCGGCGCGATCTTGGCGAAGCCCTCGCAGATCTCGTTGCCGATGGAGTACATGATCACGCACGGATGGTTGCGGTCGGTGCGCACCCACGCGCGCACATCACGCTCGTGCCAGACGTCGAAGAGGTTGGTGTAGCCGTTCTGGCGCTTGCCCGCGTTGCCGGTCTTGCGCCACTCGTCGAACACCTCGTCCTTCACGAGCAGGCCGAGCTCGTCGCACAGCTCCAGCAGGCCCTCGTCGGGCGGGTTGTGAGAGGAGCGGATCGCGTTCACGCCCGCTTCCTTGAAGAGCAGCAGCCGGCGGCGCTGCGCCTCGCGGTTCCACGCCGCGCCCAGCACGCCGAAGTCGTGGTGCATGCACACGCCCTGCAGCGGCACAGTACGCCCGTTCAGCTGGAAACGCCGCTCGTCGGAGTGGAACGCGATCGCGCGGATGCCGTAGCGGTACGTGTCGCCCTCCACGTCCACGGAATAGAGGTACGGATCGTCGATGTCCCACAGGCGCGGACGCGGCACCTCGAAGGTGCGGTCCTTCTTGCCGCTCTTCGCCATCTCGTACCGCACGCGCACCTTCGCGCGCGCCGCCGTCACCTCCGGGGTGGTGATGTGGACGCTCCCCGGCACCACGTAGTCCTCAGGACACACGAGCAGGCGGCAATCGCGGAACAGTCCGCCGCCAGTGTACCAGCGCGAAGAATGCGGCACGTTATGGCACCGTATCGCAATCACATGTTCACCCATTCCCCGTTCCCCATTCCCCGTTCCCAAAATCTCGTCAGTCAGGTCGATCCTCCAGCGCGTGTATCCGTACGGCCATCCGCCGAGGAACTTCCCGTCCAGGTAGAGCATCGAGTAGCTCATCGCCCCGTCGCACTCGAAGAACACCCTGCCGTTATGCGGTATTGTGGCTTCGACGACATTCGACGGCCGACAACCGACATCCGCCCCGACGACTTTCACCTTTCGTCCTTCGACTTTCACCTTCAACCTGTACCATCCCACGCCGGTCACATCCAGGAAGGCGTCGCCGTAGGGGCGGTCAGAGTCGAATGGCAGCTCCACGCCCCAGTCGTGCGGAACGCGCACCGTGCGCCATGCGGAATCGTCGAACGCGGGCTTGGCCCACGCGAAATCAGGCGCGTTCGCCGTGTCGCCGCGCGCGGCGCGGTCAAGGGTGGCGCTCATCGCCTGCATCGTGAGGTTCGTGCCGGCCGCCGGGTCGTCGGCCTTCATGAAGCGCCATCCGGTCTTGAGGGGCACCTTCACCGTACCGCCGAAGGCGACCGTCGCCATCAGCGAAAAAAGTATCGAATATCTCATAGCGCACAGTCTACCAAACCCCTCATGCGCCGCCAAGACAGAACTATGAGGATATGAACCTCAGTCGCTCCGAAAATTCATGGGAGAATGCCTGCTGATCGAACACGGTAGAGCAGGGCGGCATGGCCGGGAATGGACGTGGCGAAGCGTCCGGCGAATACGCCAAGGTCCTTCTGTGCCCACACGTCGCGCACCGCGCAGGACGCGGGCAAACCGAGCGTCTTGAAGTCGGCGGCAATCTCGCGCTCCTCCCACGTGCGGTTGAAGAGCGCCACCGCCCACGAGCCGTCCGCGAGCGGACGCAGCCACACGTCGTAGTCCGGCGTGTGCACGACCGGACGTCCCGCCTTGCCGAGCGCGTCCTGGTCGATGTCCAGCACCTCGTCGTTCGTCAGCAGCGAGTGTGCGAGGTGATCCAGCCGCTCCAGGTCGCAGCCGATGAAGAGCGGCGCGGCCATGATCGCCCAGAGCGACATGTGCGCGTACTGCTCGTTCGGCGTGAGGCGGCTCGTGGTGAAGCCGTTCGAGCGCATCGGCCCGACCACGAGCATGTCCGGATCGTTCCAGCCGCCGGGACCGGCGGCGTCCGCCACATTCATGTTCTCGTTGATGGAGCGGATTAGGAGCGGCCACGTGTCCTTGAGATCGTCGTTCGTGCGCCAGTACTGTCCGCCCGCCGCGCGCGCCCATTCGGTCACGCCATACCGGCCGTAGTTGCACACGTTGTACACGATGTCGCGCTTCTGTTTCGCAAGCAAATCGCCCATGAGCTTGTACGCCTTGAACTGGCGCTCGCGGTTATTGCCAGCCCGCCACCAGTCGCGGTCTGCCGTGCACCAGTCGTACTTCAGGAGGTCGACGCCCCAGTCCGCCCAGGTCGCGGCGTCCTTCGCCTCGTGCCCGAAGCTTCCCCACGTCCAGCAGCACGCAACCGTCGCCGGAACCGAATAGAGCCCCGCCTTTAGTCCCTTCGCGTGGATGTACGCGATCATCGCCTTCATGTCGGGGAACTTGGGATTGGTGCAGGGCAAATCGTCCGCCGTGCGCGCGGGGCCGTACATGTACGCGCGCTCGGCGATCCAGCCGGGACGCTTCATGCCCGCCTCCTTCTCCGTCGGACGTGTCCGCCAACAGTCGTCCACCACGATGTAGCTCCATCCGTGATCGGCCAGGCCCGACGACACCATCGCGTCCGCCGCCCGACGCATCTTCTCGTCGGTGACGTCCTGCCCCCAGCAGTTCCACGAGTTCCAGCCGAGCGGCGGGGTGAGGCAGATCGTATTCCCCACCTTGAGCGTGAAGTTCTTCTTCGCCTTCCCGCGCGCATTCTCCGCCGTGAATGCGAGCGCGTAGTCGCCCGGCTTCGACACGGCGCCGCCGAGGAGGCCAGTCGCCGCGTCGAACGTCGCCCCTTCGGGCAGCCCCTCCACCGCGAGCTTCATCGGACGCTCTCCCGTAACCGGCAGACGATACAAAATCGGACTGCCCGGCCGCACGCCGAACACCGTCGGACCGTTGATGCGCGGCGCGGGCGATTCGGGCGGCGTGAGGATGCCGAGCTGGCGGCTCAGGAGCGCGTTGCCCCACTTCACGCCGGGCTTGAACACGAACGCCGCGTCCGCCGGCGCGGCGTGCACGCAGGCCGCGACGACCGCCAACATGAAGGATATGCACAATCTTCTCACAACTCTCTCCTTGTTGCTTATCATGTTCGGTTCGGATGTCACATTCCAAGCAGGCGTCGAAAAGGGATGATCGCGTCAAAATATCCATCCGCCGGGACGGTTTCTGCCAATTCTCCCTCATAGACTAATGCCGCCCTGACGGAAGAATCAGGAGCATGTTTTAGGCGTCTTATCTTTTCGGCGACCTCATCGACAATCCCTCTGCCAATCGTATTCTTGCGCTTGATCTCAACCACGCACTGCGATCGACGCGTCTGAATGAGAAGATCAATCTGAAGCCCCTTTCCCTTGGGACCATTCTTTCGATAGGGTGCCGCCGAATACACATGTGACTCGCCCAAATGCAAGTACGGCAACAGCTCCCCATAATGATTTACGATCAGATTCTCAAACGCGAACCCTTTTACGGCATTCCATTCCTCAAACCGGGCAAGCCTGGAATACCTAAACGTCCCCGCGTCAATGGTCTTTGCTGCCGGACGAATGCATTTCAGATAAAACCTGACATAGTTGTCGCTCAGACGATACCGTCTTTCCCTTATCTCGTCTCCCGTTTCTGGATTCATCCCTATGTCCCGTGAAACAAGCCCTGCCTCAACCAACTGATCCAACGCCGCCGACACGTTGCCGCCGGCACCGACAGAAATCGCCCCCGAGATCTCCGACATCGTCATTGGCCCGTCAACCAACGCCTCCAAGACCATCGCAACCATACGGGGTCGCTTCGTGATGACATCCTTAAACATCTCGTCAAAATCCCTGCGGAGGGTTGAATCAGGGCGAAACGCCATTCTTCGTATGTTGTCGTCAACCGACTGCGACGGATTGACCTCTTCCAGATACCGGGGAACGCCCCCTGTAATCGAAAGAATATCAAGGATGTCCCGAACAGAAATCCGATCCGATCTTCCCGACCAAAATCGGGCACAATCCTTAAGCGTCAACTCCGGGACAACGATGTCCAAGGAGCGCCGTCCGTAATACGACCTGCTGTCAATAATCTTCTCCTTGATCCACGTCGACACGCTTCCGCAGACCACAAAAACAAGGTGCCGATGGTTCTTGAACATATTATCCCAGGCAATCTTCAACGTGGCCGCAAAACGTTTGTCAAAGTAGGCAAGCCAAGACACCTCGTCAAGGAGCACTACCGTCCTGCGGTCATCGAGGACATTGTCAAGAGACTTGAACGCCTGCAACCAATTCTTTGCAACCGAGACATCTTTACTCGCATACAAGGAAAGCTGTTCGGCGAAAGTGGCCAGTTCGTCTTCATTGTTCATGTCCTCATCAGGCCGTTCTCCCTCGATCTTGATAAATCGAGCATTGGACAACTCGGCAAACCTTGATATCAAGGTACTCTTGCCGATTCTCCGTCTTCCGCGACATGTAACAAGCGAAGGGGAATTCTTTCCCCAAAGCGAGTCAAGATCG
>CACWSW010000074.1 GCA_902763655.1 uncultured bacterium
TGCATCACGTGCCACGTGTACTGCCACGAGTTCCCCTCGGTGAAATCCTTCGGACCCGTGCCGCGTCCGCCGACGTTGAGCTTGAACGGACTGAACGGTTCGCGCCAGTTCCCCTTCGTGTCGCGTCCGCGCGCGAATCCGACCGTCCGGTCGAACACGTTCGTCCAGTTGTTCGCGCGCCGATCGAAGTACGCCGCGTCGTCCTTCTTGCCGAGCGCCTCGGCGAACCGCGCGGCGCACCAGTCGTCGTAGGCGTGCTCGAGGGTACGCGAGACGCTTTCGGTCTTGACGATGTCGAACGGGTAGTAGCCGTATTTCTTCCAGACATCCGTGAAGTTGAAGCGCCGCCCCGGCGCGTCCTCCGTGAGCGTCTTGCGGATCGCCGCGTACGCCTGCTCCGCGTCGAAGCCGCGGAAGCCCTTCAGGTAGGCATCCACGATCACGGGAATCGAATGGTTGCCGATCATGCACTGGTTGTCCTTCCCCCACAGCGTCCAGATCGGCAGGAACCCCGCCGCGCGCGCGTGCTCCAGCATCGTGCCGACGAAGCCGTCCACGCGCTCGGGCGCGAGGATCGTGTAGAGCGGATGCGCGGCGCGGAAGGTGTCCCACAGCGAGAGCGTGGAGTAGTAGTGCCCGCCCGGCGCCTTCGCGCCGTCCACGTCCGTGATGTCCGCGGGCTGGAGGAAGAGGTGGTAGAGCGACGTGTACCAGTTCGTCCGCATCTCGGGCGTGCCGCCGACGAGCTCGGCGCGTCCCAGCGTCCCGTTCCACGCCTTCGTGGCGGCGGCGCGCACGCCGTCGAAGTCCCAGCCGGGAATCTCCGCCTCGAGGTTGCGCGCGGCCGCGTCTGGCGACACGGTGGAGAACGCCACCTTCATCATCAGCGTACCGCCCGAGGGCATGTCGAAGGACAAGATCCCGCGCGGCCCGTTCTCCGTCTCAACGCGCGGCGGCAGCTGGTAGATGTCGTTGACGTCATGGTCGAACTCGAGGGCAAACGAGTATTCGCGGTCGACCCAGATCTTCGTGCGCAGGCGCCCCGAAAACGAACGGGAGTCCACCTGCTCCACGTCGCATTCGAGCACGCGGCGCTCGGCGTCCTTCGCGTTCCAGTTGAGGATGCCGTACTGGAGGTCGGCGAACAGGCGCGGCGTGGCGTCGCCGAGGTACTGGATGCGGTAGATCGCGGCGTGGTGCGTGACCGTAACCTCCACGCGCGCGTGGTTGTCGTCGAGCGTCACCGCGTAGTAGCCGGGCTTCGCCTGCTGCGTCTCCTTGCGGTAGCGGCTCGTGTAGTTCGTGCGCGAGTGGTCGAACTCGCCCGTGAACGGCATCACGAGCAGGTCGCCCAGGTCGCCGCAGCCCGTGCCGGAGATGTGCGTCTGCGAGAAGCCGAGGATGCGCTCGTCCGCGTAGCGGTAGCCGCTGCAGTAATCCCACCACGTGTTGCCGGTGTCGGGCCCCGCCTGCACGAGTCCGAACGGATATGCCGCCGCCGCGTAGCAGTGGCCGTTGTAGGAACACCCGATGAACGGGTTGACCTGGCTCGCCGGCTCCTCGCCCGCCAGGGCCGCCAGCCCCGACAAAGCAACCGTAAGTGAAACCATCTTCATTCTTCTTCTCATGTAGAAGTTCCTTTCGCTCTTGCACAACTAGAACCAAACACCCTCCGGCACGATGAGATGCGCCATGTAAATCGGCACGTACTCGATGCCTTTTTCGCTGAAATAGCCGTTTGCGGTAATCACATAGCATGAACCAAGCCGCTTTGAATAGGCCGCAATGAACCGATTGAGCGACACATGTTCTCGGTAGCGCGAACTCTTGACCTCAATAGGACATATCTTGATCCCATTGCGGATGAGGAAATCAATCTCCATCGTCCTTTCGGGGTGTCGCGAATCCTTCACGGAGTGAAAAAGGAGATCGACCCCACGTGCAACAAGGGCCTGGGCAACTGCATTCTCGAAAAACATCCCTCCGTTGATTCCCAAGTTGTCGTAAAGGATTCCTCTCAGCAGACGGCCGTCCACATCAGACATCCCCGACATGGCCTGCGTGAGCAGCAGCCCCGTGTCGTGGGAATAGCACTTGAACAACGTACTCTCGAGACTCATTTCCAATCCGACATTGGGGTCGGTGGAGTTATAGGCGATGTTCGCGATCATCGCATCTGACAACCACAGAAAGGCGTTCTCGTACCGGCGCATCCGGGCATTGACGGAAATGTCCGAAAGGTGGAATTTCTTTTCCCGTGAGTTCAATGCCCCAGGAATGTTCCTGAACACGGCCCGGACTTTGGCCGCATATCCCTTCGCGTATTTGCCGATGTCCTTCTGATAAAGGGCAAGTATTTCACGCTTGGCCAGTTCTGATGCCTCCAACTTGCGCTCTCGGCCGCATACATACGCCTCGACCGATTGGGGCATCCCTCCTACGACCATATATGTCCGATAGAGCTTGAGCGCCTTGTCATGAAGATAATCCGGCAATGGATTGTGCCCAGCATACGCCTCATGGATCTTTTCCCTGAGCACATCTTCGCCCAACACATCGAGGAACTCTTCAAAGTCAAGGGGGAACAATTTCATCGAATGCTCTTCAGACGGGATGACGATATCCTTCACGTTCTCCTTGATGCCGAGAAGAGAACCCGTTTCTATGTAGTGATACTTGCCATACGCCATCAAGGCCTTAATCGCCTCGCGGGCTGGCGGATACCTTTGAACCTCGTCAAACACAAAGCACGTCCGGCCCGGAATCAACCTGACACCTTGAATCACAGCCAGTCGCTCGATCGTATCCTCGATTGATGACTCTTCCTCAAACGCCCGTCTGCTCTCTTTTGTGACCTTGTTCTTGAGAGAAAAATCTATGTAAACAAACGTTTCGTATTCGTTCTTTGCAAAGCGCGTCACCAAGTGCGTCTTGCCGACACGGCGTGCCCCTTCAATCAGGAGCGCACATTTGTCAGCAAGATGCGCTTTCCAGTATAGCATCTTGCCATAGAACTTCCTCTCAAATACGGCCTCAGTCTGAATCTCGCTTTTTTTGCTCATGGCGCAGAAAGTATATCACCTATCTCGTCTTATGTCAATTGTTCCGTCACGCAATGGAATCTTCGCAGACACAATATTGTCACGCAATGGAATCTTTACGGGATGTATTTTGTCACGAAATGGAATGTTGGAAATTGTCTGGGCGGACCTCAAAGGCGAAATCACTTTCCGTTGCCTGCGGAATCCGTCATTTCGAAGACAAGCGTTCCGCCTTTCATCAGATCGGAATAGCGGAACGTGAACCCGTCCAGCTTCCGCCCGTTGAGCGCGACGGACTTGACGTACTTGTTTTCCTTAGAGAGGTTCTTCGCGATGACAGTGAATGTTCGGGGAGAGACGCAATTTATTGCGTCCGCGGTTGCAACAAGTTGCGACCCTCCCGTATGGGGAGCCGCCGTCTCGGCGGCGGTCGCGCAGGAGCGCGACCCTCCAAGATGGATGACAGCCTTCGGCACCTGCGGCGCGCCGATGACGAACTCTCCGCTCGACGGGTTGAGCGGATAGAACCCGAGGCAGGCGAACACGTACCACGCGCTCATCTCGCCGTGGTCCTCGTTGCCGCAGAGGCCGTCGGGCGCATTGCGGTAGAAGCGGCGGCAGAGCTGGCGGATGCGCGACGCGGCGAGGTCGGGACGCCCCGCGTACTGGTAGAGGTACGGGATGTGGTGGCTGGGTTCGTTGCCCTGCACGTACTGGCCGAGGAGACCGGTCACGTCGGGAGAGGTGTGCGTCTTGTCGAGGTCGGACGGCAGCGAGAAGAGCTCCTCCAGAAGCGCGGCCGCCTTCTCCTTCCCGCCAATCGCCGCGATGAGGCCCTCGGGGTCGTGCAGCACGTGCCAACGCCACTGCCAGGCGTTTCCTTCGGTGAAGTCGCCCTCCCACGACGTCTCGTGACCGCAACGATACGGATCGAACGGCTCGCGCCACCCGCCGTCCGTGCGGCGGCCGCGCATGAAACCGGTCTTGGAGTCGAACACGTTCCGCCAGTTCTGCGCGCGCTTCTTGAAGAACTCCGCGTCCTCCGCATGGCCGAGGGCGGACGCCATCCGCGCCGCGCACCAGTCGTCGTACGCGCATTCGAGCGTGCGCGACACGCCTTCTCCCTTCAGCTTGTCGCACGGATAGTAGCCGTAGCGGTCGAGGAGGTCCCAGTTTTCCTTGTGCCGCCCCGGATGCTTCTCGCGGAGCGTGTTGCGGATGGCCTGGTAGGCGGCCTCCCAGTCGACGCCCTTGAAGCCTTTGAAATACGCGTCCACGATCACCGCCACGGCGTGCGTGGCGATCATGCACTGCGAGTCCTTGCCCCACTTCGGGAGAACCGGCAGGTAGCCGACGGCCGCGTAGTGCGCGAGCATGGAATTGACGAAGTCCGGCACGTACTCTGGGGCGACGATCGTATAGAACGGATGGGCGCCGCGGAACGTGTCCCACAGAGACAGCTCGGAATAGTAGCGTCCCGACGGCATGCGGCCGATCTTGTCGTCGCCGCCGCGGTACGCGCCGTCGACGTCGGCGATGTTCACGGGCGCGTGGAACATCCGGTAGAGGCTGGTGTAGAACAGCGTGCGCGTGTCGGCGTCGGTGCCGTCGGCGAGCTGGACGCGGGAAAGTATCTCGTCCCACTTCGCATGCGCCGCGCGGCGCACGCGGTCGAAGTCCCAGTCCGGCAATTCGGCGTCTAGGTTCTTCGCGGCGCCTTCGCCGGATACCGTCGACAGCGCGATCTTGACGAGGAGCGGACTGCCGTCGGAGAGGTCGAAAACGTAACGGAACTTCGGCGAGTGAGTGCCGCCGTCGGGCGGAGGCGGCAGTTCCTCGCGCGACGAGGGGTCCTTGGAAAAGCGGATGTCGAAACCGATGTTCCGTCCTCTCACGAAGCCGTTGCGGAACAGGTGTCCCGAGATTCCGTCGGCCCGGTCGGCCGAGATCTTCAGCGGCTTGACCGTCTTCTTCGCCCACGTCTTGTTGCCCATGCCGTAGTCGAGGTCGACGAGCAGGACGGCCTTGGCGGTCGCGCCGTATCCGATGCGGTAGAACGCGCAACGTTCCGTCGCCGTCGCCTCCACCCGGATCTGCCCGTTCGAGAGCGTGACGGCGTAGTATCCGGGTTCCGCGCGCTCGCCCGCCTTGTCGTAGGGCGACTCCGCGCCGCCCGGGAGGATGCCGATGTCGGCGTAGTCGGGACAGCCGCCGCCGGGATTGTGCGTCTGCGAGAACATGGTGATCGTCTTGTCGTCGTAGGCGTATCCGGAGCAGTATTTCCAGCTGCCCCAGCCGGTGTCGGGCCCCGCCGCCACGATGCCGAACGGATAGGCCGCGGCCGGAAAGCAGTGTCCGTCGCCCGCCGTACCGATGAACGGGTTGACGGCTGACGCTGCCCCGTCCCCACCTGCGACTGTCGGCGTCGCCAGCAACAGTACGGCGCACAAAATGGCTCTCGTATCACATTCCAGCATTGTCTTCGTTTCTCTTTTTGGTTTGGCCTGAAACTCTTACTCCGCCGCCAGCGTGATTGTCTCGAGCGGCGCGAGGGTGCGCGTCTCGACGCGACCGTCGGCGTGCGTGATCTTGAGTTCTGATGGTTTTTGCCGCCAGTTGGACGCGAAGCCGATGCGCTCACCCCTCGCGTTCTCCCAGAACGACGTCAGCACTTCGTGTGTCTGGACCTTCCCCTTTCCCCATCCCTCGTATTCGACCTCAGCGGGACGCGATTCGCACGCGACGAACGGGCGAATCATCTTGCCTTCCAGCAAGAACGAAGGATGCCTCTTCCTGATGGCGTTCAGCTCCTTCAGCACGGGGATGAGGCCGTCCCGGTCCGGGAACGGCTCGTTCCAGAGAGACGGCCATCCGCAAACCACCTCCCCCCCGTCGCTGAGGACGAGCGAGAACATGTCGCCGTTGTGGAAGCCGCTCATCCAACGCCAGAACGCATCCATGTGCTTTGTCATGCCGCATTGGTTCCCCGTGAAATTGCACATCCACTCGTGGAACACGAATGCAGAGCCAGGGACTGGCCGACCGAAGAACATGAGCCCCGGCATAGGCCTCACATCACTGTAGGGAAGCATCGGCACGTATGGCGTCGCGGCGGTCTGCTCACAGCCGAAAACCATGCCGTCTGCACCCGCCGATGCAACGAGTTTCTTTTGGAGCGCAATCATCGCATCCACCGCCCACGCGCCGGGTATCGGCGGATGCTTGTGGTGCTTCGCATAGCACAAGAGCCAGCCGCCACCCATGTTCTGGTCGAGGAACTGGCTGTAGTCAATGCCGAAGCGCGAGAGCTTCGCCGCCTCAGCGACGATTTCCCCCACGCACCAGTCATCCGCAAGGCACATGTCGTAGCCGAGCTTCTGCCCGTCGTGCCCGTTGCAGATGGAAGCGGTAATCTGCCCCTTAGGTCCACGCATCATGTGACGGCCGAGATGTTCGTCCTCGAACCTCTGCTCCAGCGAATAGGTCGGGACGATACTGCTGATCTGCGTCCACGCCGTACCGGAGCAGTAGACGCCCAACAGATCGCCGCGCGCGTGGAGCGCGTCGCGGAACTTGGCCAGCTCCTTTTCGCCGCCAAATGGCGGCCATACGTACGGCGGCGCCCACGGTGCCGTCCCTTCCCAATGCATGAGAAGCGCCATGATCTTCGAATCAAGCGCCTTGCCGAACTTCTCCACCGCCGGCATCGCGTTGATGTAGGGGAACATGCGATTCGGCTTCATGTCCCGTCCACTGTCCCGGCCATATCCGCGCACGGGATAGATGAGGTTCACGGGCGAGTCGTACATCCACTTCGAACGCTTCGGCGCCTTCGCGAAGTCAGGCAAGGTGCGCACCCAATCGCGGTAGATTTCGCAAGCCTCCATCCAGCCGCCCGCGTAGGGACGGAGCGAATAATGGAACTTCGGGCGCCACGCACCGTCCTCGCCCAGATCGCCACAGAACGTCTGGAGCGTCAGCCGCACGGTCTTGCCGTTGATCTCCTCCCAATCCACGGCCTTGGGCGTGTGGCGGCTGTCCACGGCAGAGAAGTAGATTCCCCTGCCATCCTTGTACGCCGCCATGAACTGCATCTGGGCGAGACCAGGGTAGAGCGAGTTTCCGCCGGGAGGGGAGAACCGTTCCCTATAGCAGACGGGACGGTACGGGTGCGCGAACTTTGTCACCTCCACGCCATCCCAAGAGGGATAAAAGAGCTTCCTGTCTGGCGCGATGCATACCTGCGGGCCGTCGAACCATTCCAGCAGCATCCCGGCGGGGATTCCCTCGCCCGATGGCGTGAAGCGGAACTCGCCGTTCCCCGTCTCGATCTTCATCTTGACGACGAGGCCATTTGCATGCCGCCACGCAAGGAAACCGTCCTCACGCGCAAAGGTGAAATCCGACGACTTGAGTCGCGTCGGCTCGCCCTTGCCGTCCAACAGCTGCAACGTGAACGCCTCCGCCGCCGGCACGACGCGTTCCGCGCCGTCCGCGACAAGCGACTCGACCGCGCCGCACGCCTCCGAAAGGCGAAGCGCCGCCCAGCCCGACTTGAATTCGATGGACGCACATGCCGTTGCGGCAGCCAGCGCAACCGCTGTAGCGATCAGAACCGATTTGAAGTCTAGTTTTCTCATATCGCCGCAGATTCTACCACGGCACATGAATCGAGGTCAATGGATGTGCGTTAGTTTTATGGCAACAATAAAGCGGATCTCGCCTATCTCAAGACGCTCTTCAAGCGGCGTTTCGGCTGCACGATGCGGGACTGGCGCGCCCAGAACCGCACGCCCTAGAACGTTTGAGACGACGACTCATTTTCAACCGTCACCCAACAGCCGCCATTTCACGACATCATTATGCCACTTTTTCCACCTTAGATTTCATACGCACCGTAATCTCACGAACAGCGACGCTTCGCCTCGACTTGACTGGCGAGATGAATGATGGCATAATATTGACATCTTTTTGCATCGTGAAGGAGATATCACATGGAAGCACTTACATTCAGAGCGGAACCTGAGTTTGTCGCGGCGCTGAAGGAATACGCCGACAGGCTCGGCATTAGCGTCAACGCGGCTCTTCGGGAGATCGTCGCGCCGGTGATCGGCTTCTCGAAGCGCCTTCGCACCTCTCGCCGTCCACGGAACAACCTCGCGCGCTTCAGCGGAAGGCTCACCAAAGACGATCTTGCGCCGATCATCGCCGCCCAGGCCGACTTCTCGAAAATCGACGAGGACATGTGGAAATGAACGCGGCGCTAATCGACACAAACATTCTCATCGAATGCTTCCAGCATAACCAAAGCATTTCAGAGGCGATCTCCCAGTTCGACCGCATTCTGATCTGTCCTGCCGTCCTTGGCGAGTTCAAAGCCGGCATCGACGTGAACACCAGGCGCGGGAAAAAGGTCAAGGCGCTACTTGACGAGTTCTTGGACGATCCAGCAGTTGCCATCGTCCCCTGTACCGACGAAACAGCGGACTACTACGCCCGCATCTTCAGGACGCTGAAGGATAACGGGACGCCGCTGCCCACAAACGACATTTGGATCGCGGCGGCGGCACTCGAACATGGCGCGGCAGTCCTTTCGTCCGACGGCCATTTCTCGCATGTCCCCATGCTCAAGCTGGCTTGATTGCCATGGAAACGAACTCGAAACCGCCGTACCGGCTCGTTGCCGGTACGAGATAGCAGGCCGCAACCGTCGCCGCCGCGAGACACCACAGCACGGCCTTCGGCAGGGCGTTCGCCTTCGCCGCCGCCCACCCGATACGCCATGCCGACACCTGTCCTTTCGTTGCCATCGCGTACACCATGAAAGGCTAGTCTTTGCTCCAGTTCAGGGCTGGGCGAAGGCGCCGGCGCGGACGTTCGACGACGGGTCGTTCGGATTCCGGGCGCGGTTCGCATTCTGTCCGCCGGTAACGCGCGGCGCATTGATGACGGCGTGCAGCTGCGCCAGCGTCAGCCTCGCCGTCGGATTGAACGCGTCGCCTGCGGCGTAGTCGACAAGCCGTGCGCGCAGCCACTCGGCAGCAGGGTCGTTCGCCCGGAACGCAAACGAGCAGACAAGCAGGCGGCCCTCTCCGACGCGATACTCGAACAGCGCCGCTTGGCGGATCGGGAACTTCACCGCCGAGGCGATGTCGATGATCGGATCGAACGGCACCCCTGCCTCAAGCTGCACGGCACATCCGCCCTCCATCAGCCGCCTGAACTGCCAGCCGCAGAAACCGTCGTGCGGCATCCCCTCCAGAGCAGGATGTCCGGCCTTGACTACGGTCGCGAAGTTGCCGGAAGTGCGTCCAGCCATCCCGATGCGGTACGTCGTCGGCAGCGACCTGAACGGCCCGGCGCCGAACAGCAGCACGCGGTCGCCGTTGGCCAGCGCCGCAGCGAGCTCCGCTTCGCCAATGCTCTTGGCGATCCTGACGTTCGACGGAACCGGCTTCTGTTCCACGCGAGGGAACGCATAGATCTCCCACTCGTTTTCGATCGTCTTGCCGCCGCCGGAGAGCGTCGCGCGCAGAAGGTACTTAGCCGCGCCGCCTGACGCCGGCACGTCCACGTCGAAAGCCGCAAGTGGTGAAAGACGTCCATTGGGCACATCGCCGACCGCCCGCTCGTCCGTCCACGCGACGGTGCCGTCCGGCGCGGCCAGTTCGACGCGGAACCTGGCCGCGGCGATCTCGAAGTCGTAGTTGGAGACGGAGAACGCCACGCGCTTCGCCTCGCCCGCGCGCACGTTGAAGTCGCTGCCGAGGTCGGACAGCAGGACCGCCGCGGAATTGTAGCGCAGCACGTCCTCAACGGTCTCGCCCGGCTTGAGCCTGTAGAACTCGTCCATCATCCCGACCGAATACCCGAACGTGTGCCAGTGGGTGTTGATGTCCCCGAGGAAATCGTACCCCGCCACGCGATCTGCCGCGCGCAGTTTCTCGAACGTGAACTTGCGGATCCGCCGCATCCATTCGCACGAGTTCCTGAAATAGGCGTCCGCGCGACCGAGAAGTCCCTTCTCGCTCAGTACCCTGCGCGGCTCGGAGAAGATGCCGGCCTTCAGCATGGGCGAATCGGCCGGATACATCTTCTCGAGGCCGAAGTCCACGTAGCTGCTGTCGATGCAAATCTCGTGCGAGGTGCGAGGCTTGCCGCAGTAGGCGTCGCCCCACGAATCGAGGTCGGCCGGCGTGCCCCTGTTCAGCGACTCGTAGCTCGTGAGGCCGAGCTGGTACGACGTGAACATGTCGCAGAACGGCGCGAGGCGCGCCATGCGCTCGGCATTGTGTCGGAACGGCTTCGTCACGGCCGGGTCCTTCCCCGCCATCAGAGCGTACTCGACGCCGCGCAGCGCGCTCATTGGCGAAAACAGGGAGTCCGTGCGCGCGTGCACCATTTCCGCCACGTCGCGCAGGTACGCCTCGGCCAGGCGGTCGATGCGCGTTTCGTTTCCCGTGCAGTAGATGACGACGGACGGATGCCGCCGCGCGAACGCGATGATCGCGGCGAACTCTGGCTCGGACACGAAGTTCGGGGACTCCATGTGCACGACCATGCCAAGCTCGTCCGTCGCCTCCAGGTATTCCACCGGCGGCACGAACGTGTGGAAACGCACGAAGTTGAACCCCAGCTCCTTGCGCTTCGCGGTGACCATGCGGTAGTAGGCCAGATCGCGAGGAAGATGCACTGTCTTCGCGAAGTAGCAATGCTCGGTCACTCCGCGCAGATAGATCGGCTTGCCGTTGAGGTGGAACTTCTCGCCGACGGCGACCAGGCGGCGCAAGCCGAACTTCTGGCGGTAGACGCCCTGCGGCGTGACGAGCGCGAGGTCGTAGCGCTTCGGACTTTCCGGCGACCAGAACCGGAACCCGTCCGTCGGCAGCGTGAAGTCGGCGGAGGCGGTCCCCTTCGCCACCACGGAATCGCCGTCGGAGATCTCGTACGTGAACGGAACGCCGCCCGCGACATGCACGGTAAACGTCTTGAGGTCTTTCGCCGTCGTCACGTACACGTCGCCCAGTCCGTTCCGCAGAAAACGCAGCTCGAGATTTCCGTTCACGCCGCCCGTCGAGCGAAACACCGAACGGGTCGTAAGCCCAGAGACGTAGTCGCAGTATCCGAGGTTCGGATTGTTCGAGACGGCGAGGACGATCTCATTTGCCCCCTTCCTGAGAACGCCCTGCGGAACCGTCAGCTCGAACGGGGTGGAGAAACCGGCGCGGAACGCGACGAAGCGCCCGTTGACCCAGACATGCACCTGGTTGCGCACGCCCTCGAACGCCAGCACCGCATCGCCGGTCTTGTCCAGCTCGACCGTGCGGCGATAGTAGAAGCAGCCGTAGATGTTCGGAAGCGTCACGTCGCTCGCGCTCCCCGCGATCGGCAGGCGCTGGCGCTCGAAAAGCGGATTGACGCGAAACGCGTCGTTCATGCCGGCGGCGCGGAACGCCTCGACCATGTCCTCCCAGTACCCGGGGACGGCGCCGGCGATCCGCACGCCCGTGAACGAGGGACAGTCCACTGTCTCGTGCGCATGCGGCCGATACGCCATCTCCCACTCGCCGTTGAGCGAGATGGCGTCATAGACGCCGTGCGCGAAGACCGCGGTTTCCTTCGGAACGTCTAACTTGCGATACCGTTGAACGGCGTTGCCTGACATCGCCACGGCGACGAGAATCGCCGCCATTGCAACAGCAACCCGACTTGAGCTCATGCGCACTTCTCCTCTTCCCATCGCCATTGCAGTCCACCGTAAGGGCCGCCGTTTGCTACACTCCGAGAAAGTTGCGAGCGATTCCCCAGCCGAAGACCAAAGCCAAGATGGCCCAGACGAAAGCCGAACTTTGCGTGCGTCTAGGGAATGCGATGCAATACGCAACAAGTAAGAAAAAAGCAGGCAATGCCATATTAAAGCGCAGCGCTTCCGCGAAGCGACCATGCAGAGCGGCATGAAGAGCACGCGCCGTGCCGCAACCAGGACATTTCAATCCCGTCACGGCAAAGATGGGGCAACGCGGAAAAAACTGCGCCTCAAATGGATCAAGCAGAAAGAGCACAACGATTCCGAGCGCCAAAACAAGAACCGCGCCCGTCATCGCAAGATTCCTGCCTGTCATTCAGCCAGCTTGTTCAGTTCCACCTGGAGGAGAATCTCAGCAACCCAGGCAAACCCGACGAGCGAGAGGATGAGGTAGAGTACTCCCGTGTTGCCGCCCGACATGCCGCGCTTCGCCTTCACCTCGTCGATGCGCGTTCCCATGTTGTACATCCAGAAGAGGAGGAAGAGGCCACAAGTCACGAGCGAGAGCAGGATCACGATAATACCGTTAAGCGCCTCAGGATGGCCCGATATCTTGTTAGTGTCCTCATTGAGCGTGTACATCCAGTAGAAGCCAAAGATACCGCACGTGACGATCGCCAAGATGAAGTAAATCAAGGGGTTCCGCTTCTGGATCGTGGGGGTTGTGGAAGGTGTGTCCATCTTTATTGTTTTCCTGTGTATGGTTTGTGTCATTGGCAAGACTTGCACGTCGGCCACCCGGTCGGCGTAATCCCGCCATCAGAACGGCGCGAGTATAGCATATCCCATGAGGGAGCACAAGAGCCGGCAAAAAGAGTCACTCGAGCATTATGCTGCGGATCGTATCGATGTCTTGCTGCGTGAAGCCCAGCCACAGCACGTATTTCTGGATGCGCTCGGAAAGGGTCGCGCCTTCGAACTTGTCGAACGACTTCATGAACGCCGTGAACCACCCGAGATGCTTGGCGTCGTTCACGCCGCCGTGCCAGGCGGTGATCTGGTAATCTTTCCAGATCTCGTCGTCATCGACGCCGAGGATGCCGAACAGGATCGCCGCCACCGTGCCCGTGCGGTCTGCCCCGCCGATGCAGTGGAAGTCGATCGGATAGTTCGCGCGGTCGAAGAACACCCGTAGCACGCGTCGCATATCCTCCGCGCCGACCGTGTGAATCGCGGAGTAGCCGTGGAGCTCGTCCTCCAGCGTCACGAACTTGACGTCCGGACCGAGCGGCGAACCCGTCGCGCGCTGCGCAGGTCGATGTCGGTCTTGATTCCGAGCGTCTTGCACATGTACTCGCGCCACTCCTCCGTCAGGCGGGCCGTGCCCGGCTCGGAGGGACGGGGCTTCTTCAGGCGCAGGTAGCGCTTGTCGAGGGCCTTCCCCGCCTTGAGCTTGGCCGAGTACTTCGCCCCGAGCGGACCCATCCCGGCCAGCTTCCCGTCCGCCTCAAGCTGCTTGATCTCGTCGTACGTGTAGTAGATGCCCTTGGCGTTGTTGTTGAGTCCGGAGGAGCGGTACACAAGCCCCTGCCGCACACGGCGGCCGCCCGCCACGCGCCCGCCCAGGTCGCGCATGTTCGGCACACCCGGCACGCGGATGAGGCGCGGTGCTACATCTTCCGTCACGAAAGTACCCTTCGCACACGCGTCGCCCGCACGCACGGTCCATTCGTAGGCTTGCCCGACCTCGAGATTCCACACGTCCACGCGGTTGGAAGCCACCGCCGCGCGGAACCAGGTTTCCGCAGCGCCGCGCTTCGCCACCGTCACCTCGAACGGCCCCGTCCCCTCCCAAGCGAGGCGCACGGGCTTCGGTTCGGAGCGGTAGGACCTGACCTCCCGTTCTTTCTTCGGCTGCGCGTCGTCGAAGAACGGCGCCCGCTCCTCGCGCGTCATGCGCATGAACGCCTTCTGCTTCTCGCTCAACAACGGCACCGTCGCGCCGTTCTGCGGCGACGTGAGCGTCAGCGCCTGCGCGCCGGCCACCAGGGCGAACGCTGCAAGCGCGGTGAAACACGATAACATGCGTTTCATCCTAAATTCCTCATTTCGATTTACCACTCCATGTTATATCTCACGCAGAGGCGCGGAGAGACAGAGTTCGCAGAGTTTATTCTCATTGCTTGGGTATGTATTTGTTTTCACCAATTGGGTGAAAGAACTTTCCGAGATTCTTCTTGTCATGGTTTTCTTTTCCGTCGGATGTCTGAACTTTCTCTGCGCTCTCCGCCTCTCTGCACCTCTGCGTGAGACATTCAACCGAGGATTTTAGGTTCATTATACCACCTCAATCAAAGGCACGGGGCCATGTACAGCGGCAGGTACGTGATCCCGTCCTGAACGACGATATCCTTCGGATGCAGCACATACGGCACATGGAGGAACTGCCTGTATTTCCTCGTGAACTTGTCGAGCGACGTGTGGTCGTACCGCTTGGACGACTTCACTTCAACGGGGGATATGTTCCTCCGGCGCGTCAGGGAGGGTTTCGCGATGAGGAAATCCACCTCCATCCGCTCCGATCTGTCGGCCGCGTCCGATTTCGAGAAGAAGAAGAGCTCGTGCCCTGCGGCGCGGAGCATCTGCGCCACGACGTTCTCGACAAGCATTCCCTTGTTGATCTCGAGCGAATCCATCAGGAGCCGCCTGTGAATCTGCTCCGCCACCAGTTCACGTTCGCCGAACGCCTGGCTCACGAGAAGCCCCGTGTCGCAGAGGTAGCACTTGAACGTGTTCCGCTCCGCGTTGAGGTTCAGGCCGAGGTTCGGCTCGGTCGAGTTGACGCAGACGTTGGCAACCATGCTTTCCCTGAGGTACGAGAAGGCGTCCTCGTAGTCCCGGAACCGGGCCTGGGGCGAAAGCTCAGAGATCCGATACTTCTTTTCGTGCCGTGAAAGCTGCGCCGGGATCGCGTCGAACGTCCGCTTCACCTTGGCGGCGGAGCGTCCGCAGTGCTTGTCGATGTCCTCTCGGTACAGTTTGAGGATCCTCCGCTTCGCCCTGTCCGTCGCGCCAAGGTCGTTCGTGGACACGAACTCCAGCACGGCCTGCGGCATGCCGCCCACCGCCATGTATTCCCGGAACGCGTCCATCGCCCTGCGGTGCAAGAGCCTTCCCAGCGGCTCCATCCGCTCGAAATGGCCGCGTATCATGGGCATCGTGGTCTCGTCGCCCTTCGCCCACAGGAACTCCTCGAAATCCATCGGGAACATCTTGACGCGATCCTCCTCCGATGGAATCACGATGTCCCTGGTGCTTTTGTCGATGGAGACGAGTGACCCCGTTTCAAGATAGTCGTACCGGCCGTCCGCGACCAGCGCCTTGATCGCCTCACGGGCACGCGGGAACTCCTGCACCTCGTCAAAGATGAACAATGTGTTCCGCTCATGAAGCGTCACGCCGTAACTGCCCGAAAGTTTCAGGAAGAACGTGTCAAGATGCTCCAGATAATGGCGAAACACGTCTTTGACATCATCATCGGCCTTGCTGAAATCTATCAGGACATAGCTCTTGTATTCGCGCTTGGCAAACTCCTCCGCGATGTAGCTCTTGCCGACACGGCGTGCGCCATCGATCAGCAAGGCGCTCCGCCCGGCGTCCTTTTGCTTCCACTCAAGCAGCCTATCGTAGATTTTTCGCTTCATTTGCGACATTTCCTTTGAAACGACACACATTATAGCACGCCCCACTTCACGATGCAACACCTAAAATACACGTTTTGACGGGTTAGCAATCGCGTTTCAATACACGTTTTGACGGGTTAGCAATCGCATTTCAGTACACATTTTGACGGGTTACGGCTTTCCGCAGCTCGCCGATGGGCAATGCCCGATTTGCCCATCATTCCGAAACCCGGATTTATCCATGATTTTCTAATCGTTTTGTGCGTATTATAGCACATAGCCCCAGAGTCCGTCAATCTGACTGATAGAGACTGATAGAATTTCGGCGTTCTCACTGATTGATTTTCGGAAACTTCACTGATAGATTTTCGGCGAGCTTACTGAGGGTATAAGGACACAACAACCGCTTGTCACTCATGAAAACTCGTATCTACAATGAGCGTAATCTGACCAAGCAGTTTTGCAAATGGGGGTCTGCGCGTTTCACAGTAACCTTGACAGTAATCGGCATTTCCACAACGGCGCCCTCCATCGGAACCTTTGCGAGTGGTATCAAATTGTAACTGTAATTTCCAGAGAGCTTCAAACGCGAGAAAGGAATCTCCGTCTTCGGAACAAGAGTTCGCCATCCTTGTTGAATGATAAGCTCTATCGCCCCGTTAGACCTTTTCAGAGTATCATCGATTTCTTTACGAGTGGAGTGGTCAAACAAAGATTCATTCTTTGTATCTGCCGCAAGGAAGATATCATAGTCATCGGGCAAATATGGCATGAACGTGTTGAGCGCACATGTCCCAGCGCTATCAATCTTGAAATCTGGATCAATCGGTTGCGGACCGAAGGTCTTGCACCAGACATCATGGCCATAATATATGTCGTAGGATAAGTACTTGAGAAGCGTGTTGCTGGGAGATGTGCGCCAATATCGGCACCCTGCCATCGAAAGACACACGCAAGTGATCATCATCGAAGTGAACACTGGCCCAATTGTTCGCATCATCGCCTTTATTCCTTTTGGTAGTACGCCATTCCGTCAAATCCCTATTTGCTTTCGCTTCTGGGAGATTAGGAGATTAGGAGTTTCGGAGAAGATTATAAAAATACTCCAAGTCTCCTAAACTCCAAAACTCCCAGTAGCGAAAGCAATGAGGACCTTTTTAAGGGCTATTCCAGCATGATCGAGCGGAAGGCCTGTATCTCGTCTTTCGTGACGCCGCAATCAAGGAGGTAAAGCTCAATGCGCCGGTTCCAGCTGTCGCCTTCTTTCCCGTACTTGGAGAACCCGTTGTTGAAGTGCGATTCCCGGCACCAGAATTTTGGATCGGGGTTGGCATCGGGGATCCGCGGGTAGAAGGTGGATTCCCAGTCCGTCTCGAGTTCGTGCCGGTCGACGCCGAGAACGCCGTTCAGCACGTAGGCAAGCGAGCCCGTGCGGTCCGCGCCGCCGATGCAGTGGAAGTAGATGGGATAGTTTTCGGGTCGGCAGAACACGCGGAAGTTCTCCGCCATGACCTTCTTGCCGTCTGAGGTGAAGATGCCCGCGTAGCACGCCGACGAACGCTGGATGAACGCGACGCCGGCACCGAGCGGCGACTCCTTCATCTTGGCCGTCTCGCCGTCGCTGCGGAGATCGAGGTCCGTGCGGATGCCGAGCGTGCCGGTGAGGTACTTCACGTCCTCGACCGTCAGCCGGTTCCGCCCCGGCTCGTCGCCCGTGAGGCTGTTGTCGTTGAGCCCCTGCCCCCGGTAGGCCATTCCCTGCTTCACGCGGCGTCCGTCCGCCGTGCGCCGGCCGCCGAAGTCGCGGAAGTTCGACACGCGCCCGTCGATCTCGATCCAGCGCGGGGCGAGGTCCTCCGTGCGGAACGATGCAACGGCCGAACGGACAAGACAACGGCTCTTCTTGTTCGCATGGCGCGGACTGCACTTGGGGCCGCACGGCTTGCGCCCCGAGACACGCCAGTAGTAGTCGCACGCAATCTCCAGGTTCGCCCGCGGGATCGTCCGCGACACCTCCGTCGCGGCGGCCGACTTGCCGACTTCGCGTCCCGTGGCCGCGTCGGTCTTCAAGTCGGAGAAGTACCAGACCCGCGCGTCCGACAGGTCAGGCGACTTCCCGATCTCGATCTTCCACGGCCCGACCTCGCCCTCCGTCGCGCGCCACTTCAGCTCAAGCGGCTTCGACTTGCGCCAGAGCGGGTCGTGGCGAAGGACCTTGCCGGACGCCTTGTCCTTCGCAAACAGCTTCAGCCGCGCGTCAAGCGTCGGCAGGGACATCGCCTTCTTCTGCGCGTCCGGGACGAGCGCAACCATCTCGCCGCCGCCGGGCGAAATGGGCTCAATCGCGGCGAAGCACGGCGTCGCCGCCGGAAGAAGCATCAACGAAACCGAAGAGAGGATGATTTTTGCTTTCATGGTTGTGTCACCTACTTGCTGAATTCCACGAAGAAGGCGGCCGAGTGGAAATCGGGCTTGACCAGCTTCAGCTTGCCGTTCGCAAAGGAAACGTCATGCGGCGTGAGGTCGTGCCGGTAGTCAAGCAGCGTGCAGGTCGCCTTCGCGTCCTTGGGGAGCCCCTTCACGTTGACGGAGATCTGACGGGACGCGCCGCCGTAATCGGACACGAGCAGGCCGATGCGTCCGTTGGGTCCCTTCACCGGGAAGAGCGTGACCGTGCCGTCTGACTCGCTCGCGCAGATCGTCGAGTACTTCTTGACGATATCGCCGAACAGCTTGAGCGCGTAGAACACCTTGTACTTCTTCTGGAGCTCGTCCTTGAATCCCCACGCCCCCGTGTGGCGGCAGCCGTAGTAATACGCCTGCGTCATCTTCGACCGCTCGAGGTTCGCAAGCGCCGACAGCGTGAAGCACGCGCTGCGGATGCCGTTGTGGCTGTCTGGCCCCTCCCAGATGCGCGCCTTGACAAGCGGATCGGAGCAGCGCTGCATCTCGGTCCAGTTGTAGTTCTCGCCGAAGTAGTGCCACTCGTTGAGGATGAGTTCGCACTTGGGGAACCCGTATGAATCGCACAGCTTGCGCCCCAATTCTGCCTGGCGGGCGTACTGCATCGGATTACGGGCGTAGCCGTGCCACGAGATGAAGTCCGGGGCGACCCCGGCCTCGCGGCAGGCGGTGAGCAGTTCGTTGAACCAGACGGTGTTGTACCCGCACAGCGCCGGACCGCCGACCTTGATCTCGTCGCCGAACTCGCCCTTGAGCTTCTTCAGGACGATCACGAAGAACTTCACGAACTTGTCGCGGCACGCCTTGCGCTGGTCGGAGGTCCAGCTGCCGTCCTTGCCGGCCGCACCCTCGGGAGGCGCCCACATGTTCTGGATGCCCTCCGGCTCGTTCCAGATCTCCCAGTACTTGATGTTCCAGTTGTGCCCGTTGGCCCAGCCGCGGTTGTAGTGGCGCACCGTGGCGGCGAAGATCTCCGCGACCTTCTCGAAGTCCTCGGGGATGAGGGAGTTGAAGTGCACCTTGTCCCCCGAGTGCTCGATCGACGTGCCAAGCCGGAAGAAGACGTCGAGGCCGGCCTCCTCCCGCGTGCGCTTCAGGAGATAGTCCGTCGGTCCGAAGTGGTAGTTCTTCGGGTCCTTCGCGTCGAGGTGCATCAGCGGGAAGATGTGGAAGTAGTCGCACACGCGCTGGTTGGGGTTGATGAGCGCCCAGTCGTGCGTGCGGGCGAACTTGAATCCCATCGACTTCACGTCCTCGAGGTCCTGCGCCGTCTGCGAACAGATCGTGGGGCCGAAGCCGGAGGAATGGATTTCCGGACGCACGGGCCCGATTTCCGTCGAAAAGTCCGCCGAAAGCTCGGCAAAGGCGGTTGCAGACAGAACTGCGACCGCGGTGGCGATGATCTTCTTCATTTCTTGCTCCTTGTCCTTGTTTTACAGTGTCATGTCATCAGAACCAGAGAGAGAACCAGTTCTCGGGGTCGTCCATGCAGGAGACCGACCAGTAGTCGGCCACCGGGATCGTCTTCGTCTCGGGCCCCTTGCCTTTCACTTCCTTCTCCAGCGTGAGATCCCAAGCGCCCCATACGCCGGCGTTCTTCGCGCTCCGCTTCTGCGGCACAAGCGAAAGCTTCCAGCCCGGCTGCTTGTTGATCGTGTTGAACTCGAGCGTCTCCGTGCGCGAGGTACCGACCGCGCGGCCTTTCGCCAGGACGAGCGGGCCGCGCATGATCTGCGCCGCGGCGGTCCTGCGCTCGAGTCCCTTCATCTCGGGCGTGTACCAGCTCATGAACCGCTTCGTGTAGCCCTCCGGCTTCATCGTGTCGAGCTCGGTCACCGTGTCGATGTCCTCGGAATCCGGCGCTTCCGAATCGATCTCGCGCGGCGGCATCTTGAGGACAAGGTCGAACGTGCGCTCGCCGGCCGCGACTGGCATCTCGATCCTCCCCGCCGCAGGCTTGAGCGACTTCCCGTCCACGGTCATCTCGCTCGCCCAGTACGGCACGCGCAGGCGCAGCTTGCCGCCCTTCTCCGCCGCGACGCGCAGGCGGAACGTCTCGGACACCGGGTAGTTTCCGCGAAGCTCCATCCGCGCGCCGGGAAGGACGATGTCCGCATCAGAATAGAGGTTCACTTCCCATGCGCCGTTCTTTGCGACGTCCGCCACCGTATCGGCCCAGTCGTAGAACGTGCGGAGCATGTTGTCGGGGCAGCACTGGTGCAGCTTCATGCCAGTCTGCGCAGGTGCCGTCAGGTGGCGCGTGCCGTGCGAGCGGATGATGTGCGCGCCCCACGCGCCGTCCGGCGTGACGCCCGCCAGGAAGGCGTTGTAGAACGCCTCCTCTATGCAGTCGAGGTACTTCGTCTCGCCCGTCAGCTTCCACAGCTCGCGATTGAGACGAATCCAGTGCGTGACGTCGCAGAGCTCAGTCATGCCGTTGACGTGGTGCTTCGCGTAGAGGAAGTGGTCGAAGTAGCTTGCGGACCGCATCGGGTTGAGCTCCTCGCGGAAGAGATGCTCCCAGAACGCCTCGGCCGCGGCCAAGGTGCGCGCGTCGCCAGTGAGGCGGTGGTAGGCGGCGACGCCCTCGAAGAAGCTCTGCAGCTCGTACGCCTTGGAGAGGAACATCGGCTTGTGGAACCACGAGACGACGGGGCGGTCGGAAAGAGCGTCGTAGATGAGGTTCACGTCCGGCTTGTTGCCTTCGCGCACGTCCGTCACCTTCACGATGTGGTCTGCCAGCGCCTTGTACTCCGGCTTCGGCACCTCGATGTACAGCTCGATCAGCGGCCGCAGGATGGACATAGACGAGATGCCGGCCCAAGAGCCGGTCTTGTCGATCGTGACGTTCAGGCGCTTCATCTGGGAGATGAGCTGGTCCATCATCTTCTCAGCGGCCTTGAGGCACTTCTTGTCGCCCGTCGCGCGGTACAGCTCGATGAGCGCCCACATCGTGTACTTCTGACCCCAGATGTTGAAGCACCAGTGCTTCTCATAGTCTGGCGAGTCTGGATTCTTGCGCAGCAGGTCCTGGTTGCCGTACGTGGATAGGTAGCCGTCGGGGTGCTGGTACGTGTCGATGAGGTGGTGGGCCTTCTTCACGCACCAGGCGGCAAGCTTCGCATCGCGCGTGTAACGGACAGCCCCCGCGTAGCAGAGCATCGTCTTTCCCCAGTACTCGTTCTGCCAGCCAGTACGGCCGTTCGAGTCGTCCCAGTGCGTGGCGAAGGCGTTCTCCGCCTCGTCGTAGACAGGCCCCTGCGCGTACTCCGAGAACACGCGGCAGTTGAGCGACGCCTGGAACAACTCGCCCGGACGCCCGAGCACCTTGACGTCGCCAGGCGCCGCCGGCGTCAGCACGTCTCCGAAAAGGGCAGCGCAGGACAGCGCCGAGAGCATTACTATTGTCTTCTTCATGTTTTCTCCAGTTGAAACTTACTGTCTACGGATGCATCGGAACCGACAAGGAGCTAACGCTCGTTGGCGATAAAGGTGTTGGCGGCGCGGATGGTCTTCGCGCGCGCGGCCTCGGCGGCGGCCTTGTCCTTGCCCACGCAGTAGGCGAGGGGACGGTCCAGCGGGCCGACGATCGTGTTGTCGATGACGCGGTAGGATTCCGGCAGCTCGGCGAGACCGCCCGACTTGAAGATGAGCGTGCCGCGCGAGTTGACGAACACGTTGTCCTTCACGAGGATGTCGCAGACATCCGTCTGCATGTTGTACATCAGGAGCGGTGTGGCGTTGGCCCTGTCGGGACGCACGTCGTACGCCCAGCCGCGCGCGGTGTCCTCGCACCGGTTACGCAGGAAGGTGCAGCCCTTCATGCCGATTCCGGGACGGCACTTCGTGGCCCACAGCTCGTAGCACTGCGTGCAGCGCGTGAACGTGCAGTCGGTGACGTGCGTGTTCTCCCACGAGCGGGAGGGGTTGGGCCCCTGCATGGTGAAGCCGACGTCGTAGATGTCCGCGAACGCGCAGCGGCGCACCTGCACGTCGCTCGCCCCGGCCCAGCACTCCACGCCGTTGCCGTAGCGCGTGGTGCCGTTTCCGTGTCCGCCCAGGTGCGAGCCGCCGATCTCGTAGAACCCGCAGTCGAAGAAACGCACGTCGAAGCCCACGCCGTTCGCGCCGTGCCCGCCCGTGCCGCGCACGACCACGTCGCGTACCTCGATGTGCCTCTTGAACGGAATCACGCCCATGTTGGGCGCGATGCGGATGTCCTTGGCCATGCGGGCGGGATTGTCCGCGCTCCACACGACGAGGAAACGGTGGTCGTCCATGAAATCCCACTGCCGCTCGAGCGGACGACCGTTCTTCGCGAAGAACTTGCGTCCGAAGATGCGTCCGTCGACCTTCAGGAATCCCACATTGCCGTCCTTCGTCGCATGGTTGCCGTCGAACTTCGAGTCGTCAGCGAGATCGATTCGCCAGAGGTTGTTCGTGCCGGTGAAGGTCCAGGCATCGGCCTTCGCGATCTTGTAGGCGCTGATTTCGGGAGCCGCGCCCTCGCCGTACGCGGAGAGCACGGTCGAATGCGCCGCGTCGGACCCGGACTTGAGGTTCACCCGCCCGTAGAACACGTCGCCGCGCCTCAGGCGCGCCTCGCCGCCGGCGGGGAGGTCATTGGCGAGCTTCTCCAGCGTACGCCAGGCCGTGGCGGGCGTGAGGCCGTCCGCCGTGTCGTCGCCGGCGTTCGAGAAGTAGCGCACGCCCCCGGCCGGTTCGCGCTGCCACTTGCCGAGCTCGTTGTAGAACTTCTGGTAGGCGCGATGTCCCATGCCGATGCCGTGGATGATCTTCTTGTCCTTCGAGGGAATGAGGTTGTAGGCGGCGTAGACGCCAGCCGGGGCGCAGACGCAGTCCGCAAAGCCCACGACCACGCGCACCGGGCACGTGATGCGCGCGGCGAAGTTCACGCCGTCGAAGTACGGGGCGTTCTTCTCGGCGGCAGCGCGGTTCTCGGGCTTCTGCGCCTCGATGATGCGCGGCCAGCCGCTCTGACGGTTCTCGTGGCGCGAGCCGAGCAGGTCGGTGATGGCTGGCACAAAGATGCAGCTCTTCGTGAAGCGTCCGTTGAGTCCGGTGAGCATGAACCCGAAGCCGCCGCCCTGCGACGTGCCGGAATAGGTGAAGTTGCGACGGTCGGTCTGCGGCTGACGCCAGAGCCAGCTGACCGCGCGGTTGATGCCGAGGAGCGAGGCGTAGTAGAAATAGTCCTCGCGCGAGAGGTGGATGCCGGCCTGGCAGTAGCGCGCCACGCCGCGCGGGGCTGCGAACTTCTCGTCCTGCGCCTTGTAGGCGGCCTGGCATGCGGCGTCGGTGTCGGGCTGGGGATAGGAGTGCACGTTCATGGTGAGCGTGATCTCCGTGTCGGAGACGCCCGTGCCCTTCGCGCCGATGCCGGCGCCGGGCACGCTCACGCGTACGGGGAACGGTCCCCTTCCGACGGGCATGTTGAGCCAGCCCCACACGCGCCGTCCGCCGTGCGAGGCGAAGCTGATGCGGTAGTACGTGTGACCCGCCGTGCTCTTGGCGTCGATCTTCTCCAGCTGCGCGTCCTCCGGCACCGTCTCGTCCAGCTTCCGCACTGCGTCGGCCCAGAACGCATCGAAGTCCGCAGGGTTCTCCGCGCCGGGGCGTATCTTCTCGGGTTCGTAGGCGACGCCCCAGTGGAAGGTTCCCTGCCCAGCCGTCTTCGGCAACGTGAACGCCTTTTCGTCCGCACCGATGGAGAGGCGCATGAAACCAGGCGTGTCCTTCTCGGCCGCGACCGTGAACGGGTTGCCCTGCGCGAGGTCCACCTCGCTCTCGGCAAGGACCTTCTCGCCGAAGTTGTCGAGCTTCGCCTTGAAATGCCCTTCGGAGAGCTTCTTGCCGTCCTTGCCGATGACGGTTATCGTGAACGACGCCTTCTCGCCGCAGCGGTATAGGCAATCGGCATGGTCTGTCTCGACCTTGAACTCGACGGGAACGGCCGCCCACGCCGCGAATGCGGCAGCCGCGACCAGGACGGAAACAATGCTCTTCTTTCTCATGGCGGCATTATACCATAATCGCC
>CACWSW010000075.1 GCA_902763655.1 uncultured bacterium
CTGCCTCGTCACTCGCCTCGGCGCGACCGCCCACAAAACCGGCCTCTATCGAATGATGAAACGCGTACCTTTCGGATCGAACGGACTGGGCCGATGGCAAATCCACGCCTTGCCCGACGGTGCGGACGCCCCTGCCCGGTAGACGCCTAGCACGCGCTCGCCGGCGGGCAGATACGCCTCCTCCGACGAGTCGACGGGCGAAATGTAGCCGGTCTGCAGCCAGGTCGGCTGGAACTCCGAGATGTACACGATCACCGGCTTCGCCGTGTCCGACGCCGTCACGCCCGCGAGGATTCCGCCGAACGCCTCCTCGCTTATCGCCGGGCCGAGGAACGTGACGGTCTTGATGCCTGACGCGCCGGTGAACGCGTTCGCGCCGACCGCCAGGTTCGCCGCCGCGTTGAGGACGATGTTGGTCAAGCCCGACGCGCCGTTGAACGCCTCCGTACCGATGGACGTCACGCGCGCATTCTTGTCGCCGTCGCCGAACACGATCTCGTTGAGCTTGTCGTTCCCCTTGAGGCAGGTGCTCCCCACACTGGTCAACGACGGCAGGTGCAGCGAACCGTAGAACCGCTGGTTAGCCGCACCGCAGAGCTGACCGTCACCGGGGAGCGACGTCGCACCCGGCAGATACCACCACCCTACGTCCGTATTCTTGACCTGCGAGCTGTAGAACATGCCGCTGCCGCTGCCGAACTTTAGCCCTTCGCCACGGAAGATCGCGTACTTGAGCGTCGTCTGGTCCGAGAACATCCACGAGCAGAATATGTTTGCGCTGACGTTCGGCTCGTCGATGACGACCGTCACGTAGGACGCGCGGCGGTTCGTCGCGTGGAAGTTCTGTGCCACAGACCACCCCGTCATCGTGCCCGGCGTCACGAACACCCGCGCGGCCGGCACGGTGTTGGCCTTGGAGGCCGCCAGCGCCCCCGTGCTTCCGTTGAGGTTTACGATCGTGTACGCCTCGCCGGCGGCGTTCGTCACGCCGCCTCCAAGATCCAGCACGCCGCTGCCCGTGTTGTCGTCGGCATACAGCGAGCACGCCCCGCCGCGCGCGAACGACACATTACGCCCGTTGACCGTCCCCTTGATGCGGAACTGCCCGTTGTCGAGGATCACGTTGCTCCCGCCGTCGTCGATCAGCGCCCATGGGTGCGTGAAGCGGGCGAAGATGTACGGACGCATGCCGTTGGGCTTGGCGCGGAGGTCGACGGTGATCGACGCGTCCATGCACTTCCCGCCCGGCACGTCGCCGTACCATCCAGCGAACACGCCTCCGCGCGCCGCGTTGGGCACGGCCGTGAACGTGGCCGTCACGCCCACCGGGATGCGCCCCTCGGCGTCGGGCGTGAAGTCGCACGTCACCTGGTCGCCGAAGAACGGATCGAAGTCGATCCAGTCCGTCAGCGGTTCGCGGGTGACGGCCAGGTAGTGCTTCTGGTTGGACTTGAACACGTTCGCCGAGACGGTGCCGATCACCGTGGGCTTGTTCGGGTTGGCGTTGTGCGCGGTGCGAATCGCCTCGTCCGACCAGCGGACGAAGTCGCCCGACGTCTCGAACGGCTTCAGGAACGACTGCCAGGCGGACGTATCCGGCGCGATGAAGGTAATGCCCAGCGCACCAGGTCCCGTGAAGACGTCTACGGCGGAAGACGTGAAGTTCGGCGGAGCCCCCGTAAACTCCACGCGCGTCATCTTGGTGTTGCTCACAAATACATTCTTCGAGAGCTTGTTGGTGGAAGAAAGACCGATCACAACGTTGGTGACGTCGTACAGCCAGCCGAAGCAGCCGGTGCCTAAAGTATAGATCGACTTCCTTGTCGGCGCGAGGATCAGTTCCGTGAAGCCCGGGGTGTTGCCGTTGATGCCCCAGTCAGAGACCCTCTCAAGCTGCGGCAAATAGAGCCGCCCTGCAAACTTCTGGTTGCTCATCGCGTTGTTGCCGATGCGGCGGAGGGCGGGGAAGGTGTTCTCGTCGAAGGTGCCGGTCATCTTCTTTTGGGGGACTGCGGCACCTCCCAGATAGCGCGTAAACGCCCCGTCGTTGACATACCGCAACTGCGGCAGCTTGAGCGTCCAGTTGAGATCCCCTGACGTGCGGGGCACTTGATAATAGTCGATGCCCTCGAACCAGCCGGGGATGTCGATCGTGATATTCGTGTAGTTCGCGTTCTGCTCGGCGACGAGCGTGCCGTTCACGTCGTTGGTGATGCCGTTGAACCAGCCGTAGAGCCCACCGTTCACGGTCGTGGGCGCGATGAAGGCGCGCGGCGTGCTTTTCGTGGGATCGGCGCCGAGGGCGAACTGCGCGATGTGCGAGATCGTGTACGTGGTCGCGCCGTCCGGAGAGGTGATCGTGCCGCGCAGGTCGAGAGCCTCCGCGTTGTTGACGCCGTTCAGGAAGGCGTTCTCGTGGTCGTTGCGCGGCGAGACGATCAGCGTATTGGCGGATGCGCTGCGGATGTCGGCGCGGAGCATCCACGTCTCGTTGGAGAGGCAGCCGATGCCCTCGCCGGGGAACGGGTTCTCCGCGTCGTCCGCAGTATAGTACGTCCATGACGGCAATGTTTCCGTGTCGGCCGCAAGCGGCAAGGCGGACATGCCCGCCATCGTCAGCAAAACAATCAGTTTCTTCATGTTCCGGTACTTCCTCGCTTCGACGCGCACCGCTCGCGCGGCACGCAAAAAACTAGCTGTTGATCTTCGTAGTCACCACGCATCAGCGGATGATGAGCGCGACGCCGGGCTTGTCGACTTTCAGCCAGAGGCCCGTCGCGTCTTTCTTCACTTCCACCTTCATGCCGGAAAAGACAACAGAATCCACTGCCTGTCCGTTGAGCGTCACGGTCCAGCCGCTCAGCTTGTCGCCGCCGGACGTGAACCGCGCGAGCGCGTACTCGCCCTTCACGGGGGCATCGCCCGTCGTCGGGAACGTGACGTCGATCGTGCCGCTCGCGGGCGCGCTTCCCAGCGTACCAGATCCGATGCAGCCCGTCGTGTTGTAGAGGCTGTCCGTGCCCTGCGTGAAGTCAATGGGCATCGTGTAGCTCTTCACGGTCTCCGTGTCCGTGAGCGTGACCGTGCCCGTGAAACCCGAAAGGCGCGCCGGCAGCATCCCGATGTCCGTCGCCTTCACGACGGCGGATGCGTTGCAGCTGTTCGTGATGTCGAGCGTCATCCGGTTGACGGCATTGCTCTGGTAGGTGTAGTCGAACGAGGATGCGGCCACCACCTGCCCCACCAGGACGTTGATGTTGGTGGAGCAGAAGAGGTCGCCGCTCGTGAACTTGTCGATGATGATGTTGCCGGTGCCCTTGCCGCCGACGGTACTGCTTAGCCAACCTTTGCTGCAGTTCTGGTCTCCGCCCCGCGCCACCACGTGCAGGCCGCTGACCAGTTCGCCCACATGCAATGTGTTGTTGCCCCAGATGACCGCGTGTCCGCCACGTCGCCACCTCTTGCCATCCGAGGCGGTCGTGCTGTAGCCTCTGCCGGTGAGCTTGTCGATCTTCAGTTCGTTGTCGGCCGTCTCGTCGCTGTTGTTCTTGCCGAGCATGAGGCCATTTGCGCACCACCCGCTGTTCGTCGCCCACTTGTCTCCGCAGTCGCTGAAGGTGGCCGTCGTGAACTTGCCGCCGATGGACAGCGTATCCAGCCAGATGAGGTTGCCGCACTGGAAGCCGGACAAGGTGCCGACCATGTCATAGCGGCCCTGGAACCGTCCCTGCTTGCCGAAGTTGGTGGAGTAGTAGTTGCCGTTCCCGGAGATTCTCCCCGTGTAGATCTGGAGTGACGACTGCGTGCCATCGCCCGTGACGTACATCTGTCCGTTGTTCGCGATGTCGCCCGTATAGGTAACCGTGTCGCTGCCGTTCGCCGTCAGCCACCATTTGTTGGCGACGCTCGCATCCGGCTTCCAGGTGCCGGGCTGGTATCGGAAGATGGCGCCGCTCGGAACCGTGAGCGCCGTGCCGTCCGCGAACGCCGTCGCGCCGTGGAGGTAGACGATCTTGAGTCCGCTCATGTCGTACTGGGAGAACACGCCTGCCGGCACCGTCTCCAGCAGGATACCGCCCACGAGCCGAAGCTTCGCGCCGGCGGGGAACGCGTAGTCGTCCCAGATCGGACGGTCCCCGATGATGTAGTGGTATTTTGTCGATGCCGACCAGCCTACGTCATAGCCGTGTGCATAACCGCTCGCAAGGCCGAACTCGTACCAGCCGTCGCCGGCGGGCGTGGGGACGATGGACGGCACGCCCCGGTCCAGCGCGCCCGCCACGCGCACCACGCCATCGCCCTCGAGCCAGCTCACCTGCGTGCCGACCGGCCCCGTGCCCGTGTAGATGCCGCGCGGCACGGCCACGCCCTCCACATACAGGATCTTCACGGCGGCGACCGCGTCCGCCGCCAGGTCAAGCTTCGCGCCGTCCTCCAGCGAAAGCCCCGCCAGGCCCATGCGGTCGGCCGCCGACACGCCCACCGTGGCGTTCGCGATCTGCGCGTATTCGTTCGTCAGCGTGGAGGGTGCGATGCCCGTCGCCTTCTCGGGAACCGCCCACGCGAGGTCGCTCCAGTTCTCCGGCGCGCCCGTACCGGTGTACGCGTAGCTGAAGAAACGCAAACTGTCCACGGCGGCGTTGGCCTTCAGCTCATCCGAGGTCAGATACCTGTTGTAGAAGCGCAGGCCGTAGTAGTGTCCGTGCAAGTAGCCGGAGTTGCCGTTGAGCACCCAGTCGGCGGCGGGCTTGGTGACGCTGACCTTCACCGGAACGCTCGTCTGGCTCTTCACCAAGCCGTTCAGGCCGATGCCGTAACGTTCGCTGCTGCCAAACACGAACACGGTTCCCATGCGGAAGCTGCCGAAGTTCGGCCGCGTGTCGGGATTCTGCCCGTTGAAATAGAGGCAGGCTGTCGATCCGGTTCTCTCGAAGTAGATGCTGAAGCTCTCGCCGTTGGCGAAGATGCGCGGATAGCTTCCAGAAGACGAGATGCCGTTGGAGATGACGTTGACCGGGACCTCCATGGTGAGCGAGGTGCGACTGTAGGCAGGCATGGCCTTGATCGTGTGCTGCGTTGCCGTGGAATCGAAGTAGCGGCCCGTCCAGCTCGCGCCGGACTGCAGGGTGATATAGGCCGAGCCCTTGAGGTCGCGCCACGTGGCGGCCGACGGGTTGTGCGTGCCGGTGCCCTCGTTGTCGATGGCGTCGAAGTGCGTCACGAGCCCGTCCTGCACGTAGTTCTGCGGACCGAGCCCCGCCGCCATGGCGGCCCCAGCGGCGGCAACCGCCGCGACAAACACGAAAGTCTTCTTCATGGATGCAGTTCTCCTTTGGGGCAAATCACATTTGCTCTTGGCAATAGGTTTCATGGCGCACAGTATAACCTATCGCCGCCCCCTGCGTCAATTACGGACGGCGGCTCGCCCCACCATGGGAGGGTCGCGCTCCTGCGCGACCGCACAAACAAAACGGGAGGGTCGCAACTTGTTGCGACCGAATCGGCGGTCGCAGTAAACTGCGACCCTCCCGCATGGGGAGCCGCCATCTTGGCGGCGCGGCCGTACTTCCACCTTCATGCCGGAGACGATCGCGGAATCCACCGCCTGGCCGTTGAGCGTCACGGTCCAGCCCGCGAGCTTGTCGCCGCCGGACGTGAACCGCGCGAGCGCGTACTCGCCCTTCACGGGCGCATCGCCCGTCGTGGGGAACGTAACGTCGATCGTGCCGCTCGCGGGCGCGCTCCCCAGCGTGCCAGAGCCAATGCAGCCCGTCGTGTTGTAGAGGCTGTTCGTGCCCTGCGTGAAGTCGACGGGCATCGTGTAGCTCTTCACGGTCTCGGTGTCCGTGAGCGTGACCGTGCCCGTGAAGCCCGAGATCCGCGCCGGCAACATGCCGATGTCCGTCGCCTTCACCGTGGCGCCCGCAGGGCAACCGTTCGTGATGTCGAGCGTCATCCGGTTGATCGCGCCGCTCTGGAAGGTGTAGTCGAACTTGGTGGAGGACGAGACCACCTGCCCCACCAGGACGTTGACGTTGGTTGAACCGTACAGATTGCCACTCGTGAACTTGTCGATCACGACGTTGCCGATGCCCTTGCAGACGGCGCTCTTCATCCAGCCGTTGTTGCACCGTTGGTCTTGCCTCCGCGCCACAACATGCAAGCCACTAATCAACTCGCCCACGTGCAGCGTGTTGTTGCCCCAGATGATCGCGTGCCCGCCATGCCGCCACCGGATGCCGGACGGGATGTCCGTCGTGTCTTTCGCGTTGCCGGTCAGCGTGTCCACCTCCAATTCGTGATCGGCGGTCGCGTCGCTGTTGTTCTTGCCGAACAGAAGACCGTAGGCGCAATAATTGTTGTTCGTGCCGTACTTGCCGTTATTGCCCGAAGTCGAACAAGCCGCCAACGTCGCGGTTGACAGTCCGCCGGTGATCGTGGTGGTGTCAAACCACACGGCACATCCGTTCGACGCACCCGTCAGCTTGAGTTTTGCCGCGTAGCCCCCCGTGAATCGACCCTGTTTGCTGAAACTCGAGATGTTCAGCGTGCCGTTTCCCGTGACGTGCCCGGAAAATATCTGGCTCGCCGTCTGCGTGCCGTCGCCATGGATGGTGTGCGTACCGTTGTTCTCGAGGTCGTCCGTGTAGGTTAGCGGGCTGGCGGCGGCGGCCATGCACCACCACTTGTTCGCCACGCTCTCGTCCAACTCCCAGGTGTGGGGCTGGCAGCGGAACGTGCAACCGCTCGGGATTGTCAGTCTCGTGCCGTCCGCAAACGCCCGCGTGCCGTTCACGAACACGAGCTTGAGCCCGTTCATGTCGTACTCCGAGAACCATCCGGCGGGGACTGTCTCTAGCAAGATGCCGCCCACAAGGCGCAACTTCGCGCCCGCAGGAAAGACATAGTCGTTCCAAATTGGATGAGCCCCGATGATGTAGTGGTTGCCAGAGTGTGGCGTATCTTTCGTGCCGTTGTAACCGTAACTGTAGCCACTCGTCAAACCAAACTCGTACCATCCATCGGCTGTTGGCGCGAGCCAGATGGAGGGGATTACGCCTCCGGGCGCCCCCGCCACGCGCAGGGCGCCGTTGCCGGAGATCCACGCCACTTGTTCGCCGCTGCCCGAACCCGTGTAGATGTTGCGCGCCAGCGACGTCCCGCCGCGCGAAACCGTACAGCCGGCCACCGCCGTATCGGCGGCCAGTGCCAGCGTAACGGTGGAGTCCAGCGAAATCGTGTCCGCCAGCATCACGTGCGCACCTCCCACCGTCACCGTACCCTCGCCGGAAATGACGATCTCGCGGAGCCGGTCCGTATCCACGTCCAGCGTCACGGACGATCCCGCCGGAATGACCGCCGCATCGCCGACCGTCGGCACCGCCGGCGCCGTCACGCCGCCAACTGACCAGTTGCCGGCGTCCGACCAGTCGCTCGAGACCGCCCCCGTCCACGTGTAGTGCGCGAAACGCTGGACGTCCACGGCATAGTTGGCGGCAACCTCGTCCGACGTCAGGGCGCGGTTGTAGATGCGGATCGCGTAGATGCGCCCTTTCGCCGCCAATCCCGTACCAAAGGCGAGCCGCCCGTTGTATGAGTAGGTCACGTTCTTGGTCTGGGCGAGCAGCGTGCCGTTGTCGTAGATCATCGCCTTGTGCGTGGTGCCGTTATAGGTCGTGATGAACTGCAACTGCTGGTTCGGGCGCAACGTCGAGAGCGCCGCGATGCGCGTGTCCTTGATGCGCTCGAGATAGCCTTCCGCGGCCGTCGCCCACGACTCGAACGCCTGCGCCCACGGATACACCTCCCAACGGCGGACCACGCCGTCCGGCGCCGACGCGACCATTTCGACGGTGAACGTGGGCAATGCCACCGCCTCCGGCGTCAGGAGACGGGTCGTGTCCTTCGTGCCGCCGGCCGCCTTCGTCATCTCCAGGGCCGTGCCGCGCCAGACGTATCCGGGCAGCGGCGTGACGGGCAGATCGCCCACGGTGCTCGTGCCGCACAGGTTCTTCCATTCCGTGGCGGTGGCGTCATGGACGCCGTATTCGGCGTTCTCGATACCGTCCCAGTGGGCGATCAGGCCGCTCTGCACGTAGCTCTGCGCCGTCACGTCCGCCACGGCAGCCTCCGCCGCAACGGCAACCGCCACAACCAGCATCATCTTCTTCATTGGCTTACCTTTCACATTTGTTTGAGGACAAAGGACGAAGGACAAATGACAAAGGATCGTGATGCCTTCGTTTGTCCTCCGTCTTCTGTCCTCTGTCCTTCAACCATGGGACGTGGCCTATCATACCACACTTCGGCCTTTTCCCGCAAGCCGAAACTCGAAGAACGGGCTCGCCGGGACGGCTCGCCCCACCATGGGAGGGTCACGCTCCTGCGCGACCGCACAAACAAAACGGGAGGGTCGCAACTTGTTGCGACCGAACCGGCGGTCGCAGTAAACTGCGACCCTCCCGCATGGGGAGCCGCCATCTTGGCGGCGCGGCCGCGCAGCAGCGCGGCCCTCCCGTGCGTCTCACGAGGCGATTACTTCCACTTCCCGCCGAAGGATTGCGGCGGGCGCAGGTGGATCGCGAAGCGGAACGACTCGTAGTTGTTGGCGGCGAGGTTGTCGACGTTTTCGACCTGGATCGCCGAGATCGCGTAGTAGCAGGCCGTGGTTGTCCTGGCAGTGCTGGCCGCGCAGCGCGCGGCGGGTGCCGTCCGTCGGGCCGACCGGGTCGACCGTCTCGGCGGCGGCGGTGTTCCCGTCCTTGAAGCGGTCCAGCACGTATTCGGGACGCGCGCCGATCAGGTCGTACAGCCCGTAGGGGTTGCCCAGATAGGAGCCGACGGTGACAAGCGAATATTGCGCCACGCCCTCTTCCAGCCGCGTGCGCCCGATCTGCACCACCAGGTTCGTGCAGTCCGCGTAGGACGTCTCGACCGTGCCGCCGTTGTACCAGATCGTGCTTGTGCCGCCGCGCGCGGCCTTCTCCCACTGCGCGTTCGTTGGCAGGTCGATCCAGAACCGGTTGCCGCACCGCGCGCGGAAGGTGTCGACGATGCTCCCCTCCTTCACCGTGAAGCGCGTCGTCGGCCAGTCGATGCGGTCCACGTTGTTCGAGCCGCGCAAGTGCGGATAGTAGGTGGCCCCCGAAACGGCCGGACGCATGTCCACGCGCGTGTCGGTCGCATCGAGGATGAGGTAGCGCTGGGTGTGCGTCGTCTTGAAGATGGCGATGTAGTAGTCGTGCGAGATCTCCATCGTCTTCTGGGGGATGTAGTAGCCGACGCCGTTGGCATTCTCCGCGTCCAGATACGCCGCCTCGGCGGCCGTGAGGCCCGCCGTGAACGTCCCGGCCGGGATGCGGCGGAACACCATCTTGCCCTGCTTGTACATGTCCTGGTTCCAGCCGCCGGCCGGTTCGTCCGCCGCATACTCCCACGCGCCGTCCTTCAAGTCGACGACGAGCCACTTGCGCGCGTTCGCGGCGTCCTCCACGGGCGTCACCTGTACGGCGAAGTCCTTCAGCGCCGTCACGTCCAGCCCCGCCGCCGCCGGGTCCCATTCGAGGTGGTACATCCCCGGCTCCAGCTCCCAGAAGTCGCCCTTCGCGCCTGCGCGCTCCAGGTCCACGGTCCCCGGCACGCCGTTCGTGGTGAACGAGGCCGTCACGGCCACGTCGCACTTCGCGCCGCCGGAAAGCGCGAAGTCGATGTCCACCTTCGTGTTCCACGGCCACCGCTGCGTCCAGCTGACCTTCGCCGTCATCGCCGCGCCCGCGCCGTACGCGCCGAGCAGCGCCGCCAGTATCAGAATCTTTCTCATCTCTCGCTCCTTCCTATTCCGCGTCGTTCACCCACTTCCCGCCAAACGACTGCGGCGGGTTGAGGTGGATCACGTAGCGGTAGCAGTTCTCGTTATTGGAATTGCGCGGGTTGTCCGAGCCCAGATATCCGACAAACGCAATCGACCAGTTGGAAATCGTCCCGTTGTTGCTGAAGCTGTTGTTGACCATGCGATAGTTACCAGCATCCAGCATGCCTACAGGATCCACGCCAGCGGAGTCCGCAGCGTCTTCCGAACCGTTGTTCCATCTGTCCAGCAGCAGATCCGGACGGCTTCCGATCAGGTCATAGAGACCGTAGGCGTTCGGAAGAAGGTCGCCGACCGTGGTCGGCGGGGAGTAGACCCCGCCAACGCCGCAGTATTTTCTCTGGTAACCAAAGGAAATGCGTGCGATGATGTTCGTGATGGTGTCGAGCGAGTCGCCCACCGTGCCGCCGGACATGCCGCCGGGGTATGACGACGTGTCGTAGAACAGCCACTTCGTGTCCGGACGCGCCGCCCGCTGCCACTGGGCGCACGTGGGCAGGTCGATCCAGAACCGGTTGCCACACCGCGCGCGGAACCGGCCGATGATCGAAGTCGGCGTGACGGCGAATTTCGTGAACGGCCAGTTGATGCTTTCCACCGAGTTGCTGCCGCGCTGGAAGCAGACATGCCCTGCGGCGAACATCTGGCCTGCGTCCGGCGTGACTTGGTTGTAATAGCCGCTGGACGACGGCACATCCATGATGCGAGCGGCTTGGGCGCGCGTCGTCTGGTAGATGGAGATGTAGTAGTCGCTCGTGAGCGTCGTCTCCGTCGCCGTGAGCATCTTGCTGCTGCTCGTCGCGCCGAGTTCCCGGTCAAGTCCCTTGATGTAGTCCTTCTCGGCCGTCGTGTAGCCGCGCGTGAACGTTCCGGCGGGAATGCGGCGGAACACCATCTTGGACGTTTTGTACTGGTTGTCCTGCCAGGGCTTGCCGTTGGCGTCCTTGGGCTCGTCGCCGAGCGCCGCGAATTCGCTCGCGCCCGTCGCGAGGTCGATCACGAGCCAGGCGCGCTCGTCGGGCGCGAACGCCTTCGCCGTGACGTCCAGGGACGTCAGCGCCCCGCGGTATCCCAGCGAGGCGGGATCCCACACGAACCGCTTCGCGCCGCCCGTCAGGCAATAGGTCGAGCGCGAAAGGCCGTTCGCGTCCGTGAGCAGCAGCTCGTGGTGCGCGCCGCCGCTGTCGAACGACGCGGTGATCTCCACGTCGTTCGTGCCGGCGGGCATCGTCACGTCGATGATCACCTTCGCGTCCCACGGCCAGTTCTGCCGCACGGTGTGCGGCACGTCCGCCGCCGTCACCGACAGCGCGCCTACAAGGCACGCAAGAAAGAGTCTTTTCTTCATCATCGTTTCAACCTTACCTGTAGCTTCCTTTTGACTTCTCATATTTGCTTTCGCTGCTGGGAGTCTTGGAGTTTAGGAGACTTGGAGGATTTTTTAATCTTCTCCGAAACTCCGAATCTCCGAACCTCCAAGTAGCGAAAGCAATCATCAAAACTATCCTCACTTACATTTCCGAGCGCAGCGCGGGCTTTCAACCTTTCAACTTTTCAACTTTTCAACCCTTCTACCGAAAGATGAGTGAAAAGCCCAGCGCCTTCGCGAGCAGGTCGACCGTCAAGTACGTCGTGCCGTCGAACGCGAGCGCGGCGGTCACCGGCCCGCGCTTGCCGCCGAACGTCTCCTTCACGCTCATCGCGCCGTAGCCGCCCGTCGCCGGGAGCGTCCAGTTCCCGATCGCCGCGCCGTTCCGGACGGACGTCGCGAGCGTGGCGGACGCCGCGCCCGCCGATTCCTCCGCCCACAGATCGGACCACGCGTAGACGCGCGGCTCGGTGAGCGACTGGAAATCCTTGTCCGCCTCATCGACGAAGACCGTTTCGGAGCTACCGACCTTCAGGCGCACCGTCTGTTCCGCGACGGTTGCCGTGCCGTCCGTCTGCGCGAGCGTGACGTCCAGCAGCTGCTCCCCTTCGCCGGACGCGGGGAGCGCGAAAGAGCCGTCTGCCGCCTCGCCCCCGCCGCGCGCGACCGTCATCGCGGCCGTCGCGCCGGAAAGCACGTTGGAAACCGTCACCGTGGCCGACACGGCCCCGTCGGCCCATTGCCAGACAAGCGGCTCGGCGGCGTCCGTGACGACCTGCCACGTCCGCCCGTCCGCCGGATTCCGGTAGACCACGGGCGTCGCGTAGGCGGTGCCGCCCAGCAGCAACAGCGCCAAGCCTAACGTCCGCGCGCATTTCACGTGTTTTATTTGCTCCATGCCATTTCGCTCCTGTTTCCATTTTCCCAGTGATTTACAACTTCGCGACGAGGGGACGGCCGGGGACGCCGAAGGCGTTGCGCGGAGTGACGGCGAAAGCGATCTCGCCCGTCGCGGGCACTTCCTCGATGCCGAAGAGGCAGTTGCTCGTGCGGTCCGCCTTCGCCTCCGGCACGTTGTAGCCGTTGGCCAGCACCAGACGCTTCAGCTTGCACAAGCCGTCCACCCGCATCTCCACCTCGAAATCGTACACTCGCGATCCCGGTTTCGCCGTGCGCGGGCGCGGAATGCGCACGTGCACGCACGGCTTGCCCTTGAGCGCCGGTCCGGCGATCTCCTCCGGCGGCGCCGCACACCGCACCGCCTCGACCTTCGCACCGGGCGCGAACTCCGGCCCTACGCTCTCCCGGCGCTGCCGCGCAGGGTCGAAGGGCCCGCCCGCAGCCGCAGGCAACGCCACGCACCAGTCGTCTCCAAGCGGCATGTCGTACTCGAACGAGCGGCGTTGCACGAGCAGATGGTCGTCGAACACGTCGACGAGGAGTCCGCAGCGTCCCTCTTCCGCCGCAAGAGGCTTCATCCGGTTCTGGCTCCTCTTCGTGCTGTAGAACGGATACGTGCTGTCGTAGCCCTTCCGGTCGTTGTCGCCGGCCCGCAGGCAGCCGGCGTTGATGGACGTGAAAGTCCCTTGCCAGACGCCGCTCTCGTCGGTCAGCGTCTGGTGCGAGTGCCCCGTGATCGCCACCGCGTTCGCGAACGGCGCGAGGGCGCGCGTCGACTCGCCGCGGTCATACGAGGTCTTGCCGTCGCCGCACGTTCCCTGCGGGTGCGCGTGCTGGACGTAGAAGAATGGCTTCGCGCCGGCGAGCTCGCGCGCGTGTTCACGGAACCACGCCTCGACGGGCGGCTGCGTCGCCTTCGCGGGCCACTGCGCACCGATGAAGTCGTACCCCTTCACGCGCTTGTGCCAGATGGGCTGCCACTCCTCGTGGAAGAGGCGCGCCCAGACCTTGGCAGGATTGTCGGCGTGGCTGAACACGTTCGCGGCGCGCCACTCGTCCTTGCCCTTCACCCACCACGCGTCGAGGTCGTGGTTGCCGGTGACGAACAGTTTCGCGACGGGACGCCCGTCCGCGCCCTTGTCGCCGGGAAGCACCTTGTCCCAGACCGACGCGAAACTCGCAAGCTCGGAAATCAGGCCGGAATGCGCGATGTCGCCCGGCACCATGACCGCGTCGACGCCCTGCGCGTCGAACCACCGCAACGCCTTCTCGAAGTAGAACTCCTGTTTCCACGCCTTCGATACGTGCACGTCGCTCACGACGCCCAGCCGCATGTTCGGCTTGCCTGCGGCGAACGCGCGCGCCGGCAGCACGAACCCGCCCAGCACCGCCAGGCCTCCGCGCATGAACCCTCGTCTTGTCAGGGGAATCTGGAAGTCGGATCGCATGAAATGTTGCCCTAAACGCCGCCGTCCCACGCTGTGCCGTCCGAAAGGTCGGTCACGCCGGAACCGCTGAGGTAGGAAATGGATGCCCTCTGCGCCGCCGACATCATGCATGCCGCCAGCGCTCCGACAACGCTAAACTTCATTTTCATGGGCTTGATACTCTTCTGCCAAATTAAGCTTTTGCATTTTAACATAATCCTACCCCATTCTGTCAATTGCAAACTTATCCGCAAGGCAAAGGCGCATCCGCGAATCGTGCAGAAACTACGAAGCATCCGCTAAAACGGTAGGGTCGCCTCGCCGAGGCGACCGTAGACGCAAATGATCGGCACTGCAATTCAGCGTTGACAGCGGGTGGCGGACGGCGGTTCGGTTTGCTATAATCGCGTCCCGTGGACAGGGACCTGAAATTCTATATCGCCTTTATCGTCCTGCCGGCAGTGGCGCTTGCGGTAGGCGGCGTCCTGTTCTTGTGCGGCGAGGTCAGGCGCCAGCAGGAGGGTGCTAGGAACTGGCGCGAGATTCGCGGCGAGTACATGTCCACGCTCGCGCAGAACGTCCAGAGCGCGCTCAAGGACGCTAAAGGCAAGCAGGCGCGTATCTACGGACTGCGCGACATCCAGTCGAACCGGCTGGAGCGCGTGAAGGGCGTGTTCCTGTGGAAGAAAGGCGAAGGGGTCGTCTGGAAGGAGGGCTTGTCAGAGGCAGTTGGCGCGGCATTCCCCACGAATGCCAGGTGGCATGCCGTCGGCACGACGAGCCTTTCGGCTCCGCGCGGCTGGACGGCTCCCGTCCCCAGCAACCTGGATATCGCCGTTGCGTGGGCGCGTCTCGGCGGCGGCGAGGTGGCTGCGCTGGAGGTAGATCTGCGCGACAACCTGACGGGGAGCGACCCTCGTTTGCTGTTCGCCGTCGGTTCCTGCATCGTGGCCCTTCTTTTCGTGATCCTTCTGGTCGGCGGCTTGCTGCTCGTGCGCGCGGCGCGGCGTGCGCGCGAGGAATCGGAGCGCAAGACGACGTTCATCGACAACCTCTCGCACGAGCTGAAGGTGCCGCTCGCGGTCGTGCGCATGAAGGCGGAGCGGCTTCTTGACGGCAAGATCGCCGATCCGGCGAAACTGCAGGCCGCCTATCGGACGATCGCCGACGAGAACGGCGAAGTGATCCGCCAGGTGGACGACCTGCTGGATCTCGTGCGCACGGGAAAGGGGACGCGCCGCTATGCGCGCAGCACGTTCGACCTCAATTCCGCAGTGCGTGACGCCGTCTCCGCGCTGCGCGACAGGTTCGCCCAGGACGGCCTCGCGGTGACGCTCGCGGACGGCAACGTCCGCGTCAACGCCGATGCTGACGCCGTCCGCCAGATCGTCCGCAACCTGCTGGACAACGCGGCGAAGTATGCCGCCGAGAAGGGGCGGGTGGACGTGGAGGTGTCGCATGCCGACGGCTGGGCGCGCGTGACGGTGTCCGACCATGGCGACGGCGTGCCGCCCGACCAGCGCGAGCGCATCTTCGAGAGGTTCTACCGCATAGACAACGACCTGACCCGCACGACCGGAGGCACGGGGATCGGCCTTAGCCTCGCGCGCTGCTTCGCGCGCGACATGGGCGGCGACGTGACCGTGGCCGCGCGGCCGGGGGGCGGAAGCATCTTTACGCTTGAACTGCCGGAGGAGACACATGGCTGAGATACTGATCGTAGAGGACCACGCGCCTTTCCGCGAGACGCTCGCGGAGACGCTTGCGGACGAGGGATACGCGGTCCGCCAGGCCGCGAACGGCGCGCAAGGGCTCGCCGCCTTCGCGGAGAAGCGGCCGAACCTCGTGCTGCTCGACGTGATGATGCCCGGGCGCGACGGCTATGCCGTCTGCGCGGAGATGCGCGCAAAGGATCCGCTCGTGCCGATCCTTATGCTGACGGCCAAGAACGCGGAGGACGACCGTGTGCGCGGACTGCGTCGCGGGGCGGACGACTACATAGACAAGACCGTGGGCACGCGGGAGCTGCTGGCGCGCATCGGCACGGCGCTGCGTCGCGCCGGAGCGATCGCGGAACGTTTGCCGGAGGAGAAGCCGACGCTTGGCGATTCGTTCATGGTCGGATCGCACCGTGTCGACGGCACACGCCTTTTCCTCATCGACGCTCGCGGCCGCGAGCAGGCGATCATGCCGCGCGAGGTGAAGATACTCAGGTTCCTGGTGGAACGCGCCGGAGAGTCTGTCAGCCGCGAGGCGCTCATCGAGTTCCTCTGGGACGGCGAGTACGCCGGCACCACGCGCTCGATCGACCAGGCCGTCTGGCGCCTGCGCGAGAAACTGGGAAAAGACGGCAAGAAGATCGCGACGGTCCATGGCGCCGGCTATTCCTATCGGCCTTAGTGGCTGGTGGTTAGTGGCTAGTGGTTAGTGCTTAGTGCTTGGTACGAAGAATCAACATCTCAACCCCCTCAACCCTCTCAACATCTCAACCCCCCTATGACAATCCTAGGAATAGACACTTCCCTTCGCTCTTCCGGCTACGGCGTGCTCGTGACCGAGGGGTCGCGGATGCGTTCGCTGGAGGCAGGGCGCATCCGCAACGCGCCCAAGCTGCCGCTTTCGGAATGCCTGCGTACGATACACGCCCGCGTGGCGGAACTGATCGCGCAGCATGCTCCCGACGTGGTGGCCATCGAGAGCGTCATCTACGGCAAGAACGCCGGCACGATGCTCGTGCTGGGCGAGGCGCGCGGCGCCGTCATCACGGCGGCGGCGGACGCCGGACTGCCCATCTACGAGTACGAGCCGCGCCGCGTGAAGATGGCGGTGTGCGGCAACGGCCTTGCGGAGAAGGAGCAGGTGCAGCGGATGGTGAAGACGCTGCTTGGACTTCAGGAGCTGCCGCAGAACGACGCCGCGGACGCGCTGGCGATCGCCATCACGCACGCGCACTCGAACTCGCTGCTTAGCACGAACGTGCCTATCTGACTAGACCAGCTCGCGGGCCTTGGCGAACACGTTGTCCGCCGTGAAGCCGAACTCGACGGCCAGCTCCTTGTAGGGGCCGGACGCGCCGAAGGTCTCGAGCGTGACGTAGCGGGTGTTCGCCGCGTTGATCTGGTAGCGCTCCCAGCCGAACTTCACGCCGGCCTCCACGATCACGCGCTTCTCGCACGTGCCGGGGATCACGCTTTCGCGGTAGGAGAGAGGCTGCGCCTCGAAGAGCTCGCGGCAGGGCATCGAGACGACGCGCGCCGTGCGGCCGAGGTCGGCCAGCTTCTTGGCGGCTTCGATGCAGATCGACACCTCGGAGCCCGAGGCGATGAACATCACTTCCGGCAGCGGCCCGTTGTCCCAGATGACGTACGCGCCCTTCGCCACCTTCTCCGGATCCACGCCTTCGAGGATCGGCAGGTTCTGGCGGGTCGTGAGGATGCACGAAGGCCCGTTCGAGCGCTTGAGCATCGCGAGCCACGCGGCGCCGGTCTCGTTTGCGTCCGCCGGGCGGAACACGGCCACGTTCGGCATCGCCCGCATGGCGGCGAGCTGCTCCACTGGCTCGTGGGTCGGGCCGTCCTCGCCCACGTAGAACGAGTCGTGCGAGAACACGAAGAGCGAGGGTATCTCCATAAGCGCCGCGAGGCGGATGGCCGGACGGCAGTAGTCGCTGAACACGAAGAACGTCGCGCCGAACGCGCGGAACCCGCCGTGGGCTACGATGCCGTTGACGATGGACGTCATCGCCAGCTCGCGGATGCCGAAGTGGAAGTTGCGGCCCGCGAAGGAGCCGGCGGCGATGTCGCCGAGGCCCTTGAGGTAGGTCTTGTTGGAGGGCGCGAGGTCGGCGCTGCCGCCCACGAGGTTCGGCACTGCCGCCGCGAGGGCGTTCATGACGGTGCCGCATGCCGCGCGCGTGGCGACGGGCTTCGCGGGGTCGAACGCGGGGAGCTTCGAGGCGAGGTCGGCGGGAAGGGAGTTGCGCATCGCGGCGTCGCGCGCGGCGGCCTTCTCGGGATTCGCCGCCGCCCAGTCCTTGACGAGCTTCTTCCAGCGCAGGTTCATGCGGTGGCATGCCGCGCCGCGGTCCTCGAACCAGTCGTACACGTCGCCGGGAACGTCGAAGGTCTTGACGGGATCGAAGCCGAGCGCGCGCTTGAGGCCGATCAGCTCCTCCTGGCCGAGCGGCGCGCCGTGGACGTCGGCCGTGTCGTGCTTCGTGGGCGCGCCCTGGCCGATGTGCGTCTTTGCGACGATGATGACGGGCTGGCCGGTCACCTTCATCGCCTTGCGGTAAGCGCGGTCGATGGAGTCGAAGTCGTGTCCGTCGCACGCGAGCACCTTCCAGCCATAGCCCTCGAAGCGGAGCTTCACGTCGTCGGAGAGCGCGAGCTTCGTGCTACCCTCGATGGTGATGCCGTTGTCGTCGTAGACCACCACGAGCTTGTCGAGCTTCAGGCATCCGGCGAGCGAGCAGGCCTCGTGCGAGATGCCCTCCTCGAGGTCGCCGTCGCCGCAGAAGCACCACGTGCGGTGGTCGGCCACGGCGAAACCCTCGACGTTGTCGCGCGCGGCCTCCATGCGTTCGGCCACAGCCATGCCCACGGCCATCGCGAGGCCCTGCCCGAGCGGACCGGTGGTGACCTCCACGCCGGGAAGCACGTTGCGCTCCGGGTGGCCGGCGCAGCGCGAGCCGACCTGGCGGAACGTCTTCAGCTCGTCGAGCTTCAGGTCGCCAACGCCGGCGAGATGGAAGAGGGAGTAGACGAGCGCGGAACCGTGCCCGCCCGAGAAGACTATCCTGTCGCGGTTCGGCCAGGCTGCGTCCTTCGGGTCGACGTTGAGGTACTTCAGCCATAGCGAGACTGCCAGGTCGGCCAGTCCGAGCGGCGCTCCGGGATGTCCGCTCTTCGCCTTTTCAACCGTGTCCGCCGCGAGGCAACGGACCGTGTCCGCCGCCAGCTTCAGCTGCTCGTTCGTAAGTTTCATTTTCTTTCTCCTCTGCTATGCTCAAAAGGTTGGCTGAATTATACCATAAATGGCCCTAGTGGCTAGTGGTTAGTAGCTAGTGGTTAGTGTGCTTCACCCTTCGCCTTTCACCCTTCACCTTCCACTCACCAAGTTCGCCGCATCAGCGGCGAGCTTGGTGATGGCCGCCCAATCGCCGGCCGCCATCGCGTCCTTCGGCACGATCCAGGTGCCTCCGCAGCAGACGATCTCCGGCACGGCCAGGTAGTCGGACACGTTCGAGAGGTTGATGCCGCCCGTGGGCATGAACGTGACGCCGGTGAAGCGGAACGCGCCCAGGAGGTTCTTGATCATCTTCACGCCGCCGGCGGCCTCTGCCGGGAAGAACTTGACCATCTTCGAGCCGGCCGTGAGCGCCTGGGAGAGCTCGCTCGCGGTGGCGATGCCCGGCACGAAGGGGAGACCAGCCTCCTTCGCCGCCTCCACTACCACAGGATCGAAGCCGGGCGCGACGCCGAACGCCGCTCCGGCCGCGACAGCCGCCTTCACCATTTCCGGCGTGAGCAGCGTTCCCGCGCCGACAACGGCCTCCGGCACTTCCGCCTTGATGGCGGCGATCGACTCTGCGGCGGCGGCCGTGCGGAACGTCACCTCCAGCACGGGCAGTCCGCCCTTGACAAGCGCGCGCGCCAGCGGCACCGCCTTCGCGGCGTCCTCGATCACGATCACCGGGATGATACCGGCCTTCTTCAGCGTCTCGACAATGTCCATTGCTTTTGTCTCCTTGAAATGTCACGTCAAGTATAGCACATTTGCGCGTTTGGGGGAATGCGCGTTGAATCCGGCGGGGGGATTTGGTATAATGCGCGGCACTTTCCACCAATAAACGGAGTCAACAATGGTCTATTCGACTGAGGTACAGCACCAGTGCCCCCTGGCTAAGGGGTGCAACCACGGGCCGGCCCCCATCCCCGAAGAGGGCAAGTGGGTGCAGGCGAAGCAAATCAAGGACATCAGCGGCTACACGCACGGCGTGGGCTGGTGCGCGCCGCAGCAGGGCGCGTGCAAGCTGTCGCTCAACGTCAAGAACGGCGTGATCGAGGAGGCGCTCGTGGAGACGATCGGCTGCTCGGGCATGACGCACTCGGCGGCCATGGCGAGCGAGATCCTCGTGGGCAAGACGATCCTCGAGGCGCTCAACACCGACCTCGTGTGCGACGCGATCAACACCGCGATGCGCGAGCTGTTCCTGCAGATCGTGTACGGACGCACCCAGAGCGCGTTCTCCGACGGCGGTCTCGTGATCGGCGCCGGCCTCGAGGACCTCGGCAAGGGCCTCCGCTCGATGGTGGGCACGATGTACGCCACGAAGGCGAAGGGTCCCCGCTACCTCGAGATGACCGAGGGCTACTGCACGCGCATGGCGCTCAACAAGGACAACGAGGTTGTCGGCTACGAGTTCGTCTCGCTGGGCAAGATGACCGACTTCATCAAGAAGGGCCTCTCGCCGAACGAGGCGTGGGAGAAGGCGAAGGGCCACTACGGCCAGTTCGAGGGCGCCGCCAAGTACATCGATCCGCGGAAAGAGTAAGTGCTTAGTGCCTAGTGCTTAGAGAAAGGAATTTGAGAAATGGCTACCAAAAAGACTGCTAAGAAGGCTTCCTCCGAGAAGCTGTTCGAAGGCTACGAGCGCCGCGAGGCCAAGATCCTCGCCGCGCTGAAGCCCTACGGCATCAAGTCCATCGAAGAGTGCCGCGAGATCTGCCTGAAGGCCGGTTTCGACCCTTACAAGATCGTCGAGGAAACCCAGCCGATCTGCTTCGAGAACGCCAAGTGGGCATACACGGTGGGCGCCGCGATGGCGATCAAGAAGGGCTGCGTGAAGGCGAAGGACGCCGCCGCCGAGATCGGCGTGGGCCTCCAGGCGTTCTGCATCCCCGGCTCCGTGGCGGAGAACCGCCAGGTGGGTCGCGGCCACGGCAACCTGGGCGCGATGCTGCTTGACGACGCCACCGAGTGCTTCGCGTTCCTCGCGGGCCACGAGTCGTTCGCGGCCGCCGAGGGCGCGATCAAGATCGCCCTCAACGCGAACAAGGTGCGCAAGACGAACCTTCGCGTCATCCTCAACGGACTCGGCAAGGACGCCGCGTACATCATCAGCCGCATCAACGGCTTCACGTACGTCAAGACGGCGTTCAACAACAAGACCGAGAAGGTCCGCGTGGTCGAGCGCAAGGCGTTCTCCAAGGGCCCGCGCGCGGCCGTGAACTGCTACGGCGCGGACAACGTCCCCGAGGGCGTGGCGATCATGAAGCTCGAGAACGTGGGCGTGTCCATCACGGGCAATTCCACGAACCCGACGCGCTTCCAGCACCCTGTTGCCGGCACCTACAAGAAGTGGTGCGTCGAGAACGGCAAGAAGTACTTCTCCGTGGCCTCCGGCGGCGGCACCGGCCGCACTCTGCACCCGGATAACATGGCCGCCGGCCCGTCCAGCTACGGCATGACGGACACGATGGGCCGCATGCACTCCGACGCGCAGTTCGCCGGCTCCAGCTCGGTGCCCGCGCACGTGGAGATGATGATGGGCCTCATCGGCATGGGCAACAACCCGATGGTCGGCGCCACGGTGGCCGTGGCCGTTGCCGTCGAGGAGAGCTTCAAGGCCAAGAAGTAAGGCCGTCTCCCAATTTGCTTTCGCTGCTGGGAGTTTTGGAGTTTAGGAGGCTTGGAGGATTTTAAAATCTTCTTCTCCGAAACTCCAAATCTCCGAATCTCCCAGTAGCGAAAGCAATCATCAAAGTTAGCCTAATTTACATTTCGGTGCGTAGCAGGATATTGGGCTACACGATGTTCACGTAGAACGGACGCGAACGGACGAGGTCAAAGAGCGCGGCGACGTCGCGGTTCGCCATGCGGATGCACCCGTGCGAGGCGGGCGTTCCGAGAAGCTGCTCCTGGTTCGTTCCGTGGATGTAGATGTAGCGGGCGCGGCTGTCGACCTTGCCGCCCCTGTTGACGCCTTCCTCCAGCCCGTCCAGCCAGAGGATGCGCGAGAGTATCAGGTCGGTGTCGCCGCCCGCGCGCCATTCGGCGGCGGGAAGGGTCTGTCCCCTTACGGGGCGGCGGGAGACGAACACCTGTCCGAGCGCGGCATTCGCACCGTGGCGGGCGCAGACGCGGTGCCAGCCTGGCGGCGTCTTGTTTGAGCCCATTTCGCCGCCGACTCCCGCTTTGGCGGTAGAAACAGGATATGTCGCGACGGTGCGACCGCCCATCGCGACACACATTTGCTGCCGGGCGACGCAAACCGTCGCCACGACGCTGCGGGCCGGAAGGCGAATGCCGTCCGGCGGCCGCAAGGAGACTACTTGTTCTTGTGACGTTGCGCCTTCATCCGCTTGTCGTACTTGTGCTTCGACATTTTCTTCCGGCGCTTCTTCTTGATGGAACCCATCGTTGTCTCCTTGGTTGGTTTTTGGTATTCGCCTTCTTGCTCGTTCCGCTACGCTCACTCGCTTGGAGGCTCAATTGCTTCTTTTAGAAAATGACCTTGTTGAGGGGCAGCTCGATGATGCCCGTGGCGCCTGCGTTGCGCAGGACGGGAATGAGATCGCGCACCAGGTGCTCCTCCACGACGGACTCGACCGCGAACCAGTCGGCCGCGTCGAGCTTGTTGACCGTGGGGGCGTGGAGGGCGGGCAGTGCCGCCGTGATCTTCGCGAGGTTCTTCGCGGGCGCGTTGAGCTTCAGCAGCACGCGCTTCTGCGCGTCGAGGGCGCCGACGAGGAGCATCTTCAGCTGCTCCAGCTTGGCGCGCTTGGCCTTGTTCTTCCACGCCGCCTTGTTCGCGATGAGGCGAGTGGTGGACGTGAGGATCGTGTCGACGATGCGCAGGTTGTTCGCGCGGAGCGAGGAGCCCGTCTCGGTGAGGTCGGCGATGGCGTCCACCAGCTCGGGGGCCTTCACCTCGGTCGCGCCCCAGCTGAACTCCACGTCGGCCTTCACGCCGTGCTTCTTGAGGTAGCGCTTCACGAGGCCGATCGCCTCCGTGGCGATGCGCTTGCCCTGCAGGTCCTTCACAGACTTGATCTTCGAGTCGTTTGGCACCGCCAGCACCCAGCGCACCGGGTTGGAGGTGGCCTTGGAGTAGTTGAGCTCGCAGACCTCCTGCACGTCGCTGCCGTTCTCGTACACCCAGTCGTACCCGCAGATGCCCGCGTCAAGCAGTCCCAGCTCCACGTAGCGGCTCATCTCCTGCGGACGCAGAAGGCGGCACTTGATCTCCGGGTCGTCGATCGACGGCACGTAAGAGCGTGAAGAGCAAGACACGTTGAACCCTGCGCGCTTGAACAGCGCGAAGGTCGATTCCTGAAGGCTGCCCTTCGGCAGGCCGAGTACTATCGCCATAGCTTGAAACTTTCCTTTTCCGCCGCCAAGACCTATTTCCGGCGAACGGACGGTCAGTAAGTTTATCAAAACCGGCGGCAAAAAGCAAGCGGCGCGAACCGCAAACCATGAATTTATGGTACAATAACGATGCCATTTTCCGCCGAAAGGAGTATTGCCATGACACATCGCACATCTCATGCCCATCTAGCAACCCTGTTGATTGCCGGTGTTGCGCTCGCGGCGACAGCTGGATATGTCACGCCGTGGTACGTGAATCCCGCGCTGAAGGATCGCTTCTGGCTGGGAGTCGACAATTTCACGCCCACCGGCCTCGCGATCGGCGCGGACGCCACGCGCCTCGCGATTGCGGCCAAGCCCGACGGAGCATCCGACATCATCCGCGTGTACGACCTCGGCAACCTGGTGTATACCGCCAATGTCGTGCAGACCAACCGCCATGTCACCGCCTATACGGCGTCCACGGCCGGGCTGAACGGCTCGCCGCGCCTTGCGGTCAACACGAACGGCCTGGTCGGCGTTGACGCCGCAGGCAGTGCGGCTGCGAAGTTCACGTTTGAATCCCGCAAGTGGGTCGGTCGCTATGCGCCGGAGGCGCGCACGTTCGCCGCCGCTCCGGACGCCACGTCGTTCGCGCTCGATTCGACCGGCGCGCTGTGGTCCAACGCCACGGGCGCTGGGCGCGAGGGCCTGCTCGTGAAACGCACGCTCTCCGGCACCGCCTACGCCGAGGCGGACACGGTCGCCACGGGCCTGACCGCAGTGGACGCCGTGGCGGTCTACACCGTGAACGGCGTAGAATACGCGCTCGCCGCCGCGCAGGGGAAGGTGGTGCGCGTGAACGTCTCGACGAAGGCGGTCGCGACGCTTGTCGATGACGCGACGCACCTGGACGCGGCGGTGAATTCGGTGAAGATGAGCCATACGGACTACTTCCGTCCGCGCCTCTACGTACTGCTCGCGACGGGCGACATCGCGGTCTACTACCTCAACAAGACGGCGACAACCGCCACCTGGTCGAAGACGCTCACGAACGCCGAACTGTTGACGGTGGCGCAGGCGCCATACGCGGCGACCGACGCCGTGATAGAGGCGTTCGAGGTGACGCCCGACGGCGGGTCGGCGTTCCTCTCGTACA
>CACWSW010000076.1:0-16742 GCA_902763655.1 uncultured bacterium
CACGCCTACGACACGATCCGCGACTTCCGCGAATGGGTGGAGGCCGGGCTCATCGGCGAGGTGACCGAGGCGCACATCTGGTGTCCCGCGAAGTACTCCTTCATGGACGTCCTCGACGACATGAAAAAGACGTGGGAGGTCCCCAAGGAGCTGGACTGGGAGCAGTGGCAGGGCCCTGTGCCGCACCGCGCGTACTTCCCGAAGTTCCTCCCCGGCTCGTGGCGCAGCTGGACGATGTACGGCACGAACACGCTCGGCGACTGGAGCTGCCACCTGATGGATCCGCTCTTCTGGACGTTCGGTCTCGGGCTCCCCAAGACGGTGAAGGCGGAGGTCGTGGGCAGCTGGACGCCCGAGGTGCACGGCCTCACGTTCCCGAAGGGCGTGAAGACCACGTTCGAGTACGTGAAGCGCGACGGCAAGCCGTTCAAGCTCGTGTGGTTCGACGGCGAGGCGTGCCAGTCGGTCCCCGTGCCCCCCGGCTACAAGGGCGACATGAAGTACTACCCGCCGCACAACTCCAACGAGGCGCGCAAGAAGCGCGACGGCATGTGCAACGGCGCATTCGTGTACGGCACCAGCGGCGTGATCGAGTACGGCCACCACGGCGCGAACTACCTGCGCATGCTGCCCGACACCACACTCGAGAAGCTCCGCGCAGACGGCGGCTGCCCGAAGCAGAAATACACGCGCATTCCCGGCAAGGACCCGAACAGCAAGCCGTTCAACGAGTTCATCGCGGCGGTTAAGGGCGGGCCCAAGGTCGGCAGCGACTTCGCCTATGCTGGAGCGATGACGCAGTGTTCGCTCACGGGCGTTGCCGCGCTCTTCGACCCCGGCAAGCTCCTGACGTGGGACGCGGCCGCACGCCGCTTCGCGAACAGCACTGCCGCCAATGCGCGTCTCCACCAGCCCCGCCTCGCGGGCTGGTGATGGGGCATTGCCAGAGGGGCGGGGGTTATGCTATCATCTTGACATGAAAACGAAAGCGATGATGGTGGCGGCCCTGGTCGCCTGCGCGTCCGCGATTGCGGACGTGGCGTATGTTGGTTCGTTCGACCTTTCGGGGGCGACGTGTGGCTGCGGCAAGCGGCTTCAGGTGGACAAGTCGGTGGACGGCAATCCTCTGACTGTTGGCGGCAAGACATACGCCAAGGGATTCGGCACGCATCCCGAAAGCGCGATTCTCTTTCGCGCCAACGGCAAGGTCGCCGCCTTCGACGCGCTTGTCGCGATCGACGACGACGCGAAAAGCGCGGGCTCCGGCAAGAGCTACGGCAAGCCGACCGCGCGCTTCAAGGTCTGGGTGGACGACCGGATCGTATGGTCGTCGGGCGACCTGAAGCTCGGACAGAAGCCTGTTCCCGTGCATGTGGACCTCGCTGGCGCGAAGGAGATCATCCTCGAGACGACGGGGGGCGGGAAGTGGACGGCCTTCGACGCGGCGAACGCCGACTGGCTAGAAGCTCGCTTCACCTGCGGGGAGGGCGCGAAGATCGAGTCCGTGAACGATCCTTCCCTCACCGCGCAGCTCGGCATCCTCACGCCGCCGGAAGCGGCGGAGCCGCGCATCAACGGCGCTGACATCTGGGGCGTTCGGCCAGGGCACGAGGTCATTTTCCGCGTGGCGACTTCTGGCGTGCGCCCGATAACCTTCTCGGCGAAGGGCTTGCCTGCAGGAGTGACGCTCGACGCGAAGGGCGTCCTGCGCGGCACCGCGCCCGCCACGCCCGGTAACTACGACATCGAGGTGACGGCCGCGAACGCGAAGGGACGGACGACGCGCACGATCCGCCTCGCCGTTGGCGACACGATCGCGCTCACTCCGCCGATGGGCTGGAACAGCTGGAACACGCTCTGCTACCGCCTCACCGCGGAGAAGGCGAAGGCCGCCGCCAAGGCGATGGACGACTCCGGGCTTGCCGACCACGGCTGGGCATACATCAACCTTGACGACTGGTGGGAGATGAACAACTCCGGTTGCCCGCGCGTCGAGAGCCGCAAGAACGACTTCGGTGGACGCGAGGACGTGATCGGTCCTGCGCGCGACGCCGCCGGGAAGATCATCCCCAACCGCTCGTTTCCCGACATGAAGGGCCTCTCCGACTACATCCACTCGTTCGGCCTCAAGGCGGGACTCTACTCCTCGCCCGGTCCGCTCACGTGCGGCAAGTGCGAGGGCAGCTACGGCCACGAGCTGCAGGACGCCGAGAGCTGGGCGGAGTGGGGCTTCGACTACATCAAGTACGACTGGTGCAGCTATGGGGAGATCTTCAGAAAGGAGACGGGGCGAGGCACCTGGGACAAGGGCGGGTTCGACGATCCTTCGCTGCGCGAGGCGTACATCAAGCCATATCGCCTGATGGGCGAGTGCCTGAAGAAGCAGAAGCGCGACATCCTCTACTCCTTCTGCCAGTACGGCATGGCGCACACCGAGGAGTGGGGCGCCGCCGCAGGCGGACAGTGCTGGCGGAGCTGGGAGGACCTCAAGGACGCCTGGGCGTGGATGGAAGACGCCATCGAGGGACGCATCGGCGCGGAGTACTGGAAGTGGAACCGTCCGGGCTGGTGGGCCGATCCCGACATGATGATCGTCGGCCAGCAGTTCTCGTTCGGCAGCGACCACCCCACGTACCTCACCCCGAACGAGCAGTACACTCACGTCTCTCTCTGGGCGATGTTCGGCTCGCCGCTCCTGATCGGCTGCGACCTCACGACGATGGACGCCTTCACGCGGAACCTCCTCGTCAACGACGAGGTGATCGCCGTGAGCCAGGATCGTCTCGGCAAGTGCGGACGGCGCATCCGGCACACGGACGCGGAAAGCGTATGGACACGTCCGCTCGTGGGCAACTTCACGGCGGTCGCGCTCGTCAACCGCTCGCCGTTCACGCGCGAGATCAAGCTGCCGCTCGAGGACGTGGGCCTGCACGGCGAGTGCTGGGTGAAGGACCTCTGGCGGCAGAAGTGCGAGGGCAAGCATTCCGGCTTCTACGTGGCGACCGTGCCGCCGCATGCGACGAAGCTGGTGAAGATGCGTCCCGTCAACTGCCAGAAGTGCGATTGACGTAAATGCATAGGCGACAATGTGCGCAAAAAGAACGGAACCCCCGGCAAGCCGGGGGTTCCGTTCTATACGGGCTTAAAGCCAGTATCTTACTTCTTGGCGTTGTCGACAGCCTTCTTGGCATCGGCAGCGGCCTTTTCGGCTTCCTTCTTGGCGGCGTCGGTGGCCTTGGCTGCATCCTTCGCGGCCTTGTCGGCATCGCTCTTGAGAGCAGCGGTGGCGGCGGCGACCGGATTCTTCTCCTCTTCCTTCTGGCAGCCGGTCATGACGACGGCAAGAGCGGCGACGAACGCCACAACGAGAATCTTCTTCATTTTACAGAACCTTTCTGTTTCGGTTTTTTGACAATTGTCCATGCCCTATTCGGCCGAGGACGCGAATATTCTACCATTTCTTTCTGAAGTTGTCCAAGGCCATCTTGCCATCACCCACTAACCACTAGCCACTAGCCACGAAAAATATGGTAGAATATCCGCAACCGAAAGGAAACAAAGGAATATGACGCTAGATACGCTTTGTGTGCAGGGCGGTTGGCAGCCCAAGAAGGGCGAGCCTCGCCAGGTGCCGATCTATTCTTCAACAACGTTCAAGTACGAGACGTCGGAGCAGATGGCCGATCTGTTCGACCTGAAGGCGCCGGGCTACTTCTACACGCGCCTCGCGAACCCCACGAACGACCAGGTGGCGAAGAAGATCGCCGCCCTCGAGGGCGGCGTCGCGGCGATCCTCACGTCGTCCGGCCAGGCCGCGAGCACGTTCGCCGTCCTCAACCTCTGCCAGGCTGGCGACCACGTGGTCTCCAGCGCGCAGATCTACGGCGGCACGTTCAACCTGTTCGCCGTCTCGCTGAAGAAGCTCGGCATCGACTTCACGTTCGTCGATCCCGACGCCTCGCCGAAGGAGATCGCCGCCGCGTTTCGTCCCAACACCAAGTGCGTGTTCGGCGAGACGGTGGCGAATCCGTCGGGCAACGTGCTCGACATCGCGAAGTTCGCGAAGGTGGCGCACGCGCACGGCGTGCCGCTCATCGTCGACAACACGTTCCCCACGCCAATCCTCTGCCGCCCGTTCCGCTTCGGCGCGGACATCGTGACGCACGCCACCACCAAGTACATGGACGGCCACTCCTCGCAGGTCGGCGGCTGCATCGTGGACAGCGGCAACTTCGACTGGTCCAAGTACCCCGATCGCTTCGCTGGTCTTGTTGCACCGGACGAGTCGTACCACGGGCTTTCCTACGTGAAGGCGTTCGGCAAGCAGGCGTACATCGTGAAGGCGACCGCTCACCTGATGCGCGACTTCGGCTCCATCCCGTCGCCGTTCAACGCGTTCCTTCTTAACCTCGGCCTCGAGAGTCTGCACGTGCGCATCCGCCGCCACGCTGAGAGTGCGCTCACCGTCGCCAAGTGGCTCAGGAAGCAGCCGAAGGTGGCGTGGGTCAACTTCGCCGGCCTCGCCGACTCGCCGTACCACAAGCTCGTGAAGAAGCAGTTCGACGGACCCAGTCCGTGCGGCGTGATGACGTTCGGCATCAAGGGCGGCCGCGCGAAGTCCATCAAGTTCATGGATGCGCTGAAGGTCATCGGCATCGTCACCCACGTGGCGGACGCCTGGAGCTGCGTACTCCATCCTGCCTCGCACACGCACCGCCAGCTAACCGACAAGCAGCTGAGGGAGGCCGGCATCCCGCCGGACCTCATCCGCCTTTCCATCGGCCTCGAGGATCCCCAGGACCTCATCGCCGACCTCAAGCAGGCCCTCGCCAAGGTATAGACAGTGGAGGCGGAAACTGCTACACTATGTCCGCACCCTCACCTCCGTGGCGAACGCGGCGGAGATGAAACGCTGAATGCGGCCTCTTGCGGGGTGGCCAAGACGCCCAACAAGAAATGAACGGAGAGATGGAAATGAGAAAGCTAGCAGCAGTCATTCTGGTTGCGGTCGTCGCCGCGCTGATCAGCGGTTGCATTTCGATTGGCTGACCGGATACATAGTCTCTTCGCGGTGCACGTGAAAGGACTTTCAAAGCTTGCCGTGTTTGCGGCGCTTGTCATGGGCGGCGGCATCTATGCCGCCGTTCCTGTTGCCACCTTCGCCGAATCGAAGACGCTCGCGCTGCAGATCGCTCTCGACCGGCGCGGGTTTTCCTGTAATGCGATCGACGGGCAGTGGGGCCGCATGTCGCAGGTGGCGCTCGCCACGTACTGCGCAGTGAACGGCTATGCCGTGCCGCCCACGCCAGAGCTGGCGCGCGACATTCTCTTTCCGCGCGAGAGGAACCTCTTTCGCACAGAGACCGTCACCCAGCGCGAACACGACGCGCTAGTGCGCATCCCGGCGACGCCAGAGGGGAAATCCAAGCTGAAGACGATGGGCTACGAGACTATAATGGAGATGTACGCCGAGCGCGGACATCTCACGGAAGGTGCCCTGCGCCGCCTCAACCCTGGAGTCGCATGGCCCAATCCGCCCGTTGGTACGCTCGTGAAGATACCGGACTTCGTGCTGCCCGCCAAAGGACCTGTCGCGTCCGTCCTGCGCGTCACGCTCTCGCGGTTCGAGATCACGGCATTCGACGAGAAGGGACGGTTGATTGCGCTCTTCCCATGCTCGATCGCCGCCGACAAGGCGAAGCTGCCGCCCGAGGGCGAGCTGCAGGTGACGACGCTCATTCCCAACCCGGACTACACCTACACGCCTGACCGCGTGTCGAGGGGAGGACGCATAGCGCGCCGCGTATTTCCGCCGGGACCGAACAATCCCGTCGGCACGTCATGGATGGGGTTGACTCTGCCCGGCTACGGCATCCACGGCACGCCCAAGCCAGAGCGGATCGGCTGCGCGGAATCGCACGGCTGCTTCCGTCTTGCGAACTGGAACGCCGTGCGACTGCGCAAGATGTGCGAGACAGGCACGAGCGTGGTCGTCGAGAAGTGACCTGGCGGACCCTGGTCAGAACCTCAGTCGTTCTGCGAGCGCCTTGAGGTGGTCCATGTCGCCGGGATGGTTGGCGAAGGAGATGTCGGCAGCGACGTCGGAGCCGAGGCGCGGGACGATGTGGAAATGCAGGTGGGGGACGGTCTGTCCGGCTGCGGGACCATTGTTCTGGAGGATGTTGAACCCGTCGCAGGGCAGGACGTCCTTGAGGCGGGCGGCTACCTTCTGTACGCGCACGATCATCTCGCGCAACGTCTCGGGCGAGGTGTCCAGGATGCCCGTGGAATGCTCCTTGGGGATGACGAGGGTGTGTCCCTCGGCAAAGGGGTTGATGTCGAGGTAGGCGAGCACGAGATCGTCCTCGTACACCTTGAAGCAGGGGATTTCCCCGGCGGCGATGGCACAAAACACGCAGTTGTTCTTCATGATGTTGCTCCGTTGGAGGTCAAATTATAGCATAAATTGGCGGCATTAGCCGCGAAATGAAAATTCTGCATTTACCCCCTTGTCAAGCGACCGCAATTATGAGATAATAACCATTCGTTCGACCACAGAAAGTAGAGTTAACCAATGAAAGTACGTAGTTCCGTTCGTCGCATCTGCGAGAACTGTCGCATCATTCGCCGCAAGGGCGTGGTGCGCGTGATCTGCACAAACCCTCGCCACAAGCAGCGCCAGGGCTAAGGAAAAAAGGAAAAAACAACCATGCCAAGACTGATGGGTGTGGATATTCCCGGCAAGAAGCATATACGCTATGCTCTCCGGTATATCCATGGAATCGGGCCGAAGCGCGCAGATGACGTGCTGGCCGCATGCAAGGTCGAGCCTTCCAAGAAGGCCGATGACCTGACACAGGACGAGATCCACGCGATCGTCACTTTCATTCAGGACCATTTCCGCGTGGAAGGCGACCTGCGCCGCGAGGTTTCGCAGAACATCCGCCGCCTGATGCAGATCGGGTCGTACCGCGGGCTCCGTCACAAGAGGGGCCTTCCCGTGCGCGGCCAGCGCACGAAGACGAACGCCAAGACGCGCAAGGGAGGCCGTCGCGCCTCCGCCGCAGTGATCCGCGCGGCCGCTCCCACGAAGAAGTGAGCGAGGAGACTTAATCCATGAGCGAAGAAAACATCAAGCAGGAACAGGCGGCCGCTCCGGCGGAAGCGCCTGTCGCCGATGCGGCCGCTCCGGCCGCCGAGGGCGACTCCCCCGCGAAGAAGGCCCGTCCGGGCAAGTCGATCCCCGCGGGAATCGCGTTCATCCGTTCCACCTTCAACAACACGCAGGTGTCGATCGCCGACGCGCGCGGCGGCGTGATCGCCTGGAGCTCGGCCGGCAAGGCCGGCTTCAAGGGCAGCCGCAAGTGCACGGCCTTCGCCGCCACGATGGTGGCGCAGGACGCCGCCCGCACGGCGTTCGCGAAGGGCATGCACGAGTGCGAGGTGCGGATGCAGGGCGCAGGCGCTGGCCGCGAGTCGGCCGTGCGCGCCATCCAGGCCGCAGGCATCAAGGTCACGATGATCACGGATACGACGCCGATTCCGCACAACGGCTGCCGTCCGCGTAAGCGCAGGAGGGTTTAATCATGGGTCGCTACACAGGTCCACGCACGAAGATTTCTCGTCGTTTCGGCGAGCCGCTTTTCGGTCCAGACAAGGTTCTCGACCGCCGCACCAATCCGCCGGGCCAGCATGGCGCCCGCCGCCGGAAGAAGCTCTCCGAGTACGGCGAGCAGCTGCGCGAGAAGCAGAAGGCCCGTTTCATCTACGGCATGATGGAGCGTCAGTTCCGCACGTTCTTCGAGCGTGCCAAGGCTAAGCAGGGCGTCACGGGCGACATCCTCCTGCAGCTCTGCGAGACGCGTCTCGACAACATCGTCTACCGCCTCGGCCTTGCGCCGACGCGCCCGGCCGCGCGCCAGCTCGTCACGCACCGCCACGTCACGCTGGACGGCAAGATCTGCAACGTCCCGTCATGCATCGTGAAGCCGGGCCAGGTGGTTGGCCTTCGCGAGAAGTCCAAGGGCCTGATGGCCGTCCAGGATTCCCTCAACAAGCACCGCGTGACGGTGAACTGGCTTGAGTGGAACCCGGCGAGCCTGACAGGTTCGCTGACGGCTGTCCCCGCACGGTCCGACATCCCTGAGAACATCAACGTTCAGGCGATCGTCGAACTGTATTCGCGTTGACGCCACGGCGCGGGCCGTCGCCTGCGGCGGCCCGTGTCCCGCTCTTTCGTTTCTTTCACCCGTTTCAAGGGAGGTTCCTATGCCAATCCGTTTGAGCCGTTTTGAAATGCCGCACCACGTCCAGAAGGACGAGGGTGGCGACGGAAAGTACGCACGTTTCGTCGCCGAGCCGTTCGAGATCGGCTACGCGCGCACGATCGGCAACTCGCTTCGCCGCGTGTTGCTCTCCTCTATCGAGGGCTGCGCGATCTGCTCCGTCAAGATCGCGGGCGTAAACCACGAGTTCTCCACGATCCCCGGCGTCGCCGAGGACGTGACGGACATCATCCTTAACCTCAAGCGCGTGCTCCTCAAGACGTTCACGCGCGACGAGACCACTCTCCGCCTGAAGAAGGAGGGACCCTGCACGGTGACCGCCGGCGACTTCGCCGAGGAGAACTCCGTGGAGGTGATCAACAAGGATCAGGTCATCGCGACGCTCGAAGAGGGCGCCAAGCTCGACATGGAGTGCGAGATCCGCACCGGCCGCGGCTTCTGCCTCGCCGAAGCCAACAAGCAGCCGGAGCAGGAGATCGGCCGCATCGCGATCGATTCCATCTTCTCGCCCGTCACGCGCGTCAACTTCCTCGTGGAGAACACCCGCGTCGGACAGCGCACCGACTACGAGAAGCTCGTCATGGACGTGTGGACCGACGGTCGCGTCACCCCGGACGACGCGCTGAAGACGGCTGCCGCCGTGCTGCGCCGCCACCTCGACGTGTTCGTCGACTACTCCAACGAGGAGTCGCTCGAGTTCGACGACTCGGAGAAGAAGGGCGCCGACGAGCGCGAGCGCCTGCGCAAGCTGCTGAACATGTCCGTGAACGAGATCGAGCTTTCGGTCCGTGCCGCGAACTGCCTCAACAACGCCAACATCACAACCGTCGGCGAGCTCGCCCAGAAGACCGAGGCCGACATGCTCAAGTACCGCAACTTCGGCAAGAAGTCGCTGAACGAGATCAAGGACAAGCTGAAGGACCTCGGCCTGTGCCTCGGCTACAAGTTCGACGCCGACCTGCTCGAATCGAAGAAGTAATCCCAGGAGACTGTTACCATGCGTCACCACAGAGTCGCAAAGAAGTTTGGCCGTTCCACGGCCCACCGCAAGGCCCTCATGAAGAGCCTTGTGACGAACCTCATCCTCGCCGATTCAATCCAGACCACGCTGCCCAAGGCCAAGCAGGCCCGCAAGGACGCCGAGAAGATCGTCACGATCGCCCGCAAGGGCACGCTCGCCGCCCGCCGCCTCGCCTCGTCGCGCCTGCAGCAGCCAAAGGCCGTCCAGAAGCTGTTCGACAAGATCGTCCCGGCGATGGAAGGCCGCAAGGGCGGCTACACCCGCATCCTCAAGATCGGCACCCGCAAGGGCGACGGCGCTCCCACATGCCTTTTGCAGTGGGTGACGCTGCCCGAGGCCAAGGACGCTCCCGCGGAAGCGGCGGCGGAAACCCCGGCGGCCGAGGCCAAGTAAGGCCATAGGCGAAACTGGCAGGCGCGCCTGCCAGGATGAGACGGATGCGCCACCGCGCATCCGTCTCGCGTACAAAGCGCCAGCCACTAGCCGCTACCCACTAGGCACTAACCACTAAACATGGTATACTGTACAAAAACGGAGGCACACCATGGCACAGCAAGTACACGCCGTAATTGAGCTGAAGATCACCCCGCAGCGCGACTGCGGATTCGGAAAGATTGCCGAGCGCGTGGCGCGCTTCGCGCAGGTGGAGGCGTGCTTCCTCATGAGCGGAGGCTACGACCTTCTTGTCTTCGCGAGGGGCGATTCGCTGCAGGACGTTGCGCACTTTGTCGCGGCAGAGCTATCGACGCTCGACGGCGTGCTCTCCACCGCCACCCACTTCATGCTTAAGACCTACAAGGCCCAAGGCGTCTTCGCCGAAGGCTTCACCGACGACGACAGGCTTTCCGTATCGCCTTGAGCGGACGGATGCTGCAGGACGGTTCCGCATGTCAGCGAAAACGGCAGTATATCCGGGGACGTTCGATCCCATGACGCTTGGTCACTTCGACCTGATCACGCGCGCGGCCAAGCTTTACGACCGGCTTATCGTCGCTGTGGCCGCCACTAGCGCGAAGAACGGCGCGCTGTTCGACGCAGAGCACAGGATCGCGATGATCCGCGAGGATGTCGCGAACGCCGGGCTAGAGAACGTTTCGGTGGAGATGCTCGACACGCTGCTCGTAGATTTCTGCCGCTCGCACGGAGTGCGCACGGTCATCCGCGGCGTGCGCGTCTATTCCGACTTCGAGTACGAGTTCCAGATGGCGCTCACGAACAGGCGCATGGCGCCTGAGATCGAGACGCTGTTCATGATGCCGTCCGAGAGCCTGGCCTACGTCACCGCGTCCACCGTGCGCGAGATCGCCCGCTACGGCGGCGACACCTCGCCTTTCGTAACCCCAGCCGTCCAGAAGCACCTGCATGAACGACAAGCTGCTAATTGACGTCTCGCGCCTGGACAAGGAGGGGGAGGACTTCGAGGACGTCCTGGACGACGCCGTGCTCGACCTGAACGACGAGTTCCTGCGTCCTTTCGCCGGCATACGCTACGCGATCTTCGCCCAGCTGCTCGGCCGCGAGCTGCTCGTGCGCGGGTCGCTGGAGCAGGACTTCGAGGCTGTCTGCTCCCGCTGCGGCGGCGATTTCGACTTCACGGTGAAGGTCCCCGACTTCACCGTGAGCGTGGAAGTCGACGACAAGACCGAATACGTGGATTTGACGGATGAGGCAAGACAGAGTATAATACTCGCCCTGCCGACATACCCTGTCTGCCGACCGGACTGCCTTGGCGTGTGCACGTCATGCGGGAAAAACCTCAACGAGGGTCCCTGCAAATGCAAGCGCGAAGAGACGGACGACCGATGGGGCGCGTTGGAAGGATTGAAGATTGACGAACACCGATAGGAGTAGATGAAATGGCATCACCAAAGAACAAGAAGTCGAAAATGCGCAAGCGCCAGCGTGTTGGCCAGCTGGAGAAGGCGATCCTGGCGTCGGTCCAGGCTTGCCCCGAGTGCGGCGGCATGAAGCAGGCGCATCACGTGTGCCCGAACTGCGGCATGTACAATGGCCGCAAGGTTCTTTCCGTCACCGCCAAGTAAAGGTTCATGACGCGGATAGCCCTTGATGCGATGGGCGGCGACAACGCCCCGGGCGAGATCGTCCTGGGCGGTATCGAGGCGGCCCAAGGCCTGGAGGACGTGAAGGTCCTCCTGGTCGGCGTGCAGAGCCAGATAGAGGCCGAGTTCGCCAAGCATCCCAAGGAGTCCTCCGCGGCAATCAAGGCCGGCAAGCTCGAGATCGTCCACGCCCCCGACGTCGCGGAGATGGACGAGTCGCCGGTGAGCGCAGTCCGAAAGAAGAAGAACTGCTCGATCAACGTGGCGATGCGCCTCGTGAAGGAGGGGAAGGCGGACGCGTTCGTCTCCGCCGGCAACTCAGGCGCAGTGGCAACGAGCGCGATCCTGAACCTCGGGCGCATACCCGGCGTGTTGCGTCCGGCAATCGCGACGGTTCTGCCCACGCGCCGTCCGATCCGTCCGCTTCTGCTCCTTGATGCGGGCGCGAACATGGATTGCCATGCAGACTGGCTCGTGCAGTTCGCCATCATGGGCAGCGCCTACTCGAAGGCCGTGCTCAAGCGCGAGAAGCCCCTTGTCGGACTGCTGTCCATCGGGACAGAGGACTGCAAGGGCAACGAGATGACGAAGGAGACGTTCCCGCTCCTCAAAGAGGTGTCTGGGATCGATTTCCGCGGCAACGTGGAGGGGCACGACCTCTTCAAGGGGCAGACCGATGTGGTCGTGTGCGACGGTTTCGTGGGCAACGTCGTCCTGAAGACGTCCGAATCCCTCGCGCACGCGATAGGGTACTTCCTGAAGAAGGAATGCTTCAAGGGAATCTTCCGGGTGGTGGGCGCGCTGCTGCTGAAGGGGGCGTTCAAGTCGCTCAAGCAGCAGATCGATCCCGACATCTACGGCGGAGCTCCGCTCCTGGGCGTGCCCGGGGCGGTAATCATAACGCACGGCAGCTCGACGCACAAGGCGATCTACCATGCGGTGCGCGTTGGCGCGAACGCCGCGCGCAACGACGTGACAGGCATCATTTCCCGCGAGATCTCGGAGTACGAGGCCTCACGCAAAGATCTTTGACGGGGCGTAGCGCAGTCTGGTAGCGCACCTGCCTTGGGCGCAGGTTGTCGTGGGTTCAAATCCCGCCGCCCCGACCATCTTGGTTTTCTTTTCATCCTTACAATTAGCCATTACAAACTTTTACGCCGATTTACACCCCGAAGGTGGGGGACGGGAGGAGGAGAAAAGTCCTAAGAGATACTTGTGGCTAAATGAGCAATATGATATAATATGCGCCGTCAACCCAAATAAGGCAAATCCATCATGACGCAGACACAAGAGGACATGGCGAAGATTGAGGCGTACCGCAAGACGCTCGGCAAGTACCCGAAGCCGAGTGTCACGGCGGACATCGTCGCCGTGCGTCCTGCCTACAGCGAACTTGGAGAAGGGCAATGGCGGGAGAACCCGGAGTTCGCCCTTGAGGTGCTGTTCATCAAGCGAGGACAATGGCCTTTCGAGGGAAGCTGGGCTTTGCCGGGCGGATTCATCCGCCCGACGGAAACGGTGGACGAGGGTGCGAGGCGCGAACTCCGCGAGGAGACAGCCCTTGAGGCCGACCGCCTCATACCAGTCGGCGTGTTCTCGAAGCCGGATCGCGACATGCGCGCGTGGATCATCTCCAACGCGTTCGTTTCCGTCCACAAGCGCGGGCAGGGATGCCACGTCAAAGGCGGCGATGACGCTGCGATGGCAAGGTGGCTTCTTCTCAAGTCGCCAACTATCGGACATGGGCGGTTCTTTCTTCCGTTCCACGAGGACGGAAAGCTGGCGTTCTGCCTGACCGGCTCGTACCGCGAGGAGGATCTCGGCGGCGGCACGGTTTTGTCGGTCGAGGACAATCCGCTGGCGTTCGACCATGCGGAGATCATCGCGCAGGCTTTTCTGCGGATGCTGTCGTTCGACACGAAGAAGCTCGTGTTCTTCTTCCTTCCTGAGAAGTTCACGCTTTCCAATTACATTGACATTTACCAGTACCTCACCCGCTACTCCGTCAGCGCGGCCAACATCCCGAGCTTCCGTCGACAGCTTACGATGACGAAGGAGCCGCTTCTGGAAGTGTGCGAGGGCGAATGGGAAGACCTCGGTGGGCGCGCCCACGCCCCCGCGAAGCTCTACCGCAGAAAGGCGGCATTGTAATTCCAGGCCGAAAGTTCGACGTCAATTAGTAGCCAAAAGTCATATTGCTAAAAAGGAAGAAAGAAAATGAGCTACCATCATCAAGCATACGATCCGGCGATAGCCGAGAGAAAGCAGCGGAACCGCGACATCTTCAAGGAGACGATGCGCATCTGCCGCAGGGTCGGATATGTCGCTCCTTCGGGTGCCGAAGTCAGACTTCCCGATACAGATGAAGTGCTGAAGGCGAGCGTGTTCTACCGGAATCCGCCGAGGGTGGATTCAGTTGCGGCGGCAGGATCGAGCGTGTGCGATGCGGTGAACGACGACTGCATCGAGGTCACACGCAAGCTTGTCGAGGAGGGCTACAGGCCGATCATGCTGAACATGGCAAACCAGCATACCCCAGGCGGCGGCGTCATCAACGGGGCGCGGGCGCAAGAGGAGTCGCTTTTCCGGCAGAGCAACCTCTGCGTCTCGCTCTACCAGTTCGACGAATACCATGCGAGTCTCCTTGGTCTGCCGCTCGGCGACGGGCGCTATCCGATAGATCGCGAGACGGGCGCCATATATTCGGGGCGCGTCACGTTCTTCCGCACGAGTGCCAGGCAGGGCGATGCGCTTCTCGAGACGCCGTTCGAGTGCGCGGTCGTTTCCGTTGCGGCAATCAACCGCCCCGACCTCACCAGCTACGGAACGCTTGTGCCGTGGGCGGCGGCGGCGACGAAGACGAAGATCCGCGCCATGCTCCGCGTCGGACTCCTGCACGGACACGACGCCATCGTCCTCGGCGCGTGGGGATGCGGCGCGTTCCGCAATCCGCCGGAACACATGGCGCGGCTGTTCCATGAGGTCCTGCGCGAGCCGGAGTTCGCAGGTAAATACCGCATCGTCCGCTTCGCCGTCATCGAGGACCACAACTCACGCCATTCGAACTTCGCGCCGTTCGACAGGGAATTCAACTGAAAGGAGAAAGCAAATGGACAGGAACAAGGCAAAGGGAATGCTCTGGGGACTCGTCGTGGGCGACGCCTTCGGGAGCCCAATACAGTTCAGCGGCATGGATTCGCATCCGTGGATCACCGAGATGGTGGCGTGTCCCGTGTTCGGTCTGCCGCCCGGCTACTGGACGGACGACGGCTCGATGGCGATGTGCATCATGGACTCGTGCGTGCGCCAGGGGAAGTACGACCTGAAGGACATCGCCGCGACGTTCGTCAAGTGGCTCAAGGATGGGTATCTCTCGTCCATCGACGGCAGGTCGTTCGACGTGGGCGGCGCCACGTACAATTCCGTAACCGCGTTCGCGCGGACGGGATCGCTCGTCAACGGACACGAGGATTCGCAGGGCAACGGCTCGATCATGCGGTTCGCGCCGTCGTACCTCCTTGCGCAGAAGGAGGGCGATCCGGCGAAGGTCATGCACGAGATCAGCGACCTCACGCACAGCTCGTCCGTCGTCAGGAGCGTTTGCGATAGGTTTGCGTCCGTCCTCGACGAACACATGGCAGGGCGTCGCACCCATACTGGCCCCGGAAAGGAAATAAGGCGCGAGTTCGTGGACAACTCCGGTTGGGCGGTCTCGACGCTCCAGGCCGCGCTCTGGGCGTTCAACACGACGGAGAGCTTCGAGGAAGGGCTTATCGCCGCCGTGAACCTCGGCGGCGACTCGGACTCCATCGGAGCGGTCTTCGGGCAGATCGCCGGAGCCTTCTACGGCTTCGCCGCGATCCCCGAACGCTGGGTGAAGGCGGTGAAGACCTGGGAGAAGGTCGATGCGCTCATCGAGCGGTTTCTCGACACTGTGGAGGGTTGATTCCGCCTATGCCCAACGCCAAGATGGCATCGCCGGGCATGCGCGAACGCGCGTATGCCTGGGCTACGGCCATCGGACTTCAGGACGTCTCGCCCCTCTCGAGCGGCAGCTTTTACCGCTGGCGGCGAAACTTGTATCGCCGGGTGGGAAATGGGAAAGATTCTAGGGAAGTTGGGAAAAAGGGATTTGGGAAGGGAATTGATAACCCCGTTGAAGAGGGTTTCAACGGGGTTGGAATGGGGTTGAAATAGGGGTTGGAAGTCATTGAACATTGACTCGCACGGTGCGGGTGATGGGTGAGGGAAGCTCGTAGGTGGCGAGACGTGTGCCCATGAGAAAATAGCCGATGTCCATGCTAAAGGCTAGGGGGACGGAGCTGGAGGTTGACTGGTTGAGGCGGCGGATGAGGCGGCGACGGTGGGTGTCGAGCATGGCGAATACGGCTTGGAGATGCGAATCGGTTAGGTCAAGCCACCAGCCGCCATCTTGATTTGGACGAAGGCTGCCGGATCGGTTGAGGATCGTGCGCAGGTAGTCTTCGGCGGGGGTGGTGGTTGCGGTCGCGCCGGTCGCCGTGGCCTCAAGGCTCTTCAACTGCATGACCTGTTCGCAGACGGCTCCGATTAGGACGGCAAGGCGGCGTTCGGCACCGACGGCGTAGTGGCAGGCGGCCTGGTAGTCGGCACCGTCCTCGGTGAAGCGCGTCATTACGGCGTCAAAGTCGTTTGTGCGGTTGAGCTGCTTGATGGATGTGGCGTTGCACACCTCTTTCGTCACGCGCTTGCGGTAGGTGCCCAGCGGCTCGCCGAGCGCACGGGCCGCCGCGCTGGCCGCCCGGAAGTAGGCCGCGATCTGCGGCTTGGTGAGGCCTTGAGGTTTACGCATGGCGTGGCCTGGCTTTCTTTGGGGAAGGGGGTATGCGCTTCTCGCGACGAATCTGACTATTAAGTTTGTCGATCTCTTTGACCCTCTCGCTGGCCGAAACGTCGTACAGGCCGAGACGGAGCATTAGGACATGCAGGCGGTTGTCGTCGATCTCGATTGCGAGCTTGGCCAGCTCTGCTAGTATTCCCTTCGTGATATTGATAGGCACCCGAAGGATGGCGCAGCTTGGATTGCTCAAAACCTCGGTTAAAAGGTTTGGCAAATGCGAGTCGAACAGCATGACATACTTGTCCCCTCTCTTCTCACCTCTCATGTGGCACCTCGATTCCGGCTGGGAGCTGTGGCTTGCGGCTGGATGCGCTCCGCAGCATCTCCATGTGCGCGTCCAATGCCCGCTCGGCCTCCTTCGAGGCTATCAGTGCGGATTGCGTCTTCTCCGCGAAGTGACGCTTCTGCGCCTTGCGGCAACGGGCGACGAGCTTGTAGAACTCGTTGAACAGCGTCCGTTTCGTCTCGAACTCCTGCGCCGAGGCGTCCTGGTTGTG
>CACWSW010000076.1:16792-17175 GCA_902763655.1 uncultured bacterium
CATACAAACACCTCCTTGGAAATTAAGCCGGCCTGGCCACAAGTGGCACTCGATCTTGACCGCTGCCGACCGGCGAGCAGACGGGGCAGCCGCACCCACCTGAAAACGGTGCGGCGCATCCATTAAATCACTTCACCTGCTCGTCGGCGATGGGTTCGATCCAGAACTCGTCCGTCTGCTCCATCGAGATATCGTACTCGTCAAGCACGGACTTCTTCGCCTGCGCCTTGGCGACGACTTCGGGATCCTCGCTCTTGAGGTCGCGGAAGACGGTAAGAATCGCATCCTTGTCAACCTCCGGCTGGTTGCGGACGAACTGCTTGAGCTTGTCGATGCCGTCGAAGATGATGCCGAGCGCCTTCCACGCGACCTTCTTGAAACGG
>CACWSW010000077.1 GCA_902763655.1 uncultured bacterium
CGGCGCGGCACTCCGCCGGGACGATCCCGAACGCTAGCGGCAGCACGGCCGTCGTCTGCGAGCCGTCGCCGTACGTGTGCGTGTCGGGATGGTAGAACTTCTTGTGGAAGGCGTCCTTCGCGCGCGCGTGGAGCGCGGCGTACGCGGCCGCGTCGTCGTCATTGCCGAGGACCTTCGCCGCCTCCGAGACGATCCGCGCCATCTCGCAGAAGATCGACGTGTTCACGATCTCCACGTCGTTGAAATAGCCTTTCCACGTGCCGTCGTTCGGCGCGCACCAGTCGCCGAAGCCGGCCGTGAAGATGAGGTCGGGCGCACGCTTGACCAAGGCATCCACCTGTCCCTTCATGTCGTCGTAGCGCGCGGCGTAGACGCGCGCGTCGCCCGTGGCCGTCCAGAGGCGCGCGGGAAGCGTCGCGGAGTCGCCCGTCCAGTCAGGGTTCCCGCGTCCGCCGCGGATGTCGTCCAGCCATTTGGCGTAGTACCGCGACATGTCGAAGAACTGGAGGGCGGCGTCCTCGTACGCCTGCGAGTCCATCTGGCAGGGCGTGCGCTCGTTCCGCATGCAGCAGTCGGTGGGATAGCCCACGAAGTTGGAGAACATCGACCACGTCGCCGCGTCGGCCGCGGTCAGGTCGTCCGCCGTCGGGCGTCCAGGCCATCCCGTGATCTCCACGTAGCGGAATCCGTGGTAGGTGAAGCGCGGCGTATACGTCTCGGGCGCACCGGTGCCGGCAAGGACGAACTCGTCGCGCGACTTCGCGTCCCGGTTCGTCCAGGGGTCGATCTTGCCGTCTTCGCCCAGCAGTTCGCTCGTGTGCAGCGAGATGCGCGTTCCCTTCGGGCCGCGCACGTGTACCTGCACGAACCCGGCGCGGTTCTGCCCGAAGTCCGCCGTGAACACGCCGGGCGCCGTCTCGACGATCTTCACGGGACGGCGCGGATCGAGCATCCGCACCGGCGGCGCGTCGTTCGCGAGGCGTCGCGCCGGAGCGGCATCGTCCAGGAGGATCGCCGGACGCCAACCGTTCGCCGTTCCCGACGGCAGGCACCATGAAGGATCCTCTTTTGAGGCGTCGTACGTCTCGCCATGGTAGATGCTGGCGCTCGAGATCGGACTGGCATCGGTCCAGCTCCACGTGCCGTCCGTCACGACGGTCTGTGACGTGCCGTCGGCATAACGCACTTTCAGGTGGAGGATCGCGCACTTGGGCCCCAGCCAGTGCCAGCCGTAGCGCGAGAAGTCGTCCGAGTAGCCGGCCGCAAGCCAGAATCCGACCGTGTTGTCCGCGCCACGTTTGAGCAGCGCCGTGACGTCGTACGTGTCGAACAGCGCCGCGCGGTCGGGCGACGCCATGGCTGGCGCGAGCACGCGACTCGGGTCTGCCTTCGCGCCGTTGATCCACAGTTCGTAGAAGCCGAGCCCGCATGCCGACGCCACCGCAGAGGCAATCGGCTTGTCGGCGAGGGCGAAGGTTTTACGCAGACACGGACAGTTCTTCGGGATCGTCTGGCGGTGGAGAAGCGTTTTGTTTGAAACGAGCAGGCGCCCGCCCTCAAGCGGCGGGTTGCGGAACGCGGGCATGATGTGCCCTTTGAACCTGTCTAAGAGGAGCGACTTGCCGTCTGCGGTCACGGACACCTCCTCCACGCGCGCGGATTCGCGGACGCTCGTGCGCACGCCGATCGTGCCGTCGGCGTACGTGGCGTCGGTCCGGTCGTCTACCTGCACGCCGTCGAGATATGTGCGGATACGCGTGCCGCGCAGCGAAATCTTGAGCGTGTGCGGCCGTTCCGGGTCGATGCCGTTGGGGAAGAACGGGGAGAGCTCCACGGCCGGGAGGATCACGGCACGGCCCTGGGTGAACACGTGCGGACGCAGCTTGGGCGACCCCAAGACGAAGTTCACCTGCCACATGTAGCCGCACGTCGGCGAATGCGCCCGGAAGAACACGCCGAACGCCTCCTTCACCTTCTCGAACTTCACCTGGTAGTCGTAGTCGGTCCAGTTCGGACAGCTCTGTTCGCGTTCGCCGATCCAGTGCGCGCCTTCCCACTGGGTGTCGTCCTGCAGCGCCACGACGAACCGCGCGGGCGCGCTCCATGAAGTGGCGGCGGAACCGTCGGCGTTCGCGAGGCGCACCTGCCACCGGTACTCGACCCCGCTTTCCAGCGCGGGGCAGGCATAGGAAAACAGGTCGCTCGATTTCCGCGTGGGGACAGACCCCAGGTCGGCCCCGCCAGCGGCGAGACGCACCTCCGCGAACGCCGGACGCACCGCAGGTTCGTCGCCGCGCAATGACCACGTGAGGCGCGGTTGCGCGCACGCCACGCCAACCGGGTTCTCGGAATCCTCGCAGCGAAGCCTGCAGATCTCCAGGCTTGCGGCCTGCACGCCAAAGATGGCCATGCCCGCTATCAGGCATGATACCAAGCACTTTTTCATGACATTGCCTCCTTATCGGAACAGGATCAAGGTGCCCTTGGGCGTGATCATGAGCGTGCCAGGGCCGGCGAGGACCGGGAACAGCTCCGGATGCGTCTCCACGGAGACAAGCCCCTCATACGACTTGCCGGCGATGCGGAGCGAATCGATCTTGTTCGTGCCCGCGAAGTCCAGCTGTAGGCGCGCCCCGTCGGCGACCTCGATCTTCAGGTGCTCCGGCAGGTCGATGCCGCGCTCCGACTCCACGCGGCAAAGCCAAGCTGCGTCGACGAGCGTCGTACGGTCGACTCGCGCCGACTCGTCACCGCTCCACACGCTCATGCCGCGGAATCCCACGTCGTACGTCCCGCCCGCCGGCGGTACGGCGAAGGTGAACGCATACTCGTTGAAGTTCGTGGTGGCGGCATTGTCGGAACGGCCCACGATGTTCGTCACGCCGTCCTTCGCCAGATAGACGTTGATCGGGTTGTTTCCGTTGCCTGTATTTGGCGATGTGGTGCCGCGCGTCTTCAAGTTCACCGTCAGGCGGTAGAGTCCGCCCGTCGGGAACGTCACGGGCTGGAAGAGCATGTCATCGTTCACAAGCTTGAAGCAGGCATTCCCCTCGAACGGGGAGAGGCCGAAATAGCCTTTGTACAGGCTGTCAGTCCAAGACATGAAGTAGGACGCGGTCATATTTGAAGGCTTGGGCGTGGTAACGTAACTCCAGTCACCCGGCAGACTGGAGTTGATGCCAGGATCCGACAGCAGATTCTCGGCCGATACGTGCGCCGACACCAGCACGAGATTGTCGAGGATGCCGTGGCCGCAGACAGGACTCGTCAGCACCCCCGTAAGGGTGAGCGTCACAGGCGTCTGTCCGTCCGCCATGAAGGCCGTCGGCCATTTGCGCGCCTTGAGGCAGTGTTCGCTTGTAGATATCTGTCCAAGCGCGGTCGTCTCGCCGCCGATGGTGACGGATGCGTCAACGCCATAGGATTTCTGCGACGAAGTGGCCGTTACGCACCAGGCGCTCATGTCGGCCTGGACGCACCACGTCCCGGCAGGAGGAGTAAAGGTCGTCACGAGCTTTGCCCCCGCTCCCGTCATGTAGAGTTGGGTCTTGCCTCCCGTCGACCACGGACGGTTGTAGTATGTCCAGTCGTTCTTACCGGCAACGGAAAACGTGGAATAAGAGTGAGTACCGGACGTCTCTTTCGTGTCTGTCGTCGTGCCAAAGCTCGTGCATTGCTCCACCGTGAAGCCCATTACACGGTTCGTGTTGTCAAGCGAAAAGCCGTTCACGAAGTTTGTCGCCCAGAGCTCGAAGTCGCCGTTCGGAATCGTCCAACGTCCGATCTCTTCCTCTGGTATCTTCAAAGTGATCGCGTCGAAGAGAGTGCACCGGTCGCCGCCGACATCCAGAGACTTGAACCACAACTGATAGGTTGTGCCGCCTTGGAGCGTGACGGGGTTGAACGAAAAACGATACCATCTGTCCGCAAACACGGTAAAGTCGCCGAAGGGCGTCGCGAGAGCCGTCAGGTTCTCCGCGTCCGGCCCGATCATCACGTCGAGATGGCGACCGATGAAAGAGGCATTGCGGGGCGCCGCCCAGAAACTCAGCACGTAGTCGCCCGTCACAGGCACCGTGAACGAACACCAGGCCGACGCATTGTTCTTGACCGCAAGGCAGTTCTTGCCGTCCGGCGTGTCCAATTTCAGATTCCAGCTTGGCGGCGACCCGTATGTCTTGTCGAAGATAAAAACCTGGCTATACCCGTCGCTGGGCTGGATGCCGTGCCAGCCCATGTATTCCGTATTGTTGAAGTACTTCTGGCTATTGTTCACACTCGTGGCGTTGTACGTCTCGAAGTTCCATTCTGGGATCGTGGCCGCGATGTTCCGGTCAGGACCCGGCAGCAGATCGACCTTGCGGTCGGGATCGGCCAACGTGAGCAGACCGCCCGAGACGACGAGGTTCGTCACGCCGTCCGGTACCCCGTCCAGCAGCAACGGGCCGTTCCCCGCCTTGACGAGCCGTCCCGTGCCCGCCGTCGCCGCCGGAGGCGTAAGCTGCGGTCCGGCGTAGGTGATGGTCGAGGTCACCGTGTCGCCGGCGGCACAGGTCACCGGCAGCGGCTGGCCGAGCGTGAGCGGTCCCTCGTCCACGCGCACGTGCACCGTACGCGGCGCGGGCTGCGTGAGGGACGGCATCACGAGCATGCCCGCCCCCGTCTTCACGAGCGTGCCGTCGCCCATGGCCGTCGCCGCCGCAAGCGCGCCGCCCTCGACCGAGACGGTTGCATTCGTGGCAAGCGTCACGACGGCAGCAGGCGCGGCCGGCGGTGTCACGTCCTTCCACTTCGCGAGCAGCCAGTTGGACACCGACACGCGTTCCGCTTCCGACAGACGGTTCGTGAAGAGCAGCATCTCGCAGATGTATTCGCCGCCCGCGCGCTTGCCGCCACCCGTCTGCTTCGTGCTCGTCTCGCCGAACATCGGGTTGTAGCCGTTCGCGTCCTTCCACATGTCACGGTCGTTGAAGAAGCACTGCGCCGACTGACGCATCTCGAGGCAGTCCACCTCGATCACGTGGATGCCCGTTCCCTGCCCCGTCGTGAACGGATCGACTTCGATCCCGTCGCGATACGTCCGCGATGAATGCATCGGCCTGTTCTCGGCGTTGTGGGCGATCCAGATGGCGCTATCCGTCCCGCCCACTCCATTCGGCTGGAAATACGGCGACTGTCCGTTTCTCTGCCCCAGCACGTAACCCCAATAGCTGGCTGCGCCATGTACGATGAACACGTGGTAGAGGTTGCCCACCGTCGCCTGGCCGCCGGCCGGATTCTGCCAGTTCATCCAGCAGCCGGACTGGTACCCTTGGAAGTAGACGACCGGCTTGTCCGTATAGGTGGCCTCCTGCGGACAGAGATCCGACCACGAATGCTCCACGACGGCGTAGTAGTGGTTCGTCGCCGCCGGGTCGACGTCGCGCACGTCGCGCCATGCGACGATGTCATCGCCCTCCTTGACAAGGTTCGTGCGGCTCTCCAGCCAGAACGCCGCCTTGTTCATCGTCTCCGTCGGCTGCGGGTAGGCGGCGAGCGCCTGCGGCGACGGCGTGAACGCCACGCCGCCCTCGCGCACGTTGACGTTGACGGTCTTGTCCTGCGTGAACTGCCCGCCTTGAAACGTCAGCGTGCCCACGCCGGTCTTCTCAATCACCGACCGATCAGTCAGCGTCACGGCGTCCGTGAGCGTCGTGTCCACCGCCACGTCGATGTTCGTCGTCACGCCCACCGGCACCAGCAGCGTCCCCGCCGCGCAGTCAAGCGCAACCACCACTCCGGCAATTCCCATCGCCGCCACACGCATCGCAAGGTTTTTCATGGGAGATAGTATAGCACAATTCGCGGTTGATGTTTGGGGCCTCGCTCATCGAATGGAGATTGTCAGTCCCTTGCTTTTGGCGACGGCGTAGACCTGAAGTCCGGCGTCGGTCTGCCGCGTGAGGATCTCGACCTTGTATCTGTCGGCCAGACCGCCATTTACGATCTGGATCGCGGAGGCGTCGAAGGTCTCCGCATGGGAAAGCGTGAAGATGTTCGCCTCGACCTTCCCGGCCGACGGCGCGTCGAAGGCCGCCAGCTCGACGTTCAGCACGGAGTCCACGTCCGTGTTGAACGGCGAATCCGGATCGAGCGTCACGCCGTCCGCCGTCTCGATGCGCAGGATGCCGTCCGCGAAGCATTTGACCTTCCCCGTGCCCAACGCCCGCGCGTTGCGGACGACGAGCTTCCCCTCCTTGGGCTGGATGACGCCCGAGAGCGTGTTCGTGGCGTCCAGCACCAACGTGCCCGCGCCGATCTTGCGGAACGAACCCTCGCCCGTGATCACGTTCCGAATTGTCAGGGTATTCCCCTCCGTAACCTCGAAGCTTCCGCCGCCGTAGGTGTAGTGGGCGAGATTGTCCGGCGGCACCAGCGTGATGCCGCGCGTCGGGTCGGACAGCGTGAAGGTGGAATTGCAGCGGAACACGCTGTTGCTGGAGAGGGTCAGGCGGTTGGCGGAAAACGCGTCGGCCGGGCCGCCGAGCGCGGCCTCGCTCGCGAACTCCGCGACAATGGTGTTTTGGTGGATGGTGATCTTGCCCTTGTAGTCCGAGTTGTCGCCGGTGATGATGAACTTGCCGCCGGTGAACGTGTCAGAACCGACGGCTGGTCCCTTCGTGTAGCAACGGAAGCGCACCATCGCGTCGTTTCCGCCGACGAGGCGCGAGCCCAGCGTCAGCTGGCGCGCAGAGGCACCGCCCTCGATCATGAAGTCGAGCGGGCTCGATTCCGTGGCATAGACGTACAAATTGCCCGTCAGCCTGTTGTCGGCGTTGCTGACGCGCGTGGAAAAGCGGGCGCCGGGATAGGCGCGCAGATCGTTGACCGACGCGGTCACGCCGCAGATCGAGAAGTCGCCGCCGCCGAGGATGGAGAGCGAACGTCCCTGGAACGGGATTGCGTGTATGTAGCAGCGGAGGAGCATGTTCCTCGGAACGACATAATCGTGCTCGGCGTCGGGCGCGGCCTTGTTTTCCCAGTTGGTCCCTCGGTCGAAGGACGATCCTGAACTGCTGCCGGAATCCACTCCCGCCAGATAGACGAGCGCGTTGCTGGTACGGGTGAAGAAAAGGTAGTTCGTGCCGTTCTCCTCCTCGATGGACAGTTCTCCGGTGACCAAGTTGGCGAGATAGTCGTCCTGCATGCGCCAGGAGAAGTCGTTGACGGTGAGGCCGCCCGCCGTGCCAAGGTTCGCCGCCGTGAGCAGCTTCGCCTTGATCGTGCCGTTCGTTCCCGCCTGGAAGCAGTCGAACTGGATTTCGACGGGTTCCGTCCCCTTCGTCAGATTCCCTTCGACGCGGATGAGGTCGGAGGTGACGGAATTGTCCTCCTGCTGGTAGATCGAGGCGATGATGAAGGCGCCGTTCGCCATGGTCAGCGACTTCATGCCGAGCGTACCGACGACCTTCTGTCCGACGCCGGGCGTGAGGCTGTTGCCAGAGACGAGGGAGACATCCCCGATGTTCTCGCACCATCCGGCGATTGCGATTCTGCCGGACGACATGGTGACGGGGATTTCCGGCGCGTTGTAGTCCGAGAGGAAACGCACGGTACCGCCGCTGATCGCGATCTGCGCGATTCCCGAAAGCCGCACGTCGTTCAGCGCGGTGGCGGCGCCCTTGTTCCAGATTTCAAGCGTGTCGTTTCCGTTCACGCCCTTGATCTCGACACCTCCGCCGAGGTACAGGCCCGCCGTGCTGCCGCCAAGTGGCAGGTCCAAATTCGCGGGGCCGGCGGCGTACGCGCCGAGCGTGCCGTTCCCGTTGATCGAGATCGAGTAGGCGGCGTTGGTGAAGATCAGTCCGCCGTTGCCCAAGAAGCCACCGCCGTTCTGCAGCGTGAGAACGGATCCGTGCGCGGCGGTGTCGCCTGCGCCAAGCGTCTCCACCCGGTCGACCACGAGGTACGCGTAGCGCGTGAAGGAAAAGAAGCGCCCGAAGTAGGTGCCGCAGTTGCCGTTCTCGTTTGTGGACGTGACGATCGCATAGCCGACATGATCGGCCGTCGGCGCGGTGTCACCCGGATTCTCGGCGACCTTCAGGACCGCATCCTCGTTGCCGATCAGCGAACCCGTCAGGATCGTGGTGCGGCTTGAACCGGGGATGCCGAGCAACGGCGGGTTCTCCTCCGTCCCGTAGACCGTCGTCTGCGCCCGAATCGTCTGCGCGCTCGACGCGTTCCCGTTCCAGATGCGGCATCCGTTGTAGAGGCGCAGGTCGCTGATCGTGAAATTCGCGCCGCTCACCTTCAAGTTCAGGTAACCGTTATCGAGGGACAGCGAGCGCCCGCCGAAGGTCGCGGTGGACGACGCATGGTCCGTCCGGAGCTGCTTGGCACCCTGCACGATGTAGTCCGCGTCGTCATGCGGCGGAAGGCCGTCGCTCCAGTTGTGGCCGTGGACGAACGAGCTATATCCCGAGCTATAGTCCGTTGCCTTCTGGTAGACGTATCCCGACAGGTCGGTGATGGTTTCACCGGACGCCGTCCACGCGCCCGTCATCGCGACCGCCGCACCTGCCAACAGAACCATTCTTTTCATTTCGTGTCTCCCTTTATGTCGTTTACCGGATGAGAATCACCGTGCTGCTCTTGCCGGCGTAGAGGATGCCGCCGGACAGCATGAGCTTGGCCGCCCGCCCGCGCAGTTCCTCGCCTTGTGCGCCGCCCAACGCCATCGTCACACACTTTATCCACTTTTTCATGGCAGTAGTTTAGCATAATCTCCCCGATGCTATCAACCGCCACAAACTGGCCGCGTCAGAAATTCCTAGCGTAGATGACGCCATGGCGAAAATACGGGTAGACAATGTCGTTTAGCAATGGCAGCATGTAGCCCTCCGAATAGCGAAACGAAAATCCCATTTCTCTCAGCATGGCAGATATCGCTTCTGCGTCGTCCTGACGGTGGTAGACACAGCAGCTCAACTTCACCTTGTTCCTCCGCAGGAAATCGGCAGAAGATGCGATGACGGTCCTTTCTCCACCCTCGATGTCCATCTTGATGAAGTAATGACTTGAATCGGGCTCGTTGATTGCATCGCACAGGCGTATCTCACGCTTGCTGGTCTTGTTCGAAACCAGGCGGGAAATTATGTGGGTCTTTTCGCGAAAAGGCTCAAACGACGCCTCAAGCGCAGGACGCCACTGTTTGCACGATTCGAAGAGGTAGATCTTGCCGGCAATCTCGGCATTGTCAAAGGCAAAGAGAGCGTCGGAGCAGCCGATATCGACGACAACATCTCCATCCTCAACCCTGAAGTCGCCATTCACGTAAGAATGTGGCGTCTTGATTCGCCTCCCGCTTCCCAGCAACCCCTCGTTCTCAACGTACCACCGATAATACCATTCAACATCCCTCAGACTTTGGCCTTTCTTCCCAAACAAAGGCCTTCCTTTATGGAGCACATAAGGCAGTCGCCTCTTCCTGTCGAATCCAGTTTCAACAGTGACGGGGCCCCTGTCCGAATACGGATAAGGGAACACGGGATACTCGCCTGGAGAAAACGCCTTGAGGTTCTCGATTTCCTGCATGTATTCGCATGCGACCCTGTCGGGAAGTCCCTGCGCAAGACTCCGCAACATTAGCCGTCGCTGCCGCTTGTCGTCATTGCCGAGGAGACGCAGCAGCCGACATCCGCAAACCAACGGATGCAAGAACACCTGACGCAAATTGTCTTGCGTCTCCGGCTCAAAGTCGAATCGTAGCAATTTACCAAGGGACATGAGACAACTCGAGTTGCCGTCAGAAGAGGCCGTGGACGTGGCCGGTCTCGACATCGACGTCGATGCGGCGGTAGGCCGGCGATGCCGACGTTCCGGGCATGAGCTTGATCTCGCCCGCCACGGGCACCACGAGCCCCGCGCCCTTGTAGATGAGGACGTCGCGCACCGGGAGCCGCCACCCCTTCGGGCGGCCAAGCAGCTTCGGGTCGTGCGAGAGAGAGTATTGCGTCTTCGCCATGCAGATCGGGAGCTTGGCCGTCTCAGGGTCGGCCTGCAGCGCCTCGAGCTTGGCCTTCGCCTCGTCGCTCCAGTCCACGCCGTCGCCGCCGTAGACCTCCTTCACGAGCGCCTCCGTGCGGGCCGCGAGCGGCTCGTCGTCGGACGAGAGGAACGCGAAGACGTTCGGCTGGTCGCACGCGGCCACAACGGCCTCGGCGAGCTCGAGCGCGCCCGCGCCGCCCTTGAGCCAGTGGTCCGACACGGCGAAGCTCGCACCGGCCTTCTCGGCGATCTCGCGCACGAGAGCGCGCTCGGCGGGCGTGTCCGTGTAGAACGCGTTGAGGCACACCACGGGCTGCACGCCGGAGCGGCGGATGATGTCGATGTGCGCGAGGAGGTTGTCGCACCCCTTCCGCAGCAGATCGAGGTTCTCGTGCGTGTACACGGGGTCGAGCGGCAACCCCGCCTTAACGGCCGGCGCGCCGCCGTGCGCCTTGAGCGCGCGCACAGTCGCCACGAGCACAACGGCGTCCGGCTTCAGGCCGGAGCAGCGGCACTTGATGTTCCAGAACTTCTCGAAGCCCATGTCGCTGGCGAATCCGCTCTCCGTGACGACGTAGTCGCCGAGCGCGCACGCGAGCCTGTCCGCGATCACCGAGTTCTGCCCGATCGCGATGTTCGCGAACGGCCCGGCGTGGACGAACATCGGCTGCCCTTCCAGGGACTGCATGAGCGTGGGCTTCACGGCGTTCACGAGGAGCGCGCACATCGCGCCGTCCACCTCCAGGTCGCGCGTCGTGACGGGCGCGCCGGACTTCGAGTAGGCGACGATGATCTTCCCGAGGCGCGCGCGCAGGTCGGCGAGGTCGGCCGCCATCGCGAGGATCGCCATCACCTCGCTCGCCACGGTGATGTAGAAGCCGCTCGGCATCTCGAAGCCGTCGAGCCGCCCGCCGCGGCCGATCTCGATGTTCCTGAGGCCCTGCGCGCAGAAGTCCATCGCCCAGCGCATCTGCACGCGCGTGGGGTCGATGTCGAGCCGCTTGAGTCCGCGCTCGGCAAGCCAGGCGTCATCGTGGTTGCGCTCGTGCTGCATGCGGCTGTTGAGCGCCACCATCGCAAGGTTGTTCGCGTTCGTGATGGCGTCAATGTCGCCCGTGAGGCCGAGCGAGAGAGAGGTGAGCGGCACCACCTGCGCGAGGCCACCGCCAGCGGCGCTACCCTTGATGTTGAACGTGGGTCCGCCGGAGGGCTGGCGCACGCATCCGATCACCTTCTTGCCGAGGCGGCCAAGCCCCTGCACGAGGCCGAGCGTGGTGGTGGTCTTGCCTTCGCCGAGCGCGGTGGGCGTGATGGCCGTCACGTCGATGTACTTCGCGCGCTTCTTGCCGCCGAGTCGCTTCAGCACCTTGGTCGCGTCCACCTTCGCGAGCACGCGCCCGTAGGGATCCCACTCGTCCTCCTGGAGGCCCAGCTCGGCCACCAGCTCCGCCGCCGGACGCAGCGTCGCCTCGGCCGCCTCCGCGATTTCCCAGTCCTTCATCTTCGTCGGGTCAAGTTTCGTCATGTCCATCTCGCGTTCCTCTTCGGTTTTTCGACTGCAACCGCCCACGGCTTGCCCACCTGGCGTTGCCCGTCGCCCGATAGTGTAGCATATTCGGATGGCGTTGTCTCGCGCCGTCGCGCACGGTGGGGCGCCATCTTGGCGGCGCACTGGGAGGGTCGCAACTTGTTGCGACCGCAAGGTGGGGCGAGCCCTCTGGGCGAGCCGCCACGGCTCGGCGGGACGCGTGCGCGGCTCGGCGGGACGCCTCGCCCCACCATGCGGCCGCGACGGGGCGCGGCCCGCCCGCCAGGGCAATCCGAGAATTCAGGTCGGCAACTGCTTTCTCGCTATTTCTCCAGCAGCACGGAGGAGATCCAGAGCATGGGGGCCTGGCCGTGGGGATCGCCGTTCACGCGCGGGCGGTCGAAGTAGTACTGCAGGTCGTCCTTCTTGCCGGTGCCCACGCACACGTCGGAGATGTTGGCGAACTCGTCCAGGTGGTCGCATAGCGCGAGCCACGCCTTGCGGAACGCGGGGCCATACGACTCCTTCGGCAGCCAGCCGCGCTTCACGCCCGTCACGAACGCGTAAGCGAACATCGCCGAGCATGACGTCTCGCCCCAGTTGCGGGGATCCTCCGGACGGTCCACTAGCTGGTTCCAGAGTCCGTCCGCGCGCTGGAAGCGGAGGAGCGTCTCCATCATCAGGCGGTAGCCCGACATGATGCGCGCGCGGTACTCGCTGTCCTCCGGCAGGCGGTCGAGGACGAGCGCCATGCCGGCCGCCATCCAGCCGTCGCCGCGCCCCCACACGTACTTCACGTCCGGCGCGTGGTAGAAGAGTCCCTTCGCAGGACCTTCCTTGAGCTGGAGCTCGTCGAGGTAGAGGCACATCTCGCGCGCGGTACGCTCGATGTAGACGCGGTTGCCCGTCGCGCGGTAGGCCTGGCTCTGGAGCACGGTGATCATGTACATGTCGTCGATCCAGAGTCGCGTCTGGGGCGTGTACCCGCCCTTCCAGAATCCCTCCTGCCTCTCGCGCGGCAGTGCATGGCGCTCCTTCACGGTGCCGTCGCACGGCGGCGTCCACTGCGTGTCCGCGTAGTAGTTGCCGAGCGCGAGGTACTTAGGCTCCTTCGTGCCGAGGTATATCTCGTAGGGAAGCGCGCCGAAGATCGTGTCGTCCACGTGGTACGGACGCGAACAGCAGAACGCCAGCTTGCCGCCCGGCAGGAAGTCGTCGAAGAGTCGCACGAGCTTCTCCTCGCGCTCCTTGTCGCCGCGCAGGCGCGCGCACTCGATCGCGTTCAG
>CACWSW010000078.1 GCA_902763655.1 uncultured bacterium
GGCGCTATGGCGTGAACGGGGGAAATATGGTAGAATAGGGCCCGAGGAAACAACAGACTATGTCCGACCAGATATCGTTCGAGCCGCCGCGCGGGATGAGGGACTTCTATCCCGAAGACATGACGTGGCGCAACAAGGTGTTCGACGCGTTCCGCGCCGCCGGCGCGGCGGCGGGGTTCGAGCCGTATGACGCGTGCGTCGTGGAGAGCTACGATCTCCTGGCGCGCAAGGCTGGCGAGGAGGTGGGCGACCAGATATACCACTTCTTCGACAAGAGCGACCGGCACATAGCGCTGCGCGCCGAGATGACGCCCACGCTCGCGCGCATGGTGGCGCAGCGCCAGGGGTCCTTGCCGTTCCCGATCAAGTGGACCACCATCGCGCAGTGCTTCCGCTACGAGCGCATGACGAAGGGGCGCAAGCGCGAGCACTACCAGTGGAACCTCGACATCGTTGGCGAAGAGAGCGTCCTCGCCGAGGTGGAGGTGCTGGGGGCCGCTTGCGACGCGCTCCGTCGCATGGGGCTTTCGGACGCCGACTTCAAGGTGCACGTGTCGAACCGCGCGCTCCTCTCCGAGCTGCTCGCGGCAAGCGGCATCCCCGCCGAGCGGCACGCGCAGGTGTTCCTTGCGCTAGACAAGCGCGGCAAGATGCCCGACGCGGAGATCGCCGCGATGCTGAAGGACGGCGGCGTAGACGATGCGGGCGTGGCCAAGACGTTCGAGATACTCAATCTCAAGTCGCTTGACGAGCTGCCTGACGGCCCCGCGAAGGCCAGCCTACAGGAACTCTTCCGCCTCGCTGACATCGCCGGATTCGGGAAGTGCCTCGAGTTCGACATCTCGGTGATCCGCGGTCTCAGCTATTACACAGGCATCGTGTTCGAGTGCTTTGACGCCAAGCGCGAGTTCCGCGCGATCTTCGGCGGCGGACGCTACGACAATCTGCTCACCACGATCGGCGGCTCGCCGGCGACGGCGGTCGGACTCGGGTTCGGCGACGTGGTGGTGACGGAGCTTCTCAAGGCGCGTCTTGGCGCGGATGCCGCCGCGCCGAAGAAGGGCGTATACGTCGGCTGGATGTTCCCGGAGCAGCGTGACGCAGCGCTAGCGCTCGCGGCAAAGCTGCGGGCGGCAGGAGAGGACGTCAACCTCGCGCTCAGGAAGGCGAAGCCGAAGCAGTTCTTCGCGCGGGCGGGCGCATCCTCCTGCGCGAAGGCGGTGTTCCTCGGACCGGACGACGTGGCTGCCGGAACGGCGAAGATGAAGGACCTAGCCACAAGGGAAGAGGTGTCGATTGGCCTCTAGCGCAGACAGAAAGACGGTTGCCGCATTGGAGGCACGGACCGAAGGCGTACGTGCCGGTGTCGATGTCGGCTTCGCAGACGTCGATCTCTCCAAGACGGTGCGCAATTCGCATGCCGGGGTGTGGATGACCGTAGAGGACGGCGCGGCGGCGCGCAACGCTGCGGCAAGCGGGCTCGACCCGAAGACGGTCCTGCAGCTGGGGGCCGGCGGCGAACTGCCGTTCGAAGACCACCAGTTCGATGTCGTGCTTCTGGCGGCGTCGCTCTTTGCCCAGTCGCGTCAACGTCTCGCCATGCTGGTGCGCGAAGTCCATCGTATTCTCCAGGGAGGAGGGTGCCTATTATTCACGGTAGACGAGGTGGCCAAGGATGGGATCGGGTGGACCCAGCGGGCTATTTATGAGCTTCTTCGCGACGGGTTCGACGTGGTGGAGCTCAAGCGTCCTCCATGGTGGAGATTCGGCACGGCAGGGCGGACGCTTACCGTCTGCGCTCGCCGCAAGAACTGGCGGAACCGTGGAATTCCGATCGTTGGCGCCGCGATGCCTGTGTCGTCCGCAATGCTGTCTCCACGGGAAAGGTCGAAATGAGGAAGGATCCGGTCATGCACAAGAACAGGGTCTTTGCGTCGATGCTCGTGCTGGCGTTGTCCGCCGGCCTTGCGGCGCTTGCCGACCCGGCAAACGCCATCATGCGGCTTCTCAACTCACGGGCCTCAGGGTCGCGGAAGGAGTACGCCGCCGCCGCCGAGGAGGTGGCGGAGAAGGCGAAGTCAGGAAGTCCGGTATATGGTTTCGTGCTTGCGCTCGTCTCGCGCGAACAGGACGCACCTCCTGCCGCTCGCATGGATGAAGAGACTCGCAACAAGTATCTCGACAACTGTCGCGACAAGATCAAGCGGCTGGCGTTGGAGAAGAACAACTCCATGGCCTGGTACCTCCTGTCGTTGGAGACCAGCGACACGAACCTGCTTCACCGTGCGGCCGACGCAGGCAACATACAGGCCCAGAATGCGTGGGGCGCTTTCATCCTCACGCGCGCAATAGGCGAGGAGATGTCGACGAACGAGCAGAAGCGCGTGATGGGTCTGGCGTTCGACTACTTCAAGTCTGCGGCGAGGGAGGGAGATGCCAACGGCCTCTACAACCTCGGCACCTGCCATGCGCGCGGATTTGGCACGCCCCAGGACGACCAGAGCGCGTTCAACTGCTTCCGGGCTGCGGCCGACAAGGGGCATCCCGAGGCGCTCAACAACATTGGCGGGTTCTTCCGCGAAGGGCGCGTGGTGGAGAAGGACCTCGCCATGGCCGCGCGTTGGTTCAAGAAGTCGGCCGAATGCGAGAACCCCTACGGACAGTTCAACTACGGGCTGGCGCTGCAGCGCGGCGAGGGTGTCGAAAAGGACGCTCGGAAGGCGGCCGAACTGTTCCGCGTCGCGGGCGACAATGGCTGCATCGAGGCTATCGACGCTTACGGAGTGGCGCTATGGCGCGGTGAAGGCGTGAAGGAGAACCACCGCAAGGCTTTCCAGCAGTTCATGCGCGCGGCCAGCCTCGGCTATCCGCCTGCAATGGAGAACATCGCGACCTGCTATTCTCGCGGAACCGGCGTGCCAGCGGACGAGAAGCTCGCGACCGAATGGAAGATCCGCTCCCGCGCAGCGCGCGGTGACCGCAATGCCCAGGCGTGGCTGCGCCAGAACGTGAAGTAGATGGGTGCGCGAATGGCGGAGAAGGAAGATGCGGCACCGCGCAAGGCGGCAATCGTGGGGGTGGTTGGCCGTACCAATGCCGGAAAGTCTACACTCGTCAACCGGATGGTCGGCGAGAAGGTTACGATCGTAAGTCCTGTGGAGCAGACGACTCGCAACACGATCCGGGGCATAGTGGAGGATCCGCGCGGCCAGCTGGTGCTGCTGGACACGCCGGGCCTTCACAAGGCTGTCGGGCCGCTCGGCAAGCTGCTCAACGGCATGGCGCGCGCATCGTCTGCGGGCACGGACATCCTGCTCGTGGTGTTCGACGCCGCGCACGAGCCTCAGCTGGAGGACGAGGGCTGGATGCGCCGCGTGGCGAAGGAGCAGCCTGAGAAGTGCGTGTTCGCTCTGAACAAGTGCGACCGCTCCCCGTTCTACGAGACCATGTTCAGGGACCTGTGGAACACGGTCATGCGGGAGCGCGATGCGGTCGCAATAAATTGCGACCCTCCCGCGCGAACGGCGAGCCACGAGCCAATCTGGGTCAAGGCGTGCGGCGTGAAGCCGGGCGGCTGCGATGCGCTCCTGGATGCGCTTTACGGGCTCGCAGAGCCGGGGCCGGCGCTCTTCCCCGACGACATCGTGACGGACTATCCGCGCAACCTGGCGATAGCGGACGTGGTGCGCGAGAAGCTTATCCAGCACCTGCACGACGAGGTGCCGCACGAGGTCGGAGTGCTGGTGGAAGACCTTGACGAGCGCGAAGGGCGCTGGAACGTGGCCGTGACGATCTACGTCAACCGTCCGTCGCAGAAGGGGATCGTGATCGGCCAGCGCGGCTGCAACCTGAGAGCCGTGCGGATGAGCGCAGGTCCGGAGCTTTCCGATATGTTCGGCGTCAAGGTGAACGTCGAGCTGTGGGTCAAGGTTGAACCGAACTGGATGAAGAACAACCGTCTGCTGGCGGAGATGGGATACCTCGGGGCCGAACGATGACCATGCGTAGGACAACATGGGCGCTAGTCGCCCTGCTGTCTTTCGCCGCTTGCGGCGAAACGGCGACGAACGCTCTTGCCGTGGCGCGGCGGGCGTTGGCGGACGGTCTCCTGTCGGTTGCGGAGACGAATGCGGTCAGAGCGGCGTCAGACAAGGGTTTGCGCACCACGGCGCGACTGGTGCAACTGGAGACGCTGGCTCGCGCTGGACGAGCGACGAATATCGTTGCCCTTGTCGAGAGCTGGCCGGATGAAAAATCGGACGGGGTCCGTTACTGGCACGCATGGGCGCTCGTTGACGGTCACGAGCTCGAGAAGGCCAGGCTACTGCTGGCCGAATCTTTCGCAGATCCCGCCTACGCCCGGCTCGCGCTTCGCCTCGCTGCTCGGCTGGAGGTCGCAGCCGGAGATCGTTCCGCGGCCGAGGCGCGTTTCAAGCAGGCTGCCGCCGCATTCGGCACGAACAGCATAGAGCGAACTGAGAACGCCGTCGAGTGGGCAACAGCCCTCGCGCAATTCGGGGACATTGACGGTGCGCGCAAGGTGCTTTCCGGCGAGAATGCGGTCGCTGCCATAGGAGCCGCAGGCGACATGGCGCGTCTGCTGGCGGCAGATCTTGCCGACCGCGTGGCCGACACGAATGCAGCGCAGGTTTTGCGGCGTCAGCTAGTGGACGGCGGAGACAGCACGGACGAGCGCGCTTACGTGATGGCTGCGTGCGCGCTGGCGGAAGACCTATGGGGAACGGGTGAGCCGGACAAGTCTATCGCCGTGTTGTCAAATGCCTTTGTCCGCGCGACGCAACCCGACCTTGTGCGTCAGGCCGGATTCCGTCTCGGCTTCGCGCTACTGCGCCGACCGGAGTCCCGCGCGGCGGGCGCGGCGCAGATATCGGAACTGCTGCGCCGCTTCCCGGGCACGGTGGAATCGCGAGTGGCACACCTGCGTTTTGCCGACACATTGCTGGCGGTGGGCGAGGCTGAGGCCGCCGAGCGAGAATTCACTGCATTGCTGCAAGCCTATCCCGAGCACGCGCTAGACGTCCACGTGATGGTCGGTCGCGGCTGGGCATTGCTGGAGATGGGACGGCGGACCGAGGCGGTTGGGCTTTTTTCCAGGGCCGCGCAGGCTGCAACGAACGCCACAGACAAGGCAGTGTGCATCTTCAAGCAGGGCGACGCCCTGCTGGCGGACGGGCGCTTCAAAGAGGCGGCGGACGCATACTCGCGAGTGCCGCCAGAGGGGGGGACGAACCTCTTTCTCCGTGCGCGCTTCCAGAAGGCCGATGCGCTTGCGAGGGCCGAGCATCCCGATGACGCGCAAAAGATCTTCGCGGAGCTGAGCGACATGAAAGGGGATGCGGAGCTTGCGTTCGCGGCTGGCCTTCGAATGGCCGCCCTGGAGTCTGCCGCATGCCGTTTCGAGCGCGCGATCGAGATTTACACGAAGTTGCTCAAAAACGACGGATCCATCACCGACTCCCAGCGGGTCGACGTCCTGCATAGGCGCGGGAAGGCGCTCTACGGCGCATACAGGTTCGCGGAGGCAGAGGCCGATTTCGCCGCAGTTGCGAAACTGCAGCCGTCGCGGTCGGCGGAGATGGCGTACCTTTCGGCACTTTGCCTATACGGGGCAGGTCGCGACGAGGATGCCGCCACGGCCGTGAGGAAGCTGCTGGCTTCCGACGAGCTCGCTGGAAATCTTCGCGCGGAGGTTGAGTTCTGGCTCGCGAAATACGAGTTTGCGCACCGCAACTATCCGGCGGCGCTGGCGGGATTCTTGTCGTGCGCGACGAACGCATCCCTCTCGGCAGGAAGCAGGATTGAGTCATTGGGCAGGGCGGCTCGATGCTGCGCGGCACAGTCCGACTACGCAGGCGTCGTGGAATTCGCGACGCGTGCCACGACAAACGCGATCGCTGTGCGCGCCATCGCGAAGAAGACGCCGGAGACTGCTGCGGTGGCCGAGGCGTTCGTGCTCCAAGGCGAGGCGCTTATGGAGCTGGCAAGGTTCAACGAGGCGGTGCTCGTGCTCTCCCGCGCACAGCGCCTGGATGCGCCGCAAAAGACGCTGCGGCGCGCGGCAGTGTTGAAGGCCGACTGCCTTTTCGCCATGGGGGCAGACGACGACCGGCGCTATCTGCAGGCGCTAGACGCATACCGCGCACTGCTGCGCGACGAATCTCTCACTCCGTCGCAACGGCTCGCCGTGGCATTCAAGGTCGGCCGCACTCTGGAGAAGCTGCGACGCTTCGAGGAGGCTGCGGACCAGTACTACGCCCAGGTGGTAATGGCCTACTACGACGGCGTGAACGCGAATACTTGGTTTGATGGCGACGCGTGCGCGTTCTTCACCAGGGCGGTCTTCATCCTCGCGGACTACTACGAGGCGCGCGGAGAAGTGCGTCCTGCCATCCGCGTGCTCGAGTATCTCACTGGCGTGCCGGCGGCACGCGAGGCGCGCAAGCGCATTCAACGACTGGAAGCGAAGAAGAAAGGCGGTGTGTGGTGAGCATATGGACTTTGGCAGGTGGACCCGTGTTCGGGCTTCTGGTATTGCTGGGATGCGTGGCCGTGTTCCTTTTCGCGAGCCGGCTTCTCAACCTGCGCCGAGCGCAGATTGACTACGCAGATTTCATCCGTGGCGTCGGCAACGTCCTGTCGCGCGGCAACGTCGACGAGGCGCTTGTCCTATGCGACGACACGCCCGCGCCGGTAGCGCGCGTCGTGGCGGCGGCCATCCGCCACCGCGACAGTTCCGCGCGCGTATTGCGCGAGGCCGTGGACGCCACCGGCCGCGCCGAGGTTAGCCGCCTGGAGCGACGGCTTGCGATGCTGGCCATCATAGCTCAGAGCGCACCGTTGCTGGGCCTGCTGGGCACCATCCTCGGCATGGCCCGCCTCGCGATCTCCTTCAACGGGCATGTGCTGGTGACGCGCGCGGACCTGCTCGGCGGAGCGCTCCAGTGCCTGACGGCGGCAGCAGGCGGACTGGTCGTCGCCGTCTCGGTGCAGGTCATGTATGGCATGTTGCACGTGCGGCTGGAGCGCGTGGTGGCGGACATGGAAGCGGCCGCCAGCGACATTCTTGCAATGCTGGCTCCGCGCCGGGAGGCCGTAGCGTGAGTGCACAGGGCAACTGGGGATGGCGGCCTCGCCAGGCCGATGGCATCTGGAGGCATGGATGTGCCTGGACAAAACCGCTGTTTGCGGCGGTGCCTTGGATTACCCTCACGCTCCTTCTGGCGCTCTTCGCTTTCATAGGCGATCGTCTTCCGCAGGTGCCTGGAATCATGTGCGACCTGCCGCAGCCTGTGGCCGGGCAGGCGCAGGCGACTGGCCTTGCCGCGCTTGTGCTCCCAGGTGCAAGTGCCGGCGAAGAGACGCTGGTGTTTTTCGACGACGCGCGCTACTCGCTTTCGGACGAGTCGTCCGTCTCGACGCTGAAGGAACGCCTTGGCGCACGTTCTCTTGCAGAACCATCGAACACCTTCCTGTTGCTGGCTGACAGGCGCGTTCCGGCAGGCGACATCATGAGGCTAGTCGGCATTGCGCGAGAGAGCGGTCTTTCGCGCGTCCAGATCGCGGAGAGGCGCGAATGAGGCGATTCCTCCATGCGTGGTGGCCGGTAGCCGCAGTCGTGTTGTTCACGACTGTACTTGTCCTGCAGATCCCGCGCAAGGCGCTCTTCTTCAAGCCGGTCAACTTCGAATCGGCGGAACCCTTTGTCTCCTTCGTCTCTTTCGGCGACGAGGAGTATGCCCAGCTCGTCCGAAACATCAGGATGGCCTGGCAGATGCGCCCCATTCACGGCGACACAGCCGACAGCAGCGCGGACACGCTTGACTTCACGGAATCCCTCCCTCCGCCGGAATACCTGCCGTTGCGCAACGTCTCTGAGGCCGCCTCGCCGCCTGCGTTCAAGGTTCCGCCTTCCTCGCTCATGCCATCCTCGCTCGGCCTTAAGGTTCCTCCCGTGCCTCCTTCCGTCGCAGCCCCGGAGCGAGATCCGGAACTTCTGGCGATACCGGGCGACCTGGCGCGCGAACGCCCGTTCGGTGACTTTAAACTGACAAACCCATGGAGCATCAAATGACAGAACAGGAAATCCTCGATATCTTCTCCCAGACCGGAGCCTTGCTGCAGGGCCACTTCGAGCTGCGCTCGAAGCTCCACTCCGACCGCTACTTCCAGTGCGCGAACGTCCTGCGCTACCCGCGCATCGCCGCACGCCTCTGCGACGAGCTCGTCGCCAAGCTGAAGGCCTCGGCCGACATCGGCGCCATCGACGGCGTGATCTCGCCCGCCGTGGGTGGCATCCTCGTGGGACACGAAGTGGCCCGCGCACTCGACACGAAGTGCGTTTTCGCCGAGAAGGTGCAGGCAGGCGACGAGGTGGACGCAACCGGCAAGCCCGTCACCAAGCTTGCCATGCGCCGCTTCTCGCTTAAGCCAGGCGAGCGCTATGTGGTGGCAGAGGACGTCGTCACGAAGGGCGGACGCGTGCAGGAGACAATCGATCTCGTCAAGGCCGCAGGCGCCGAGGTGGCGGCGGTCGTGCTCCTTGTGGACCGATCGAAGGGCGCAGTGAAGTTCGGCGACATTCCGATGGTCTCACTGGTGCAGATACAGCCCACCACGTGGGAACCTGCCGCCTGCCCGCTTTGCGCCGCAGGCGGGCATCCTGTCCACCCAGGTTCGTGAGCCCTTAGAAGCTCACGCGCTTCTCGCTGATCATGCCGCTCGCGCGGTCGCGGCAGACGACGCGGTACGCGCCTGGTGCGTCGTTGAGGTTCGTGCGCACCGTGAGCGAGCACACGCCATCCTTCGCGCAGGCGTAGCCCGCGCCGTCCAGCTCTCGGCCCGCCGCGTCGTAGACGCGAATCTCTACCGGCAACAGCGCCGGCACTGGTTCGCCCGATGCGTCGCGCACTGTCATCGTGATGGAGAGCGCATCGCCCGCCTTCGCCACCTCGGCATCCACCGAGGCGATCTTGCGCGGCAGGAAGAGAAGCAGCCGCCCGTCGTTCGTGTCGTATGAGACCGGCACCACGACATCCCCTGAACGGGAGGGACGCAATTTATTGCGTCCGTCGCCATCCCTGCGCGCGAACTTCACTTCGCCGCCGCGCGAAAGCTCGTACACGGCGCCGACCTTTCTCTCGGGATCCGCGAGCGTCACCTCGCCCGCGAACGACAGGCCTTTCTCCATCGTGAGGCCCCACTGTCCCACGTAGTCGCCGAACGTGCGCTTGTCGTTCAGCGCGAACACGTAGGGCGTGCCGCGCCACGCGCGCGAGTAGGTCACGATCTCTGGGCTGGAACTGTCGGCCTTCGGCGCGTAGGCGCATTTCGCGGCAAGCGCCGCGCGGAGTTTCTCCGCCTCCGCGAGCATCCAGGCTTTCTGTCCCTCCGTGAAGCGGCGCGCCGCCGTGTTGACCATCGTCTTCGTGGCGGCATCAACGTCTTCAGCATGGTCGGATTTCGGCGGCGTCTTGTACGCCATCACGGGCACCACGACATCCGCCTTGAGCGCAGGCAGCAGCTTCTCGTCCGCAACGAGGATTCCGCCCGCCTTCTGGAACGACTTGATCTTCTCCACCACAGGCGCGGAGAGGAACTGGCACTGCGGCGCGTAGAGGATCTTCGTGCGTCCGAATCCGTCGCGCATGATCGTCTCCTCGTACACGACGCGAGGGTCGAGACGCGCGCGCTGGCAGAAGGTGATCGCGGGCGAGAGCCAGCCCCACGAGGCGGGGCCGCCCATCGCGGCCGTGGCGAAGCTTTCGAGCACGGCCACCTCGGGCTCCTCTCGGCCGAGGTCCTTCAGCGCGGGGCCGAGAGGAGCGACGAGTCCGTTCAGCAGCTGGCGCAGGCGTTCGGCCGATTCGGGCGAGGTGTAGGTGTAGCCGGTCTCGCTGCCCGTCTCGGCGATCGTGCCCCATCCGTGGAACATGATGCCTTTCACGGGCTTCGCGATCATCGACCACACCGCCTCCTGCAGCGCGTCCGCGGGGATAGTTGGGAAGCCGGCGCGTGGACGCTTCTGCACCCACGCGGGAAGGGGCGACACCACCACGTTCGACGGCGCGAGCCGCGCGCGGTAGCAGATGAGCTGCGTCATGATCATCGGATGCTGGCCGGGACGCCCCGCAGCCATCGCGAGGATCTCCTCCGCCGGCCCCGCCACGTTCATCGGCTCGGGCTGCGCGTACACCCACTGGTTGAGCGCGTCCACGTCGCCGCCCGAGCCCCACTTGGGCGGACACCGCACCGCGGGATCCCAGAAGCTGAAGAACGGACGCCGCTTCTGCGCCGCGCTGCCGTCGCCGTAGCGGCCCGCCGTCTTGCGGTACTCGTCCGCAATCGCCCCCGTGTAGCCCGGCCAGCCGTCTCCGCCGCCCCAGAACCAGCTGTAGTAGGCGTAGATCGGGTCGTCCGTCGGCACCACGCCGTCGGGGAAGCGCGCCTCGGCGTCTTTGAGGTTGAACGTCTTGCGCGTCACCTCGGGCGGCACGTCGCGTCCCGTCTCAGCCTTGTAGCGCAGGTGCTCCGTGCGGAAGGATGGCGAGGTGTGGTCGCGCAGTTCGGAGCAGGGGAGCACGCCGGCGAACGCGGGATGGTCGCCCACGCGCGCCATCTCGGCAGCGACGATCCGCCGAGCGTAGTCCACGAGTTCGGGGTTCGAAACCTCCGCCTGCTTCTGCTCGCGCGCGTTCGCGGGCGCCGTGCCGTCGCGCTTGCAGCGGTAGAACTTCTCCACGTCGCCGTCCGGGTAGCGGACGCCCTGCGAATGCATCGTGCGCATCCCCGCCGCGAGCGCGCGGTCGTACATGTCCGTCAGCTGGCGCGCCTGCTCGCGCGTGCATTCGGGCGACGTCAGGCCGCCGTAGCGCAGCACGTGCGTGAAGCCGAAGTCGCGCACCACCTCGTCCGTGCCGCTCGACCCCCACATCACCGCCGGCATGCGGTCCGCGAAGACGGGGCCGATCGCAATGTCGAAAGTGTTCGTGACGGCAACCGCCGTGCCGTCCGGCGTGCGGCCCGCGAGCCGGACCGAGATGGGGTATTTGCCCGGGCGTAGGCGCGTTTCGAGCGGCCGCACGAAGAACTCCGTCCACTTGCCGGCTTCCAGATTAAGGATTCCTTTCCATGCCATGTGCTTGTAGACCTTCCCGCCAGAGGGATCAAGCTCGTCGATCTCGCACGTGACGTCCGTGAGGCTACCGGGGCCGCGATAAAACGCCGACACGGCGAACATCGCGTTCGTCTCGCCGCGTTCGAACGCGCGGCGGCCGTCGGGGCGCAACGCGAGGGCCGGGCATTCGAGCGGCGTCACCGCGATGCGGCGGATGTATCCGTTGAACGGCCAGTAGAGGCTGCAGATGCGGTCACCGACGACCGGTCGGTGCTTCGGGTCGGGGACGATGGGCCCGGCTTTCGCGAGGTAGCTCTCCTGTTTTTGGCCGTCAAGGTCCCAACGGACGGTGCCGAGCGCGTCGTACTCGAAGCGAAGTCGCACGGGCACGCCGGCCTTCGGCGTGAAGGAGGGGCCCGTGGCGCGGCACGTCATGTCGCCGAGGCCTGCGTAGAGCAAGGCCGTCCATCGCTCGCACGCCTGGTGGAACATCACCTGCAGGCCCATGTTGCGGCACTTAGGCTTGTAGTTGACGGCCATCGTGTCGAAGACGTGCATCGACCGAGAGCCGGCGGCCGCCGCGCGGTCGGCCTCGTTCGTCCACGCGATGAACGGTACCACCTCAGCCTCGAACGTGAACGCCTCTGGCAGCGTGACCTGCGGGAACATCACGCCAGCGCCGTCCTTACCGGTTACGTTCTTCGCGATCTGCGAGGGCGAGAGCCCGTCGGGGCCGAGGACGGCGCACGCGCGCGGTCGTCCGCCTTCCGGCAGACCATTGGTGAAATCCCATTCAAATGCGCCTGCCGCGAGCGCAAGCGCAGCGGCGAATACGGTCAGTTCTATTTTCATGGCGAAAAGAGTATACCACAAATCCCCTGTTCCCCGTTCGCGCTTTACGGAAGGCCCTCTGCTTGGTATACTGCACTCATGAAACAAAAAATTCTTTTTGCGACGGTGGCCGCGTGCGCCGTTCAGATCGCGAATGCTCTTCCGGCGAATGCGGTTAAGGACGCGCTTGATCTTCCGGAGCTGAGGCGGACGCGCATCCAGGGGCCGATTGGCGCGAAGTTCGACACCTTCATGCACGAGCGCTGCCTCTCCGA
>CACWSW010000079.1 GCA_902763655.1 uncultured bacterium
ATCTTCCCCTTGCAGTACTCGCGCGACGCGTTGACCTCGCGCACGGCGTCCGAGCCTTCGGGTATCTTGTACTCGAGCTCGATGTCGCACGGGAACTTCCAGCCTTCCTTCACCATGAGCGCGAAGAGGCCGGCGAGGGGCGTGTCGCCCTGGCCGAACGGCAGGTTCTTCTGTCCGTTGGCCTTCGTGGTGCGGTCCTTGATGTGGATGGAGACGATGCGGTCGTGGTACTTGCGCACCATGTCGAGCGGATCGGTGTCGTTTGCGGCTGTGAAGTGGCCGATGTCGTAGTTGATCATGAACCTCTTCGAGTAGCCGAGCAGCGGACCGTCGTACGTGGTGGCGTTGATCTGGAGATGGTTGTGGAATGCGATGTTGACGCCCCACTTGTCGGCGAACGCCGCGAGGCGCTTGCCCTCGGCCTCCCACCAGCCGGGGATGTTCTTCGGGTCGGGGATCTCGCGCGTGATCGTGGCCGCGCCCATCGCGCGCGCCACCCTGAAGCGGTAGTCCATCTCGGCGTCGGAGAGGCCCTTCGAGCCGATGTCGCCGAACTTCACGATGTGCACGGCCACGCCCTCCGCCTCGTACTTCGCGCGCACCTCCTCGAAGCGCTTGATGTCTACCTTGAGCCGCCACGCCGCAACCGCGGCCTTGTCCTCCTTGGACATCTTCCAGGAAAGCTTGTTCATCGGCGCGCCGGCGTCGATCTCGACGTCGTTCGACATCAGCTCGATCGTGCTGAGGCTAGAGCCCAGCACGTACTCGAGCGTCTTGCCCGCGCCCGCCGGCATCGACCGGTAGGAGTACGTGATGACGCCGATCGGGACGCCCTTGTAGACGGAGCTAAGCGCCCCGAGGCAAGGCAGACTGCCGCCAACCGCCGCGAACCCGGCCGCGCTTCCGAGAAAACCTCTGCGTGTCATTTCCATGGTCATTCCTTCTTTCTTTCGTTTGGTTAGTTTGTTGGTTGTCGTCAAAGAAATCTCACATCACCGCATTGTCTATCAGGCGCGTCTTGCCGCACCAGACTGCGAGCAGCACCGCAACGCCCTTCGAGAGCGACTTCGCGGGCACGAGCGTCTCGGCGTCCACCGCCTCCACGTAGTCGACCACGAGGCCCGCCTTCTCCAGCACCTTGACGATCTTCGCGCGGTACGCGCGCCAGGGCATCGTCCCCTTCGCCGCGACGTCCGCCCTCGCCCGCGCGAGCGACTGCGACAGCGCCACGGCGCGCGCCCTCTCGTCGTCCGAAAGGTACGTGTTCCGCGAGCTGCGCGCGAGGCCTGAGGGTTCGCGCACGATCGGCGCGACCGATATCTTGACGTCGAAGTTCAGGTCGCGCACCATCCGCCTGATCACGGCAGCCTGCTGGAAGTCCTTCTGGCCGAAGACCGCAAGGTGCGGATGGACGATGTTGAACAGCTTGGCCACGACGGTGCAGACGCCGCGGAAGTGCCCCGGCCTGCGCGCGCCGCAAAGGCCCGCCGCAAGCGTCTCCTCCGTGATGAAGGTGGAATGGCCGTCGAGGTACATGTTCGCGGGCGTGGGGAAGAACACGGCCGTCGCGCCCGCAGCGCGGCACTTGGCGAGGTCGGCCTTCTCGTCGCGCGGATACTTCTCGTAGTCCTCGTTGGGACCGAACTGGACTGGATTCACGAACACGCTGACGACGATCTCGTCCGCGCCCTTCCTCTTGGCCGCAGCTATGAGGGAAAGATGCCCCTCGTGCAGGTAGCCCATCGTCGGCACGAGCGCTATCTTGGCGCCGGCCTGCCGCCGCGCAGCGCACCACTTCTGGAGCTTCTGCGGGTCGGCGAACGTCTTGAGTGTCTTTGCCATGCGGCATATTGTACCATATCGCGCCCGCCGTGTCAGATGCCGAGCAGACGTTCCGCGTTCAGGTGGAAGATCGCCTCCCGTTCGGCGGCGAGCGGACGGTGCGCCTTCACCCACTCGACGAGCCGCCCCTGGCGGTTCCACGGGTAGTCTGTGCCGAACACGATGCGCTCCACCGGCCACGTCTCCATGACGCGGATCGCGTCGGCGTCGTCCTGAAGCATCTCGAGGCATGCGGTGTCGATGAAGCAGCCCGTATCGAGCAGGATGTCCGTCGCGCCCGGCGGGTTGCCCACGCGTCCGCCCAGGTGCGCCGCGACGAAGCGCGGGCCTAGCCCCGGCACGGCGGCGAGGAGCGCGGCAATCTCCGCAGGCCCGCATGTCATCGGATCGTCGGGAAAGCCATTGTCGTATCCGCAGTGGGCGATCACGACGAGTCCAAGGTCTCGCACTGCGGAGAAGAACGGAACGACGGCAGGATCGTCCAGCCGGAACCCCTGGTAGTACGGATGCAGCTTTATGCCGGGGATGCCCGCGTCAGCGATCGCCTTCAGGCGAAGCTTGAAGTCGGGATCGAAGGGATGGACGGACGCGAGGGGTATGATGACACGTGCGGCCTCCTCGCCCTTCTCGCCGTCGCGGATCTCGAGCGCCGTGCGCAGGATGACGTCCGCCTGCGAAGGCTTCGTGGCTATCGGACACATCACGCAGCGGTCGATGCCGTCGGCCTTGGCGGCGGCAAGCTGGCACGCGAGCGTGCCGTCCCCGAACGGGACAAACTCGTGCCGAAGCTTCTCGACCATCGTTTCGATGGCCCGCTGCGCGATGGAGTCAGGAAAGTTGTGCGTATGGAAATCTATGATCATAGGATATCTCGAGAATGCTTTTTAGGAACCACTTTTAAACCTGCTGGCGACAGGTGCCACGATCAGGCACGCCACCATGCCAAGGAACCCGTACAGTAGCAGGTGCGGCTTGCCCGCGAACTGCAGCTGGTCCAGCGCGAAGCATACCGCGTAGTTGGCAACAAGGCCAGCCGTCGCGCCAAATCCATTGACACGTTTCATGAACACGCCCATGAAGAACAGGCACCCAAGCCCGCCCGTCAGCACGCCGAGGAAGCGCTGGAACTGGTCGTATATCGACAATATCTCCATGTTGGCCAGCACCAGCGCGAATCCGCCGCCAAGGAGTCCCACGGCGACCGTGGATATCTTGCCGCAAAGGAGCTTGGAACGGTCTGACGCAGAATGTACAAACCGCCCCCAGAAGTCCGTGACGATGGCGCTCGCCGCGGAGTTGAGGTTGGCGGAGAGCGTGCTCATCGTGGCCGCCGCAACGGCGGCGAGCACGAGTCCCGAGACGCCCGTCGGCAGGTCGTTGCCGATGAAGAGCGGCAGCACGCTGTCGTTCTTGGGCATGGTCACGTCCAGCAGCCCCGGATTTGAGCGGTAGAACGTCCAGAGCGCCACGCCCAGCGTGAAGAAGACGATGCAGTTGAAGAACGAGAGCACGCCGTTGAAGAGGATGGACTTCGCCGCCCCCCGCTCGTCCTTCGTCGTCATGTACCGCTGCACCACGCACTGGTCGCTCGTGTAGCTGGCGAGGTTGGCCACTATGCCGCCGATCAGCACCACCCAGAAGCATGGTTGCGTCCAGTCGAACGCGAAGTCGAACGCGCGGAATTTCCCGGCCGCCGTACCCGCAGAGATGAATCCGGCGAACCCGCCGTCGGTACCGGCCACGAGCAGGACGTAGATGAGCGCCGTCGAGGCGATGAGGATGACGCTCTGCACGAAGTCGCTCCAGATGACGGCCTCCACGCCGCCGATCGTGCAGTAGAAGATCGTCACCACGGTGACGGCAACGATCGCCGCGTTCACGTCGAGGTCCGTCACCGCCGCCACGGCAAGCGCGGGCAGGTACGTGACGATCGCCGTGCGGGCCACCATGAAGAGGATGAACGCAGCGCTCGCGAAAAGACGGCAGGGCAGGTTGAAGCGCACCTCCAGGAACTCGTACGCGCTAGTGAGGTTCAGCCGCCGGAAGAACGGCAGGTACCATCTCGTCACCACCGGCGCCATCAGGATGATGCCGAAGGTGATTATGAAGTACCTGCAGTCGGTGAGGTACGTCAGCGCCGGAATGGAGAGGAAGGTGATGGACGAGAACATCGTGGCGTAGATGCTCATCGACACGACGATCCATGGCACGCGCCCTCCCGCGCGGAAATAGTCGTCGCTCGACCTGTTCCGCCGCATGAACCACACCCCCATTCCCGCCATCAGCAGCAGGTATGCGACGATGACCACCCAGTTGACTGGATGGTACGCCTTCGTTCGACGGGGCGTGCCGTACACGGCCTTCTTGCCGGTACCGTCAACCACCATCAGCCGACCGTCGTCCAGCAGCATCGCCGCCGAGCATGTCGGGAACGGCGCGGCCTGCAGGTCGAACCAGCGGTCGGTCACAATGTGGTGGACACGCACCACTCCATTCGAGAAATAAAGCACATGCTGGTCGCCAGGCTTGACTACGGGCGCATTAGTCACCGCCTGCGGAGGCGCGAACACCTCCGACCACGAGTACTCCACGCGCGCCGAGGCCGTCAAGGCCAGCAACGCCACACCTATGAATAACGCTAGCTTGCGCATTAGTCCTACCTCAATGTCGTGATGCGCTCGATGCGCACGTTCTCGGCGCCGGCCGTGTCGAACGCGCCGGCCGAGGGCGTGGCGTTCTGGATGGCGCGCAGGTCCACGGTGCAGTCGCGCATCGTGACGTTGCGTCCCGTGGGGAGGTCGAGCACCGGACCCGTCGGACGCACGAACGTGCACTTCTCGATCAGCACGTCGCCGCCCACGAAACCCTTGTCGGGCGGCGGGATGTCCCAGCCCGCCGGCACCACGCAGCGCGTGGAGATCTGCCCTTCCTTCGGCACGAGCGTGCCGGCGTCCTCGAACGTGCAGTTGCGGATCACCACGTTCGTCGTGCCCATGCCCTCGCACCAGAGGTCCGCGCGCCAGTCGGCGATGCCTCGATCGTGAGGTTCGACGGCGAGAAGAGGTTGCGCCAGCCGCTGTCCTCGCACGTGCAACCTTTGAACAGCACCCAGTCCGTCCCGTACGTGCGGTCCCACACGAGGAAGCACGGTCCCTGCTGGTCGGGTATGTCACGATCCAATTCAAGAAGTTCCTTGTTCACCCGAACGAGCTTCGCCGTGCAGCCCGCCGGCGAGAAGTCGGGATGGCGCAGCTCGAGCGGCGCACCCGGCTCGGCGCGGAAGTAGGCGGTCCCGCGCCGGTTGATCACGTAGAGGCTGCGCGGCGCCACCTTCACCGCGATCGTGAAGCGGTCGTGGAAGTTGTTGGAGTCGTCGTTGTTGCGCGTCCAGTAGCAGTCGATGTACTTGCAGTGCCCCTTCGAGCGCGCCACGTGGTGGCCGTCTGAGGTGGACGACACCGGCCGCTCGAAGAAGCGCTTTCCAGGATAGGCGGCGGCGAACTCGCTTGCCGTGGGCGGCGCCACGCGCAGGCGCTCCACCTGCCAGTACTCCTGCGCGCCGTCCGTGACCATCGCCATGCCGAAACACGCCCACACGCGCACGTCGCGCACGGTGAGGTGGCGGTTCGAGTCGAGGTTGATGCCGTTCTTGCCGTAGTAGCAGTGCTGGAGACGGTAGAGTCCGCCCTCCTCGAAACGGCGCACCACCTGGAGGTTCCACTTCGGGTTGGCGGCGAAGCGCGTGGCGGGATTCTGGTTGCGCTCCGGCATGGGCATGCCCGGCCACACACGCAGCACGTTCGGAGCGGTCCATTCGTTCTTCGCGCCGAAGTGGCCTTCGGTCTGGCCGCAGGAAAGCCCCGGACCCGAGCGGAAACGCGTGCGGCACTCGTCCATCGCCATCAATTTCTGAACGGGCACAGGCTCGGGGTACTTCGGGTGGCGTTCGTAGTCGACGAACGTGAGTTCCATCCAGGCGTTCTCGGGATGCGCCTCGTCTAGGTTGCGCCGCGTCACGCGCACGAAGGAGGCGAGCGGGTCCCATTCCCAGTCCCAGTCCATCACGAGATCGCGCACCTCGGTGCGGAGGCAGCGCTGCACGAGCAGGTTGCCCTTGTCGAGAATGAGCTCGCTTTGCGGCTGGCAACGATATTCCGGCGCGCGGCGGAACTCGAGCACAGCGCCTTTGCCATCTAAAGTGAAGTCGGTGAAGTCGCGCACCACGACTCCGGGTTCGTCGAAGCAGCGATACGTGCCGGGCGCGAGTTCGAGACGGCTCGCCTTGACGCGGCGGCACTCGGCGAGCGCGCGCATTATCGCGGCGGCGTTCTTGTCGTTCGTTGGCGAAAAACCGAAGTCGGCGGCATGCACCACTGGCCCGCCTGTCGCGCGCGGCGTGTCGATGGAGAATTCGCCCGCGCCAGAAGGCTCGCCGACATTGGCACGGTCTGGCATGCGCGACAGTCCGTCAACGGACGGCTCCGCCGCGTCATGCACGGAGAACGCGCGCGTCACGCTCGGCATCGCTCCCTCCTGCCAGAAGAGCCGGCTGCTGCGGAATGCCACGCCAGAAGCCTTCTCGATGTAAAAAGCGCCATTCTTTCGCCCGGACATAGTCCCCATCTCATGGTCGCTGTGGCTATCGTATGCCGACTTGACGAACCTGAACGTGCAGTTCTCGAACTCGACGCCATCCACATGCGTCGCCCCTCCGCCTGCAATCGTCATCGGCAGGCATGTCTCCGCATCGATGCCGACGAACCGGACGCCACCGAGGGTCGCCTTGGAGAGCTCCGATCCCGCCACCACGGCCACCGCCTCGGAAACTTCCCTGATCGAGATGCGCTCGAACACGATGTTCGAGATGTCGACTCCCTTCTTGGGCGCCTTTCCGTAGCAGCACTGGACATGCAGTCCGCGCCCGGCATGCTCGATCCTCATGTCGGATATCCTCACGTCGCGTATCGTGCCGTCGCCCACGCCAACGCGCACGCCGTCCGCAGAGACGCGGCAGACGATGTTCGAGACGCGCACGTTCTCGCACACCTTCGACTGGTCCTTGAGCCGCGACGGCGAGCCGCGTATGGCGATAGCGTCGTCGCCCGTCACGATGTCGCAGTCTCCTATCCGCACGTTGCGGCAGGAATCGACGTCGAAGCCGTCGGTGTTGAGGTTGCGCAGCCCGTTCCGCACCGTCACTCCTCCAACAGTCACGTTCTCGCACCCGTGGAAGAAGCAGCTCCAGCAGCTCATGTCGCGGAAGGTCACGTCCCGCACCTCCACGTCCGAGCACTCGATGAAGACGATCTCCTGTCCGGGCCGACCCTGGTGCTTGTAGTCGCGCGCGTTGATGCCGCCGTCGCGCCAGCAGACCTTGCCCACGAACTGCGGCTTGTCGTCGAAGAAGGCTCGCCCGTTGCCGTCGATGACGCCCCGGCCAGTGATCGACACACCCTTCTTCTCGAGGGCGAGAATCAGGTGCTTGGCGCTCCATCCCTCGTTTTTGCTGCCCCAGTTCTGAGGATAGGCGTCAGGCGCGTTGTAGTCTGCCAGGTTCGGACTGCCGAGGAGCGTTGCACCCGACTCGAGATGGAGCTCCGTACGGTCTCCAAGGTAGATGGACCCGATGAGATACGTGCCAGGAGGCACTGTCACGCGGCCGCCTCCGGCCCGCGAGCAGGCGTCAAGCGTCGCTTGCACCGCGGCCGTGTCCATCGTGGCTCCGTCGCCCTTGGCACCAAACGCGCGAACGTCGAAGTTCGCCTTGGTCGGTTGGCCGGCAAAAAGGCTCACGGCCGCCAGCCCAAATGAAGCCAGTACCGCCATTCTCATACTCAGCGTCGCGCACATGTCATGTTCTCCTGTCGGCGCAATGATACATGAATCCCCTTCCCAGGTCAATCACCACTTAAGCAATTATGCTATAATCATCCCCACATGAACAGCCATATCTCAAAGACTTTCTGCATCCTGGCTATAGGCCTCCTCGCATCCGCCGCGGTTGCGGACACAGCTCGCGCGCCGATGGACTGGTCGCCAGTCCGCACGAACGACATCGCCCGCTGGAAGGCCGAGCGCAAGGCGCCTGACGGTGTCCTTGTCGACCGTGCCTCGCGCACTGTCACCTTCCTGATGGAGGCCACAGGCATAAGCCTCTCGGAGCCGACGGAGTTCTTCGCCATCGGTCCCCTCTCCGACCGTTCCTACGAGTCGTTTGGCGTGACCGTGGCCTCTCCTGCCGCCATCGCCGCTGCGGTGGAGTCGATTGGAGTGCCGCAGGGCGTGGCCATCGACCCCTTCCTCGCGCGCATGTGGCCGCAGGGCGAACGTCTCGTCCTTACCGCTACACCATACGGAGCCACGAACGCCGCCCCCCTCGCCCTCTCTGACATTCTAGACGACAAGCTGGCAAAGGAAGAGGGAGCGATACTTGCCCAACCTCTCGTGTACACCGGCGGTGCGCGCGACGCCGCCAATCGCCTCTTGGCCGCCACCAACATCCCATGCGCCGTCTTTGCGCTATACGGCCACGGACCATCCATGCTCCAGCTCGACGGACGCTTCGACCAGTCCTCCACTTACGGGCGCTTCGCCGCCAAAAAGGCCTTTCCTGCAGGCACCCTGCTGGAGATGCGCCTAGCATGGGACGGCACGACGCGCGTGAAGGCGCGTACCCCCACCATCACGGCCGACAACGCCGGCGACGTCCTCCGCTCGCTCAAGGCGGACGCGACGCCCGGCAGCGACCTGTTCGTGAGCCCGTCGTTCGACGCTTCCGTCACGCTGGCACACGCTATCGAGGTCGCCAAGGCGTTCGAGGCGCTTGACGGAGTCGCTCTCAAGATGAACGGCGCGCCAGACGGCCAGTTCTTCTACAAGGCATTCCTCCCAGACCCCGCATGGCGCGACCGCAAGGGCCGCCTATTTCAACCCTTCGAGATCCGCCTCGCCGCCGACGGCGCGCGCTCGTTCACGTTCGTGGAGGAGGACTGGAGCGGCGACGGGCTCGACCCCGTCCTCAAGCCGAAGACGCGCCCGGTGGCAGACTGGAGCGAGCTTCCCACATGTCTCGCGCAGACAGGCGAGCAGGGAGCGAAAGTCACGGTGGCGTTCGTATACGCACAGCCTGAGACGCCAGTGGCGAACCTCACGCCGATCATCAAGGCGCTTACGCCTCGCATCACCACGTTCTACGTCTTCACCGAGTAGGTGCGCCCGCACATGTGGCAGGTGATGTCAACCACGGGAGGAAGCGCGCTGCGCTCCTCCGGCGGCAACGCGGCCAGCATCGCCGAAGCACGGTCCGCGCTGCAGCGGCACGCAAACGAGAGCGGCCTTGTCTCGCGCAGCTCAGCCTGCGGCAGGCCAAGCTTCTTCAGAAGCGAACGCACCGAAATGCCAGCCGTCGACAGGACCTTCGCCGCCGCGCCGGAGCCGAAAGCCTCAGCCACTCGCGCAAACGCGCCCTCGTCGCCGTCAGGCGGACACTCCACGAGCAGCCCGCGAGCGAACGTCGGCACGCCGTCGTCGCCGGCCGCGGACACCACTGCGGTACGGACGCGCCGCTGCAGCGACTGCGCAAAGTATGCGTCCAGCCCTGCGGCGACAGCGTTGCGGCTCCCGAATGCGACTGCCACCGCGCCCGATGCCAATATGGATCCCGGCACGGACCTGATCACCTCAAACGTGCCGCTTTCCCCCAGCACTGCCGGATCCTTAGGCGCGCCAAGACCATCGAAGTCGTCAAGTATCTTCTTCTTCGTGTAGCCGCGCAACGTGCCAGCCACAGTCGCCTCGGCCAGGAAACCCTCCAGCGGGCCGGGACAATCCAGGCGGAAGGTCACGGTCTCGTCTTCGGCAGAGCACTCCGCACCGAGCAGGGCCGCGCCGGCGAGAGCCTGCGCAAGGTAGCGCGAAGCCGCAGGTCCAGAGAGATGGGCTCGGGCGAGCGCACCCGATGCGGACGTACAGTCCGCAACCGTCACGGCCAGTTTCGTAGGCACGTCGAGCGCGATTGTCAGTTCGTCCTTCATTGTGCTTCAGAGGTTCTTGGGGATGAGGCGAGCGGCCAGCGCGACGCAAAGCGCCACCGGCAGCCAGATAAGTATCTCGGGATGCAGCGCGTAGTTCTTGGAGAGGCTCGTCATCAGCAGCTCAAGGAGGTTGTAGGTGAGCGCAACCACGAGCGCGATCGCCATGCCTATCGTCGACTCGCGCCGCTGAGCGCGGATCCCGAGCGGCACTCCCACCAGAACAAAGCATATCGACGCGAATGCGGATACCAGGCGCTTCATGAACTCTGTCCTGACGTCGCTCAACCTCCTCCTGGCCTGACGGCGCAGAAAGCGGCTCTTCTCGCTCTTCTCCATGGCGGACACGACTTTGACCTCCTGCTTCGCCGAGCTCATGGCGTGGAATATCTCGCTCTTCACCGTCCCGTCCTCCGTCATGCGCGGAAGCAGGGTAAAGTCCTTCTCGCGACGCTTGTACTTGTCGTCCTTCAGGGCGTCCTTCAGCCTGTACTCCCACACGTCTGCCGACATCCTCCGGCTGTCATCGGCGTCTGTCGGCTCTCCGCTTATGTTCCTCATCCGCAGCACCAGGTCGCGCCCCACCTGCGATACCTCCGCAGTCGCCACGGATATCTTGGCGACCGTATTCGGGTTCGAGTAGTCAAGGATGGTGAGGCCCAGCAGCTTGCCGTCCTTCTTCTCGTTGAAGTGTATCTTCACGTTCGGGAAGTCGGTGATCGTGCGTCCTGGCTCCAGCAGATCGATCCCTGCGCCCACGGAAATGCGCTTCACGAGATTGCGCCGCACCTCATGACCGCGCGGCACGATCTCGTTGTTGATGAAAAGGCCGGCCACCGTGCAGAGCGTCGCGAAGAGAAGCGGCCAGCGCATCACGGTGAGCAGGTTCACGCCGCAGGCGCGCATCGCGGCGATCTCGCTGTCCGCGGAGAGGCGCGAGAAAACGAGGATGGACGCGACGAGCAGACCGATCGGGATCGTCCACTGCATCGTCTCGGGGAAGCTCACGACGGCGAACCTGCCGACAAGCTCCATGGGGATGCCGTCCAGGATGTATCCCACGATCTGCACGAAAAGGCCGATCGTGAGGACGAACGACAGCACGAGGAACGCCAGAAGGAAGGACGAAAGGAACGCCCCGAAAACATACCTCTCCAGCGTCTTCACCGTCCAATCTCCATTACTGCCCTGCCATGAACAGCGCGTTCGACGCGAAGTACGGGTCGCTCGTGAACCGGCAGCCGAGGCGGCGCAGGCCTGCCTCGTCGCCGGGCGTGACGATGTGCGTCATGTGGACCTCGCACCCGCGCAGCTCGTTGAGCTTCTCGGTGGCGATCTGCGCCGCTGGGTTCGTGGTGCACGATATCGCGAGGCCGATCAGCGCCTCGTCGAGGTTGAGCGACGTGTAGCCGCCCTTCAGGATGTCGTGCTTCATGTGCGCGATCGACTGGATGACGTTCGGCGCGATGAGCGGAATCTGCGCGGGGATGCCGGCCAGCTCCTTCACGGCATTCAGCATCATGGCGGCGGCGGCGTGCATCTCGTCGGAGTTGCGCCCGGTGATGATGCGTCCGTCCTTGAGCTGGATGGCGGCGCCGGAGACGATGTTGCCGCCGGCCTTGCCCTTGCCGGCCTCCTTCGCGTTCTGCGCGGCCTGGCGCGCCGCCTCCACTGGAATGCGGTCCTCGGGCTTCAGGCCTAGCTTCTGCATGAGCGAGTCGGCGCGGGCAACCGAGTCGCGGTCCGTCGTGCCGAGGGCGAAGTCGGTCATGTAGCGGAACGCGCGGCGGATCACCTCCTGCTTCGACGCCTCCTGCACCACCGCGTCGTCGACGATGCCGAAGCCGATGCGGTTCACGCCCATGTCCGTCGGGCTCTTGTATGGGCACTCGCCGCCCGTCATCTTCTCCCAGATGGCGCGCAGGAGCGGGAACGCGTCCACGTCGCGGTTGTAGTTCACCGTCGTCTTGCCGTACGCCTGCAGGTGGTACGGGTCGATCATGTTGCAGTCCTTGAGGTCGATCGTGGCGGCCTCGTATGCGACGTTGAGCGGGTGCTCGAGCGGCATGTTCCACACGGGGAACGTCTCGAACTTGGAGTAAGCCGCCTTCTTCCCGTGACGGTACTCGTGGTAGATCTGCGAGAGGCACGTGGCGAACTTGCCCGAGCCGGGCCCTGGCGCGGTGACGACCACGATGGGGCGCTCCGTGGGCACGTACTCGTTCTTTCCGTAGCCGGCCTCGGAGACGATCGTCTCCACGTCGGCGGGATATCCCTGCGTCACGTAGTGGAAGAACACCTTGATGCCGCGGTTCTCCAGGCGCTGGCGGAACTGCTGGGCGGCGACCTGTCCCGTGTAGCGCGTGATCACCACGCCGCGGAAGAGGAGCCCGAGGCGCTTCAGGTCGTCTATCAGCTTCAGCGCGTCGTCGGCGTAGGAGATGCCGAAGTCGGCGCGCATCTTCTTGTGCTCGATGTCGCCCGCATAGATGCAGAGGATGATCTCCGCCTGGTCGGCGAGCGACTGCAGCAGGCGCAGCTTCACGTTCGGGTCGTAGCCCGGCAGGCAGCGCGCCGCGTGCATGTCGTTCATCAGCTTGCCGCCGAACTCGAGGTACAGCTTGCCGTACTTCGCGGCGCGCCGGCGGATCTCTTCCGACTGCTCCGAAAGGTATTTCTCGTTGTCGAATCCGATCTTCATCTTCTTTCCTCGGGATGTCGCCCGCTAGTATACCAAATCCCGCCGCTCGCTACTTGAAGGACAGCGTCACCGGCACGTCCCGCGTCCTGTCGGCCGCGAGCGTCACCGCCAGCACCTTGCCGCCCGCCTCGCGGCGCGTCGTGGCCGTCACTCCGCCAGGCACGGAGACCGACTTCAGGGAGAAGCTATCTGGCACGAAGAACCGCGCCGTCATCGGGAATCCGCCGATCACGTTGAGCGTCACGGTCAGGACGTCCTCCGCCCACTTCTGCCCCTTCAGCTCCACGCCGCCCTGCGTTATGTGGCGGTCGCTCGTGAGGAACTGCGGATGCGCCGCGTACGGCTGCATCGCGATCAGGCGCACGCTGCGCGGCGGCACCTGCATCGTGAAGCGCTCCTCGTTGACGCCATGCCAAGTCTCGGTCCAGAACTCCCAGCATGCGAACTGCTGGTCGGCCGCCTCGCCGATCTCGCTCCAGTCGAAGCCCACCTCCGCCTGCTCTTCTTCCCAGTTGAACAGCGCCACCACGTGCCACGAGCCGAACGGGCGCTTCACGCCCAGGTTCCAGATCGGCAGATGGCCGAACTGCGGAAAGAGGTTGCCCGGGCGCACGTCGCAGACGGGAAGCGACTGCTGGAGGAGCCTGATGCGGTCGGGCGCCAGCTCGCCCAACTTGTCGCCCGCGAACATCTGCTGGCCTGGAAGCGCGATCACCGTCGCCTCCACGCGAGCCTGCTCGATGCCGAGCGCGTCCTGGCTGATCATCATGCAGTCAGGATCGGCCCAGAACACGATGTTGTGCGTGAATATCTGGTTTATGGTGCAGCGCGCCTGGAGCATGAGGTTCGCCCACTTGACCGGCTGGTTGGGATGGACGATGTCCGCCCCCGTGCGGCTCGCGTCCGCGTACGCCGCCTCCGCGCCGGTGAAATGCCCCTGGCAGGCGAGGAAGATGCGATCGTCCCCGATGCCCTCGCGGAACGCCTTCACGCACAGCTCGAACGGGTTGGGGCACGACGGGTCCGCGAAGCATGCCCTCACCTCCGGCCGCTCGTACTTGTGCGCGCAGTAGCCCGCGCCGCGCCCGGACATGCCGTCGATCTTGAAGAACTCGTAGCCCCAGTCGCGCGAGGCCGTGCGGAAGATGTCGCGCAGATGGTCGCGCGCGTCCTTCACCGTCGGATCGAGCGTGAACCTGCCGTTCCAGCACGAGAGCGGCTTGCCGTCCTTGCCGTGCAGGAACCAGCCCTTGTGCTCGTTGTAGAAGTTCGTGCTGCCCGTGCCGAACGGCGCCATCCAGAGGCCGGGCCTGAAGCCGAGCTTGCGGATCTCGTCGGCTAGCCACTTCATGCCCTCGGGGAACTGAGGCTTGTAGTACTCCAGGTTCATGTTGTGGAAGTTGGAGACAGGCAGCTTCGGCGAGTTGTCCTGCCACGACTCGATCGACCATATCTCCAGCCCGAACGGCTTGAGGTACTTCGCGCCGAGGCGCGCTTCGTCAAGGTTCTCCTTCGAGCCGGCCTGGTCGAAGTAGATGTTCCAGCTCATCCAGCCCGTCGGCGCGCGCGGGCAGCGCTTGCGGTCGATCGGCGCGTAGTACGGCACCCAGCGGCTGCGGTAGTAGTCGCGCTCGACGTTGAGGCGGATCCTCGCCGACTCCGGCGCGCTGATGTCCGCGTACACGGAGAACGACCATGTGCCCGGCGCACCGGACTCCAGCAGCGCCCCGCCTGGCGCGAGAATCTGGAACGCCTCGTCGCGGCTAGGGGAGAACAGCGTGTCGAAGAGCGCGGAATCCACTGGGCCAGACGACAGCTGCAGCACGCGCTCCCCGGGGATTGGCACGGTGCTGGCCGCGAACGCGTCCGCCCTTCCGTGGATTTCGCCGCTGAACGAGAGCTGTCCCCTGTAGGCCAGTGCCGTGCGGTGGTATACTAGCATGTCCAGCATCGCGCCGTTGGGCTGGAACGTTATGTAGCCCTGCGCATCGTTGTTGCGGTCGATCACCGCAAGGCGGTTTGGCACCCCGTCGCGCGAGTCGCCGACCTTCCAGTCGGCCTTCGGATCCGCCGCCGCGTCAGTGGCCTTCTCCGGCCCCTGGAACGCGAGTTCGCCGCCAACCTCGATGCTCGACGGACGATGCGTCAGCTTGAGCGTCGTCCCCTCGGCATCGAACGCCACGTCCCACTCGCCGGCCTTGAACGCCGTGTCGCCGAACACGGCGACAGAAGCCATGATGGCGCAGCAGGCCAACGAGGCGCTAACCATTCTCTTCCCGAAGTAAGATCCGTTTTTCATTCTGTAATTCCTTTGCTCTTGAGAAATTATACCACAACGCCTTCGCTCACAGCGCGTCAAGGGCGAAGACGTGGGCCTTCTCGCCCGCGCCGCCCCACGCCTCCGTCACGACAAGACGAAGCGCGTCCGCGTCAACCGGCTGGAACGACACCTTGCGGAAACGCATGATGTTGAGGTCGTCCGCGAACACCGTCTTCCACTCGCCGCCGACCCGCGCGTCAATCCGGAATCCCTTCGCGAGCATCTTCGGCATCGGCCTGCGCCCATGCTCCGCCTCCAGCTTCAGCATCCGCTTGCCGGTGAACGTCATGTTGGAGTCGAACACGATACGCGCCCCGGAAACGCGCTGGGGCGACGCCCACGAATAGACTAGCGTCTCGTCGCCGGCCTTCACCCACACGCCGTTGTCCGCCTTCTTCCACTTGCGGTCGATGCCGTTGCGCAGGTTTTCGTTCGCAGGGGCGACCGTCGCGGCGCGCGTGAGCGCCGATACCTTCCTCCACCTGTACGGCAGCATGCAGTCGTCGTCCTCGAGCGTGTCCTGCAGCTCGGCGATCCGATCCTTGCGCACGACCGCCGGGTCAAGCCCGTCGCGCAGCGCGATAGCCGCCGCCGTGCCGACCGCCTGTCCCATCGTGGCGCACGTCGCCATCACGCGGAGCGACGAGAGGCCCATGTGCGTGCAGGAGATGTCGCGCCCGGCGAACATCAGGTTCGGCACATTGACGGAGTACAGGCAGTCGAACGGGATGCCGAACGGCGACGGGCACTTGTGGTGCTCGCTGAGATGGCCCACCTTCCAGAACGCGTCGGGATGGTGGTCGTCAAGCGACCATCCGCCGTAGGCCACCACGTCCTCGAAGTGGCCTCCCGCCATGACGTCGTGCTGCGTGAGGATGTGCGGCCCTACGAAGCGCGTGGACTCGCGCTTCCCTGGCAGCGAGCCTATCCAGTCCAGGTCGTAGTTCTTGCAGCGGCCGTCGGGGTGGTTCTTCATGTAGTCCCACACGCCGTAGGCGATCCGCTTCAGCTCGTACTGGATCAGGTTGGCGTCGCCGATCGTGTCGATGTTTCCGCCGAACTCGATCCACCAGAAGTTGTTGTTCTCGGGATAGAGGCGCTTGTAGGAGTAGTACTTCTTCTTTTCCTTCGGAGGCTTGTCGTTCACGAAGTCCTCGTCGGTGAACTTGTACGCCCACGACGGCGCGTGGAACGGATGGTGCTCCTCGGTCTTGCGCAGCTGGAGCAGGATAGAGTTGCCCATCGTCCTGTGGTCGCCGCCGACCTGCGTGTAGTCCTCGCCGAACTCCTCGGGGAACTCGCGGCCGATGCGGAACTTAGCGCCGGACAGCCGCAGAATGCCGTCGCCGCTGCAGTCGGCGAATAGCTTGCCGCGTATCTTCCACCGCGTGTACGCGTTCCCGTTCCAGGCCTTCACGGCCGCTATCCGTCCGCCGTCCATCTCGACACCGTCCACAGACGTGTTAAGGAGCAGCGTTATGTTCTTCTCCTCCACCACGGTCGCGTACATCACGTCGTCCCACAGCGTGTAGCGCATCAGCGGGTTGTAGTAGAAGTTCCTGAGCTGCAGCTCCTCGAGGATGCCTGCCTCCTTGTTGTCGTCGCCGTGCGCGCCCATGATGCCCATGCGCATCTCGCTGGAGCAGTTCCCGCCGAGCATCGGACGGTCCTGCACAAGCACCGTCTTGGTGCCGTGCCGCGCGGCCGAGATGGCCGCGCAGATGCCCGAAAGCCCGCCGCCCACGACCACGAAGTCGGCCGACATCTCCTTCTCCAGCACCACCTGCGAGTTCGCCTCGGTACGCATTGGCTTCGTCTCGCGCCCCGCGTCCGCAAGGTCGCTCGTGGCAATGCGCGCACCACACGCCATCCCGGCAAGGCACGCTCCAACCGTCAGAATCCTTCTCATGACACT
>CACWSW010000080.1 GCA_902763655.1 uncultured bacterium
TCCGCCGCCGCGCATCCCGCCGTCGCGGAAGCGAACGCCCTGCTTGCGGGCAAAGGGAAGGTGACGATCCCGCCGCACACTAAACGGCGCATCCTCTGGGACTTGGGCGACTACTGGTGCGCATACCCCGAACTGTCCACGAGCGGCGGCAAAGGCGCGAAGATCGCGTGGGGCTGGGCGGAGTCGCTCTACACGGGCGACTGCTTCGACTGGCACACGCTTGCATCTGAGGAGCGGAAAGGCACGACGAGCCGCGCGAAGTGGGAGGACAAGTACTTCTACGGCTTCAAGGATCTATTCTGTCCTGATGGTCGCCTTCAGGCGACCTTCTCCACTCCCTGGTGGCGGTGCGGCCGATGGTGCCAGATCGAGATCGAGACGGCAGACGAGCCGCTGACGCTGGAGGACGTGCGGCTCGTCGAGACGCGCTACCCGCTCGCGGTTGAGGGGCGCTTCGCCTGTGACGATCCGACCATCGCGGGCGTGGAACAACTGTGCCGCCGCGGCCTTGAAATGTGCATGCACGAAATGTACTTCGACTGCCCGTACTACGAACAGCAGATGTATGGCGGCGACACGCGCCTACAGATGCTCGTCGCCTCTGCCCTTTCCGCCGACGGACGCCTCACGCGCCAGGGGTTCCGTCTCTTCGAGATGTCGCAGCGCGACGACGGACGCGTGTCGATGAACTATCCCACAACATGGCTCCAGGAGTCGACCACGTATTCGCTTCTGTGGTCGCTGATGCTGGGTGACGCCGCGCTCTGGCGCGACGACGCGGCATGGGTTCGCGCGCGCATGCCGGCGGTGCGCAAGATGCTGTTCGGAATCGAGGCGCACGTGGGCGCCGATGGACTTGTGCGCAATCTCCCGGGGTGGAGCTTCATGGACTGGGTGCCGGAATGGAACTTCGGCGTCTCGCCGGGCGGCGGCTTCAACGGCGGCGGATCGGCGTGCGAGAACCTGCTGTATCTCCTTGCGCTTCGGAGCGCGGCGTTCGTGGAGGCGTCGATCGGCGAAACGGAGATAGCGGCACGGTGGCGGCGGCGCGCCGAGGCACTCGCGCAGCGGATCAACGCGGCGTTCTGGTGCGAGGCGCGAGGGCTGGTAGCCGACACGGCGGCCAAGGATCGCTTCTCGGAACACGCGCAGTGCCTCGCGATCCTCGCGGACGCCCTACCGCCCGACCGAGCAAAGCGCACGTTCGAGGGGCTTGTTTCATCGGGTGATCTCGCGCGGTGCACGGTCTACTTCTCGCACTACCTCTTCGAGACGTATTTCCGCTTTGGACGTGGCGACCTTTTCCTGAAGCGACTTGACCTCTGGCGCGATTTCGCGAAGCAGGACCTCAAGACGCCCCTGGAGGCGCCAGGCGACGCGCGGAGCGACTGCCACGCCTGGGGCGCGCATCCGCTCTACCACTTCCGGACGGGACTCGCCGGGATACGTCCAACCTCCGCCGGCTTCGCCTCGGCGGAGATCGCGCCATGCCCTGGCGGCCTCAAGCGGATCGATGCGTCCGTGCCCACGCCGCGCGGCGCGGTCTCGGTCGACCTTCATTTTGATGGCGACGCGGTACGCGGCACCGTCACCGTGCCGGAGAAACTGCCCACCACGTTCAAGTGGCGCGGCGCCACACGTCTCCTCGCTCCTGGCGCAAACGCAATAAGCTTCTAGAACACAAACTACCAACTGTCATGAAAGAAAATTCATATGCAGAGCAGATGGCGCGCCTGACCGCGCGCAAGAACGCACAGACACGCGAGAAGCTGTCCAAGCTCGGCTTTCGCGACGAGGACGACTATGGGCTCGTCCTGCCTCCGGAATCGTTCAAGGCCGACCTGCCCGTGCGCGACGCCACCGGACAGTTCTCCGGTCCGCGCGCCTGGGCCATGAACTTCCGCTGGCTCATGGAGCACCACCCGCTCTACATCGACCCGGACGACGCCATCGCCGGCCGCTGGATGTTCATGCTCTCGCGCATGCGCCTCGGCTATCAGCTCTCGCGCTCGAACTTCGCCTTCGACTACTCGCACCTCGAACCGCTCCAGAAGAAGTACGACATCACCACCGGCATCGGCAAGGACGCCCACTTCGCGCCCGACTACCAGATCGGCCTCGACCTCGGCTGGGGCGGTTTGCTGGAGAAGGTGCGTGCGGCGCGCCTCAAGTTCTGTGCTGGCGGCGTTCTCGCCGCCGAAGATGCAGCCTACGCCGTCGAGCTCATGGACGCCGAGGAGCAGGCTATCCTCGGCGTGCAGGCCTGGACGCGCCGCCTCGGCGAGGCCGCTGCCGACCGCACGATGAGCGAGGACGATCCCGCGCGACGCGCCAACCTCGCCGAGATGGCCCGCATCTGCCTGAAGCTAGTGGACCAGCCGCCGGAGACCCTCCGCGAGGTCGTGCAGTGGATCGCCATCTTCAACATGGTCAGCCGCACGTACAACCGCGACGGCGCCGGCGGCCAGCTCGACGAGCTGCTGCGCCCATACTACGAGCGCGACCTCGCCGCCGGACGCATCACGGACGCAGACGCCGAGTTCTACTGCTTCTGCCTGCTGCTGAACGACCCACACTATTACCAGCTCGGCGGTCCCGACGGCGAAGGCAAGGACCAGACCTCCCGCATGAGCTACATCATCCTGGAGGCGGCCGCGAAGCTCAAGGCCAGCTGCAACCTCACCATCCGCGTGTGGGACGGCATGGACCGCGCGCTCTTCCGCCGCGGCGTAGAGATCCTGCTCGAGAACAAGCTCGGCTATCCGCGCTTCTCCGGCGACAAGGCCCTCGTCGAGGGCTTCATGAAGAACGGCTACGACGCCTCCCTCGCCCGCCGCCGCATCGCGGTCGGCTGCAACTGGATGAGCCTGCCCGGCCTCGAGTACACGCTCAACGACGTCGTCAAGATCAACATCGCCAAGGTGTTCGAGGTGGCGTTCGGGGAGTCGCATTCCCTCGCGGAGCTGGAGGCGAACTACCTCAAGCACTTCCGCATCGCCTTCAAGACGGTGATGGACGGCATCGACTTCCACCTCGACCACCAGTACCTGAACGAGCCGGAGCTGATGCTGAACCTTCTCTCGCACGGGCCGATCGAGAAAGGCCAGGACGTCTCCCACGGCGGCGCGATGTACTACAACATGGCCTGCGACGGCGCCGGGCTCGGCACGGTGGCCGACTCCTTCGCCGCAGTCGAGCAGCGCGTGCAGGACGAGAAGGCCCTCACCTGGGACCAGCTCGCCGCCGCGCTAGCGAGCGACTTCGCCGGCGACGATGGCGAGCGCATCCAGAAGCTCCTTCTCGCCTCCGACCGCTACGGCCACGGCGGTACGCGCGCCGACCGCTGGGCGAAGTGGCTCACCAAGGTCCTCGTGGACGAGGTGGCGAACCACACCACGCCCAAGGGCTTCAAGATGATCCCCGGCTGGTTCTCGTGGGCCGACACCCTCCGCTTCGGGCGCACCGTAGGCGCCACTCCGAACGGACGCAAGGCCGGCGAGGCCATCTCGCACGGCGCGAACCCCAATCCCGGCTTCCGCAAGGACGGCGCGCTCACCGCGATGGCGCGCGCCGTCGCCGAGGTGCAGCCCGGCTACGGCAACACCGCGCCGTGGCAGCTGGAGCTCGACCTCGGATTCGTCCACTCCGACCACGCCGTGGAGAAGCTCATGGCGCTCATGGAGGCGCACTTCAACCTCGGCGGCACGCTGATCAACATCAACATAGTCGACGCGGACGAGATCCTGGACGCGCATGCGCACCCGGAGCGCCACCCCGACCTCATCGTACGCGTGACCGGCTTCAGCGCCTACTTCACGTCTCTCTCGCCCGCCTTCCGCCAGCTCGTCGTCAAGCGCCTGATCCGCGAGGCCGTCTAGCGCGCGTCCGGCTCGTCGAAGAGAGGGGTGGAGAAGTAGCGCTCGGCCGTATCCGGCAGGACGGTGACGACAGTCTTGCCTGGACCCAGGCGCTTCGCGAGCTTGAGGGCGGCGAATACGTTCGTGCCGGCGGAAATGCCCGCAAGCAAGCCTTCCTTGGACGCGAGGTCGCGAGCACAGCCTAGCGCCTCGTCGTCGGTGACGACGCAGATGTGCGAGTATATCTGCGTGTTCAGGTTGTCGGGGATGAGTCCGTCGCCGATGCCCATCTGGAGGTGCGTGCCAACCGTGCCGCCAGCGAGTATGGCGGCGTTCTGCGGCTCCACGGCCCAGATCTCGATTCCGGGGTTCTGCGCCTTCAGCACCTCGCCGATGCCGCTAAGCGTGCCGCCGGTGCCGACACCGGAGCAGAAGCCGTGGATCGGACGGGCAGCCTGCTCCATGATCTCGAGCGCCGTGCCGTGGCGGTGCGCCGCCGGATTCGCAGGATTTGAGAACTGCTCGGGCACGAACACCTTGGGGTTCTCCTTCGCCATGCGCTGGGCGATGGCGCAGCACTCGGCGATCGCATCGCCGATGTTGCCCGCGTCGTGCACGAGGACGACCTCGGCTCCGTAGTGGCGGACGAGCTTGCGCCGCTCCTCGCTCACGCTGTCCGGCATCACTATCACGGTCCTGTAGCCCTTCACGGCGCCGACGAGCGCGAGGCCTATGCCCTGGTTGCCGCTAGTCGGCTCGACGATGACGGAGTCCGGCTTCAGCAGTCCGCGCGCCTCGGCGTCGCGGATCATGTTGTAGGCGGTGCGGGTCTTGATCGAGCCGCCCACGTTGAGCGCCTCGAACTTCACCAGCACTTCCGCCATGTCGGGTGTCGTCATGCGGTTGAGCCGCACCAGCGGAGTATGGCCCATCGCGTCGAGTATCGTGTTGCAGATCATGTCTTCTGTTCCTCGGATGTCCCCATATTATACCATGCCGCCCCGCCCATCAGGAGAACTCTCCGGAAAATTCGGGACGGGCGCGAACGGCGGATATATGGTATAATTACGGGCGTCAAGGAGTACAGGCTAGATGAATACGATTCTTATCGGGTCGCAGTGGGGCGACGAGGGCAAGGGGAAGGTCATAGACGTGCTGACCGACAAGGCCGACATCGTCGTCCGCTACCAGGGCGGGTCGAACGCGGGCCACACCGTGATCGCCGAAGGGAAGAAGCGCGTGCTGCGGCTCGTGCCTAGCGGCATCCTCCATCCGACGAAGACGTGCGTCATCGGCAACGGCGTGGTCATGAACCCGCTCGATCTGATCGGCGAGATCGAGGAGCTCCGCGCGTCCGGCGTCGAGCCCAAGGGCCGCCTCTTCATCTCCTCCCGCACCCAGATGGTGATGCTCTACCACCGCGCGCTCGACAAGGCCGAGGAGGCCGCGCGCCCCGTCGGCAAGAAGATCGGCACCACGGGCCGCGGCATCGGCCCCGCCTACGCCGCCAAGGTCGGCCGCTCGGGCCTCCGCTGCGGAGACATGCTCCAGGACGACTTCCTCGACCGCGTCCGCGAACAGGTCGTAGAGACGAACGAGCGCTTGCGCGAGCTGCACGCCAAGGACGAGGATCTCGTCATCCCCGGCTGCACGGTCAAGGGCGGGCAGCTCGACGCCGACGAGATCGTCGCCACGTACGCCGCCGCCAAGGAGCGCCTCGCGCCGTACGTCCGCGACACGGTCGCATACCTCCACGACGCCAAGGCCGCCGGCAAGTCCATCCTCCTCGAGGGCGCGCAGGGCACGATGCTCGACATCGACTTCGGAACCTACCCCTTCGTCACTTCCTCCAACCCCACCGCCGGCGGCGCGTGCATTGGCTCCGGACTCTCCCCGCGCGACATCGGCTGCGTCGTGGGCGTGGTCAAGGCCTACACCACCCGCGTGGGTGAAGGCCCCTTCCCGACAGAGCTCTACAACGCCGTCGACATGCAGGACCCCGACGGCAAGACCATGGCCGAGCGCGGACACGAGTTCGGCGCCGTCACGAAGCGCCCGCGCCGCACCGGCTGGTACGACGCGGTCATCGCCCGCTACTCGCAGCAGGTGAACGGCGTCGACTTCTGGGCGCTCACGAAGCTCGACGTGCTGGACACCCTGCCCAAGATCAAGATCTGCGTCGCCTACGAGCTGGACGGGAAGCGCATCGACACGATGCCGTCCACCGCCCGCGAGCTCGCCCGCGTGAAGCCGGTCTACGAGGAGATGGACGGCTGGCTGTGCGAGACGTCCAACATCACCCGCATCGAGGACCTTCCGCCGAAAGCGAAGGCCTACGTGGACCGCCTCGTGGAGCTGTCGGGCGCGAAGCTCGGCATCCTCTCCATCGGCCCCGCGCGCGAATCCACCCTCCGCCTGGCGCTCTGACCGCTAGCGCGACGCGCCCCGGGCGACAGGACTGGCCGGCTTGAAGCATTCGAGCGGCAGCCACACGCGGTAGCTCGACGAGGAGTCCCACGTGCCGCCTGCGGACGCGTAGTCGCAGAAACGCACCATGTCCGGGAGACGTTTCTCCATGCTCTCGCGGTGTGCGCCCATCGGCAGGGGCAGCGCCCAGTTCATCCACATGTCCTCGGCCAGCACGCGCACCGGCATCGCGCCCGGCACAGGACCTTCCGGCTTGAATTCCTTGATGCGGACGAACTCGCCGATGTCTCCGTCGCGGAAGCGCATGTCGCGCGCGAGGGCGATCGGTCCAGTCGTGAAGGCCACGTAGTCGTCCAGCTCGTGCGCGCGGCACGTCATGTCGAAGTCGATCACGACGGCGTCGCCCATCTTCCACTCGCGCTTCAGGGCGAGATAGCCGCCGGGCTTGACGTCCGCCACCGGCTTTCCGTTGATCTTCACGGTCGTCTTCTCGCTCCACGCCGGGATGCGGATGTTCAGCGTGAAGTCAGTCGGCTTCTCCGTGCGGTTCCATATCTCCACGCCTCCGCGCTCGGGATAGAGCGTGAAGGTCTCGAACGTCACCTTCTCGCCGGACCGCAGCGAGATGGCCATCTTGCCGGAGCAGAAGAAGTTCATGTACACCTCGTCCCCGCGCGCGTGGAGATAGCTCTCGAGGAAGGACACGAATCCGCGCGGACCGTTCGCGTTGCAGCAGTTGGTGTGCATCTTGCAGTGGTACTGCCCGAACGAGCGGAACCCGCACAGCGGCGAATAGGTGGCGAACTTCGAGCCGTCCGGATGCAGCGCGCCGAGATAGGCGTTGTAGAAGGTCTTCTCCAGCTCGTCCGCCCAGCGGCTCTCGCCCGTGATCGCCAGCAGCTTCGCGCACAGGCGCATCCACGTTGTCAGCACGCACGTCTCCTGCAGGCGCATGTACGGACGGTTCTGGCGCACGCGCCCGGAATACCAGTGCTCCACGCAGGCCGATCCGCCGCAGACGTTCACTTCGGTGGCGACGATAGATTCCGCTGTCTTGACGGCCGCATCGAGGCAGCGGCTGTCGCCGGTAGCCTCGTAGTACTCCAGCAGCCCCTGGTAGCAGCTCATCATCTCGTACGCCTTGAGGCCCGGATTCTGCCCCTCGTACCCCTTCTTCGCGTCGGGCGTGCGCGCCGCCACCGGAACCCCCGCGTCGCGGATGAGGTGCGGCCCGTCTGGATGCTCGTCCATCTGCGAGACTATGTACTTCGCGAACTCGAGGTGTTCCTGGCGCTTCGTGCGCCTGTATAGCCACACCACGGGCTCCAGAACGCTGCACGACGGCATGCCCTTGTACTGCCCGCTCTTGACAATGTCGCGCCTGCCCGGGCCGAACACGCCGCGCAGGTAGTCGCAGAGGCGCGCCGCCGCGTCGAGAGACGCCTTCGAGCCGGTCAGGTCGTAGTGGAACAGGAGCCCGAGCATCGTGTACTTGCATCCCCACACGTCCCAGCCGCTGCCGCAGCGAGCGTCCTCGCGGTAGTTGCCGAGATAGCCGTCGGGCAGCTGCGACGGCAGCAGGTTGGCGACGGACGCCTCGATGTTCGCGCGCAGCCGCGCGTCGCCCGTCATGTGCGCGAACGGCGCCGCCGAGTGCATGTACTTGCCCCAGAACTCGGTCTGCCAGTACACCTTCTCCGTGCGCCAGCGGTAGGGATCGGTGAGGTAGACGCCATCCGTCTTCACAACGTGGTTCTCGATGCAGCTGCGCATGCGCGTGCCGACGTAGCCGTCGAGGCGGATGTCCCTCAGGTCGGGCAGCGCGTTCTGCGCCGCAGGAGCTGCACAAGCCAACGCCATCGCCAGCACGAGCACGTTTGCGTATTTGTTCATTCTCTTCTTGTCCTTTCCTCTTGAAGACGATGGTTACCTGGAGAGCAGCGCGGCGGTGCGAGGCAAAAGCCGCCCGATGTTCGCGAACACCGCATCGCCGAAGCGCGCTCGCGTGAACGGCACGGGCTTGGTCGTCACGGCGTCCGACCCCACGGGGCGGCCGTACTTGAACGCGCGCGTCAGCTGTCCGTCCACAGTGAGGCATTCCGCCGGCAGCTCAGGGTTGGCCACCGAGAGGAACGCCATCGACGTCTCACGCTGCGCCGTCGCCGAGAGCCGCCCCGACTCGCGCAGTATCCGATGGCATTCCGCCGCCGTGTAGTACGCCGGGTCCACGAAGCGGAAATCTTCCGAGAGGGGCGCGCCCTTCGCGCGCAGCTCCGCCAAGGTGCGGTTCAGCGCGTTCAGGACGAACGGGTAGTGCGTGCAGCCGAGGATGATGGCCCTTATCGGGACCTTGGAGCCGGAATCGCGGTGCCGCTCCACGAGCGCTACGAGATTCGAGCTGGCGATGGCGTCAGCGTCGGGCGAACCCGCCTCCACGGCGTCGGCCAGCCCTGCGCAACCCTGATCGAGCACCGGCACATCCGCCGCGACGCCGCGCGCGGCAAGCTCCGCGCGGATAGTGCGGGCATAAGCGCCAGAGGCTATCGTGCCGGGCGTGGCCATCACGCCGACGGCAAACGGAGTCATCCCCTTCCGCGCGCCGCTTGCGGACGTGCCGACGATCTGGTCGAGCGCGGCGCGGACGCCGGCCTCTATCACGCCAACGACCTTGGTGCCGTCGCCGATGGACTCGAGGTACCGCCTCACGTCGGCGAGTCCCCATGCCGTCGCGGTGTTGCAGGCGATGACGATGATCTTCACGCGCCGCTTGCGTCCGCCAGGCACGCGCTCCTCGGCCGACCGGTAGAAGTTTGTGGCAAGCAGGAACTTGGCGTCCTTGATGATGAGCTCGCGCAGGTAGTCGCTCTTGCCTTCCGCCGAATAGTCTCCGTACGGCATGTTCGCCTGGTCGCCTAGGTAGACGAACGATTCCCGCGCCAGGTCAGGCACGCCGTCGGGCCCGTAGAGGCCGGTGGCGTTGTCTGCCTGGTCCACGTCCAGCAGGCGTTCCAGGACGGTGAGGCCACCCAGCCCCGAATCGAATACGCCTATCGGCGCCGATTTCGTGTCCTCCGCGCAAGCGTCGAACGTCGCAATGCTCATGACGGCGCAAACCGTCGGAACAAGCACCCTGGCATGCGCCAGATACCATTTGACGACTTCCACGGTTGATCCACCTTTCTTTTCTGTCCCCTACCGGAAAATGAGCTGCGTGCCGTTCTGGTGGTACACGTACACGCTCTTGCCGTCGGCGGCATACTTCACCGCCCAGTTCATCGGCCAGTCCGCCGCAAGGCCGAACGTGCCCGTGATGCCGTTGGGCGCATCCACGATCTTGTAGTGGCTGCTCCGCGCGTGCGAGTCCATCTTCTCGACGTCCGCGAACGCGAGCGACAGGCTCGAGACGTCCTGCTTTTGGTTGAACTTCACGCAGCCGCAGCCGTTCGTGTTGCCGACAATCGTGTAATCGCCGGCGAGCGAGCAGGCATTGCCGAACGTGAGCGTGCCGTAGGTGCCGTCGAATACGGCCGCGATGCCGTTCGTGACGACGAGCTTCGTGCAATAGACGACGTTGCCGAGACCCTCCACGCGGGCGACGGTCTGGTCGAGGTCGTGGCCGGAGCTCCAGCTGCTGTTGAATCCGATTTGCGTGTGGGGTCCGATCTGGAGAGTCGTCGTGCCCGGGAGCACGTCCGCCACGCGGCATTGCAGGCTGCCGAAGTTGGTGCCGGTGGTAAACACCGTTCGCGTCGGGCCGTTGTAGGAGCAGGGGGCCGCCTTGTCGCACAGCACCACGTCCTTGTTCTTGCCCATGACGCAGGTCAGGCCGCCGTCGTGCTCGGCGCCGCTGACGAGCGGACGCGCCCACCAGACATGCTTCCCAAACGACGAATCCAGCACCGCGCCGCCCTCGCGCACGTAGAAGTTCACGCCGTCCCACTTCGCGTGCGTAGACGCGTAGAAAAGCGTGCTGTACGCGTCATCCGCAACGTTCGACTGGAAGCGCCCGCCGTCGAAGTTGAACGTGACGTCCTGATCGTTGCCGTACTCAAGGAGCAATTTCTTCGGACGGATCACGCCGCCCTTGCCGAGGTTCATTTCGTTCTTGCAGGCCTTGGTCTGCCCGAGGCGGAACTCACCCACCACAAACTCGCCGCCATTCGACACGGAGAGCTTGGAAGGCCCCGTCAAACCCATCAGCCAATGGCTGTTCGGCGTGTTGATCCTGCCGCCCACGACCTCGACGTGCCCGTAATTGCTGACTTCGGAGTAGTTGTTCTGCGTCGAGTACAGTTCGCCGGCCGTCAGCTTCAGATGCCCCTTCGTGTTGCTGAAGGATGAGCCGTTGCCCGTGACGTTCAAGATTTCGACGAGGCTGTGGCCGCCCATCTTTTGGCCGCCCGCCGCGAGGCGGAACACGCCGTTCGTCACCTCCAGGCCGGCGCCGACGTACATCCGCCCGAGGTTGTTCGTGATCCCCTCGCCCGGACCGATGACCACCGTGCCGGCCCAGTCGCCGCGCACCTGGAACAGGTTGTTCGTCGTGTAGTCGAGGCCCGGGCTCGGCTCGGTCTTGATCTCGCCGCCGATGACGAGACGCCCCTGCGAGCCGGTGTAGAACGTCTTGCCGCTCTGGACGAAGATCATGCGGTTGGAGTGGATGCTCATCGTGCCGCCCTCGCTGAAGAGCGTGTGGCCGCTCATGATCCAGATGTTGGTGGCCGGCGTCGCGGGCAACGCGCCAAGGCTTGAGTCGCCGTAAGCGCCGTTCAGCGCAAAGATGCCGCTGCCCTCCAGCCACGTGCCGCCGTTGTAGGTGGAGTTTTTCGCGCGCCAGTAGAGCACCGAGGAGTTGCCGCTGACGTGCAGTCCGCCGTCCGTCTCCCCTTCGCCAACGCCGCTGATGAAGGCAGGAGCGACGGTTACGTTCGCACTCAGCGCGATGTGGCATCCGCCTTCCAGCACGGTCGGCGTGACGAGGCTGTCGGCCCACGTCTTGTTGGAAATGCCGTCATTGAAGAGCGCCACGGCGGCGGTCGGATGGAGCACGCCGCCGTTGAAGTTGATGCGCCCGTAGCGCGAACCGTTGTCCTCCCAGAAGGATTTGACATACAGCGCGCCGCCCGCGTTCAGGTCGATGCTGAAATACTCTTTCTTGGCCGCCGTGGCCGCCTCTGCGCCGGCGACCCGCAACTGCCCGGCCTTCACCACGCCGCCGTCGTTGATGACGATCCGCGACGACGGGAACGTTCCCGTAAAGCCGTTCATGAGGTCGTTGCCGAGACCCGTCGCGTCAAACGTGCCGTTCGTGACGAGGAAGATGCCGTTGTTCGAGTGGGCGTACGCGCCGCCGGTGATCTTCACGGTCGCGCCGCCGTCGACGATCAGCTCCTGGCCGTTGTTGACGAAGGCCGCGTCCCCGTAGGCGCCGCTCGACCCGGCGCCGGAGATCGTCGTCTCGCCGCCGTGGAAGTTCAGCGTGCCGCCCGAGGACGTCAGCGACGTGAGCGAATTCGTGCCGGTCACGACGAGCGTGCCCTTGCCGCTCTTCGTGAAGCGCGTCGTGTTCGTCACGCTGTCCAGCGTCTGGGTCTCGCCCTCCGCCACGGTGTACGTGTCGCCGCGCGCCGTGGAGATTGCGATTGTCGCAACCGCCGCCATTGCCATCAGTTTCTTCATGCCAGATTTCCTTCCCGTAAAAGCGACTATCTCCATCTGCCAGCCACGGTCCTTGGCATTGGCAAGGGAGAATTCATAGGAATTCTACCAAAACTCCCCTCTCCCCTGTTCCCTTATGTCGTGAAACGCGATTGCTGATTTTATGGTATAATGTCTCCGCATTTTCCCCGAAAGGACACATGAACCCTATCGCTAAGCGAACATTTTCTGGCCTCGCAGTAGGCATCGGCATCATAGCTCTCTTCCTGTATTGCCCTCTGCGCGGCATATTCCCGATCGTTCTCGCCCTATCCACCCTAGCGCAGCTGGAGTTCTACCAGCTGGCCAGGAAGTACCAGCCCGTCACGTGGTTCGGGCTCATCGCAGGCGGAGCGTTCGTATCGGTCGCCGGTCTGTACGGGTTCAGCCCCGACCTCTTCGCGGTAGTGTTCTACTTCATCCCCGCCCTGCTGCTGACGTTCCTCCTGCTCTGCCTCTTCGTGCTGTTCAACCCCCGCTACGCCAACCCCATCGGCTCGATCGGCGTCACGCTGATGGGTTTCTTCTACGTCCCGTTCCTTCTCGCGTTCTTCCTCCTGACGACGCAGTACACCGGACACGGGTTCTGGGGCGGCGAGGCGTGGACCTCGCGCGCCGGACTCTACACGCTCCTCGCCCTGGTCGCCATGGCCAAGTTCTCCGACACCGGCGGCTTCGCGTTCGGCGTCGCGTTCGGCAAGCACAAGATGTGCCCGTCCATCTCGCCCAAGAAGTCGTGGGAGGGACTCGTTGGCTCGATGCTGTTCGCCGCCGCCACAGCGGCCGTATTCCTCTGGCTCTCGCGCCACTTCGGCTGGGCCGACGACATCCTCGCCTGGGAATCGCTCACCTACCCGCGCGCGCTCGCCATCGGCGCCGCCACGGCGCTCGTGGCCACGGCCAGCGACCTCATCGAGTCCCGCTTCAAGCGAGAGGTGGGCGTCAAGGACTCCGCCACCTTCATGCCTGCCGGCATGGGCGGGTTCCTCGACATGCTCGACTCCACCCTCTTCCTGCCAGCGATCGTCTATCCGCTGATGATCGCCGTCTCCTAACGACGGTCCACCTCGATCGGGCGGACACGCTTGCGGCGCGCTAGGCCTCGAACGAGAAGCCGATCGTGCGGCCGGCCCAGTCGCGCACGTGCATGTCCCACTCCGCTGGGCGCTCCGCCTTCGGCTTGGGCAGCGGGTAGTAGAAGTCGCGGGCGTTGCAGAGGAGCGTCGCTCCCTTCGCCGTCGTGCGCAAGAGCCCCCAACCCACGTCCCATTCGAAGCCCAACGTCGGGATGCCGACCTCCCTCAGCATGCGCGCGTTCTCGTCGAAGTCGCCGCGCAGGTAGCCCGTCGTCCACTGGTGCGTGTGCCCGTGCAGGTAGCCGGGCACGATCCTGTTCTTGTAGATTGACATCGGGATGCCTAGCCCGGACGCGGGATGGTGCGAGCAGAGGAACGTCGGGCGCGTGGCGGAGGCGATCGCGTCCTTCAGCCAGTCGAGCTGCTCCTTGCCTAGTCCCTTCTTCGTGCAGGCGCCGTAGCTGCCGCGCTTGGCCGGCTCCACGAGGGAATCGAGCAGGATGAAGTCGGCATGCGGCGTGTTCACCACCGAGACGAACCGCCCCGGCACCTTGCTCGCCGTGTCGTATCCCGGGAAGCACCTGAGGAACTCCGCGCGGATGTCGTGGTTGCCCATGGCGCAAGTCACCCTGATGCCGGCGTCCATGAGCGGCTTGAGCGTTTCGGCGGCGATATCGTAGTCTTCCGGCTCGCCGAACGCCAGCGAGATGTCGCCCAGGCAGAGCACGTTCGCCGGCGGGCGCGGCAGCGAGAGGATCTCGCGCACGAGCGCCTGCGTCGCGGCCGGCTGGTGCGGATAGTCGCGCATCGTCTTGTACTTCTGCCGCGCGAGCGGCAGGCCCACGTGGATGTCCGATATTAGGCCGATCGCCTCCGGATCGAGCGCGCCCGCGGCAGCGGCCGCCTTGGTGGCGCATCCCGCCGCGCCCAGCGCGGCAAACGCCGCCGTTCCGGCGAGGAATCCGCGCCGCGTCGTCTTTTCGCAAGTTGCGTTCATCTCATTGTGCCTTTCGTTGCGCTTCCCCTGCAAGCATGCAAGCAGGTCTTCTCATTCCGCGCCGTCCATCTCGAACTCGAGCACGCCGCCCCTGACGAGGTCGGCATGGCGGACACGCCAGTCCTTCAGCTCGACGCCATTCAGCGTCGCACGGCGGACGCGCCAGCGGTCGGGCGCGTAGCCCTTGACGCGGATCTCCAGCGTCGCCGGCGGATACGGCTCGCTGATCCGGAGCCGCGCGCCCTTCAAGAGCGGCGAGCCGAGCTCATACTCCCCGCTCGCGGGGTCGAGCGGGTAGAAGCCGAGCGCTGAAAGGATGTACCATGCGCTCATCTGCCCGCAGTCCTCGTTCCCGTCGAAGCCCTTGCGGTTCGTGGAGTACGCGCGCGTGAGGATCTCGCGCACGCGCCGCTGCGTCTTCTCTGGCGCGCCGAAGCGGTTGTAGAGGTAGGCGCAGTGGTGCGACGGCTCGTTGCCGTGGATGGAGCTGTTGCCGCGCTCCGGCACCCAGAAGAGGGTGTCGAAGAACTCGTCAAGCCGCCTGACGGCCTCCGCCTTGCCGCCGAGCAGCGAGACCAGGCCGTCCGTGTCGAACGGCACGGCCCAGACGCCCGTCTCCGGCGACTGCTCGCAGTAGTCGTGGTACGGGTTGCGCAGCCTGTCGCGCGGCACGAGCGAACCGTCGGACCGGCGCGGCAGGAACTTCCTCGTGGCGGAGTCCCATAGGTTCGTGTAGCTCTTCGAGCGGCGGCGGAACGCCGCGGCGTCATCGCCGTGCCCCGTCGCCTCGGCGAGGATCGCCGCCGCGCAGTCCGCGAGGCCGAAGTCCTGCGTGCGCGACACCGACTCGCGCGTGAGGTCGCACGAGACGTACCCCCGCTCCATGTAGCTCTTCAGCCCGCCGCGCGTCTCCGGCGTACGCCCGAATTGTCCCCTGTCCCGCCAGTCGCACGCGTCGTCGCCTTTCTGCGGGATGGTCGCGTTCTTCTTCACGGCCTCGTAGGCGAGGGCGAGGTCGAACCCGCGGAACCCCTTCGCGTACGCCTCGGCCAGCACGACCTCCGCAGGCGCGCCGACCATGATGCCCGTGTAGCCCGGATTCGGCCACTTCGGCAGCCACCCGCCCTCGCGGTACATCTCGAGGAGCGCCTGCATCATGCCGTCCACGCGCTCGGGCGCGACGAGCGTCAGCCACGGATGCTCGGCGCGGTAGGTGTCCCACAGCGAGTAGCAGCTGTACATGGTGCCCTCGTGGACCTTGTCGTCGAAGGCCGAGTAGTAGCGTCCGGCCTCGTCGATCTGCCGGGGATATAGGAGCGTGTGGTAGAGGCCGGTGTAGAAGATGGTCTTCACGTTGTCCGGCGCATCGATCTCGACGCGCGAGAAATACCGCTCCCACTCGGCCTTAGTCTCGGCCACCACGGCCTCGAACGTCTTGCCGCCGATTTCCCTCTCGAGGTTCGCCCGTGCCTGCTCGAGCGAGATGAGCGACACGCCTATCTGCATCCCGCCCCTGACGTTCCTCACGCAACGCCAGCCCCTGAAGTTGGGGAGCGGATAGCCGAGGTTCTCGTCGTCGCGGTTCGAGCAGTATCCGTCAAGGAGACGGATGTTCCGCATGTTGCCGCGCAGCCACGCGGCGTGCGCCGTGGCGGTGTACTCGAACGTGCGGCCGCCCGCGGTGACGCGCCCGAGGTAGGGAGTGTACTCTGCCTTCTCGATCTTTGCCGGCTCGATCGGTATGCGCACCTCGCCCCAGTCGCCCATCCAGATGGCGGGCTGGCGCGTGAGAATGAAGCCGATGAGCGACTCGTCGGCAGAGTTGAAGCTCAGCTGGCCGACGCGGTTTAGACGGGTCATGGGCACCATGTGGAACGAGCCGAACGGAACGCCCGTGTAGGGCATCATCCCGCCGTACTGCGATCCGCTCCCCTCGGTACCGACGAGCGGATCGACGAAACCGAGCGTTCCCTGATGCGCGGAGGCCGCGCCGCCGGCCATGCCGGCAAGCGCGACAAGGGCAACTGCCAATCTCTTCATCTTTACCTTTCTCGCCCGTCGGGGCGGACGGCGTCAGAGCGTCGGGATCTGCGCGGCGGCCACGGACTGCCCGAGGCGGCGCGCCTTCTCGTCCGGCATGAATATGTCGATCTGCTCCGCGAGCATCGGATCCACCGCCTCGAGGCCCATGCGGGCCGTGTTGAGGATGATGTCGCCGCCGAAGCCGCTGGTCACTCGCCCGAGGATCATGAGGTTCGAGTAGTCGTAGAACTCATGGTACCACGCCGCCGCATTCGCGAGGTAGCGGCCTATCATCAGGTACACGCGCAGCGCCAGCTCCTCGCGCTTCTCCATCGCCGCCTGCACGACCTTGAGCCGCTCGGGCAGCTTCATCGCCTTCGGGAACTTCATGCCGAACTGCCGCGCGAGGTGGTCCACGGCCTGCTGCGAGAAGTACATCGCGCCGACGCCCGCGTCGCCGCTCCACTCGTCCTTCGCCGCGTTCGGGTTCAGGTCCACCGGCGCGAACGCGAGCTCGCTGATGCGGCCAGTGAGCGCGCCCTTCTGGTTGATGTAGCCCGCGGCCTCGGAGGAACCCATCGCGATTCCGAGGATGCCCGTGCGCTTCATCGCGATCGCGCCCGCGAGCGCGGTCACGTCGCCGTCGTTGAACACCTCGAACGGGCACTGCCACTCCTCCTCGATCCGCGTGAAGAGGTTGCGCGCGATCTCCTTCTTCTCCGGCGCCTTCTCTAGGACCGCGCGGATGAGCGAGGCGGGGCCGAGCCGCTTGCCCTCGAGCGTTCCCGCGGTGGAGCCGCCGATGGCGTCTACCTTGCCGCCCAGCGCCACCGCCGCCTCCTCGAGGCCGGCAGAGAGCTTCTCGTAGTGGTACTCGGGATCGGGCTGGTTGCGCGGGTCCCAGGGAAACTCCTTGGAGAACACGACCTTGCCGCGCTTGAGCGCGGAAATCTTGAAGTCGCTCGCGCCGAGGTCGAAGCCGATGCGGTTGCCGTTGGTGTTGCCCTTCACCACCACCTCGCGCTCGCACGTGACGGGCATCTTCCTGAGCGGCAGGATCGCCGTCTCGATCGGGCGTCCGTAGAGGTCTTTGAAGAACTCGTAGTCGAACGCACGCGCGCCCTTCTTCGTGTACGCCTTCGCGACCGGCTTGACGATCTCGTCCGGGCCGGCGAGGTACAGCTTCCAGCCGCCGGCGCTCCACAGCACGAACTTCGCCACTCGCTCCACCAGGTGGCGGACGCCGGGCAGCATCGCAGGATGGATGCGCGCGGGGATCGCCAGGTCGTAGCGGTAGACGTGGCCGTCCTCGCGCTCCCATGCCACCGCGACCGTCTGCGCGGCCCCGTGGGCGTGCGCCCTCAGGAAGTTGAGCGCCTTGAGAGGCGCCTGAAAACCGGTGTCGGCTCCGCAGCCGCATTCGCATTTCTTGTTCGTCGACATGATCTGTTCCTTTCCTTATTCTCTAAAGCTCAAAACTCAAGGTCCGCCGTGAGCAGGTAGTGGTCGGTGGGATAGCGGTCAAGGCCCGGCCGCTTGTCGTCGTGCGTGACGAAGCTCTTCACGCGGATACCGTCGGAGACGTAGATGTAGTCGCAGCGCCGCCAGTCGATGTCCTTGATCTTCCCCCAGGCGTGGAACGTGTTGATCGGGCCGGGGTCCTTCACCTCCGAGATGTCGCGGGCGTCCTTCAGGTACTTGCGCGCCTCGGCGGCAGGCTCGGTGGCCGGGCCGCAGTTGTGGTCGCCGACGAACACGATCGGCAGCCCCTCGCTGAACGTCTTCATGCGCTCCATGATGAGCTTCATGCCCTCGATACGCGCACGAGGAACGCGGTGGTCGGTATGCGTGTTGATGAAGCAGAACCTGCGGCCCGTCGCCTTGTCCGAAAGTATCATCCACAGGCACGGACGGATATTCTTCGCGCCCCAGCCGAGGGAACGCGGAACGTCGGGCGTCTCCGAAAGCCAGAACACGCCCTTCTTGACGAGGTCGAAGCGGCTTTTCCGGTAAGCGACCGCCGTCGTCACGTCATAGTCGTCGACAATCGTCCATTCCGGCAGCCCGTCTATGATGTCGCGGCACTGGTTCTCGTGCACCTCCTGCATGCCGAAGACATCCATGTCCAGCTTGCGGATGAGGGCGAAGAGATCGCCCTTGCGGTCCTTCCAGCCGTTTCCGGCTTTGTCGTCGCCCTTGTTGTCGTATCTCACGTTGCACGTGCCCGCACGCAGCGCGAACGTTTTCGCTTCTGGGGACGTGCCGCAACCGGAGACGGGGAGGAAACAGGTGCAGAAGATCGAGCCCATGCCCTTCGCCTCGGCGAGCGGCGAAAGCGTGCAGGCCGCGGCGTCGTAGCGGTACGTGCGCAGTACGCCGTCCTTCTGGAACCCGACCGCGAAAACGCTTGAGGCGGGCATGATCTCGAAGTCCCACGGGAAGGCGCCTTGCAGCTTCACGATGCCGCGGCGCGCGAGCGTACCCGTGGCGGCGTCGACGGAGAACACGGCGATGGACTCGTGGCCGCGGTTCGAGCAGTATAGCTCCTTGCCGTCCGCGGAGAGCTTGATGGCGGCGGCCTTGGAGAAGTCGGTGAAGCCCTCCGGCGTGAGCTTGTGCTGCTGTATCGGCGTGAACTTGCCGTCCTCGTAGCTGTAGCTCGTCACGTAGTTCTCGAGCTCGAAGAGGAGGAAGGCGAAGCGTCCGTTGGGATGGAACGTGATGTGGCGCGGACCGGCCCCGGCGGGCGTGGTGACGAGGTCGCGCACGAACGCGCCGGTCGCCGCCGAATAGATCTTCACGCGGTCAGTGCCGAGGTCGACGATGCAGATGTACTTTCCGTCGGGCGTCACGCGCGCGCAGTGGCAGTGCGGACGGTCCTGGCGCGGCTTGCTCGGGCCTGTCGGGTCCTCCGACACGATCCCCATGAGCGTCTCCTTCGCGAACGTGCCGTCCGCCTTGAGGTCCACCCAGCCGGCCGTGCCGCGTCCGTACTCCGCAAAGACGAGCTTTCTCTCGTCGGGAGAGAGCGAAAGGTGGCATGGCGCGGGATGGCCCGTGGCGAGCGTCTCGAGATGCGCGGGATTGCCATCTTTGTCGAGCGCGTACACTGCCACGCCGCCGTTCTTGCCCTTCTCGCCGGACGGATCCGCGAGGGACGTGTAGAGGCGCGTCCGCGCGCGGTTGACGGCGATGTACGTGGCGTTCGCCACGGGCAGCGAGCCGCGCACGGCGATCTCGCCAGTCTCGACGTCCACCTCCACGATCTTGAGCGCGTTCGGCTTGACGCCGCTGCTCGCGCCGATGTACCCGATCTGCTTCGCCCCGCCGCACGCGGCGAGCGCCACGGCCGCGACGGCGGCCACAATTGCCAGTTTTCTCATGCGCCTATTCTAGCACGCCCGCGCGCGCGGCGCAAGAGGCCGTCAGTACTCGCGGCCGCGGATGAGGGCGGGCAGCCACACGCGGTAGCGGTTGTCGGGGCGCCAGACGTTGCCGGCCGAGGCGTAATCCGTGAAGTGGACCGCGCGCGGGTGGCACTCCTGGTCCTTGTCCTCGTCGTGCGAGCCCATGGGCAGGATGCCCGTCACGGACATGAACATCGCGGGATCGTCCGCGCGCGTGAGGCGGAACGCGGACAGGTCCTCCGCCTTCACCGCCCAGTCGCGCACCTCCTCGTCAAGCTCGCCGTCGTGGAAGCGCGTGTCGCGCGCGAGGCACACCGGCCCGCGCGTGAAGGCCACGTGGTCATGCAGGCGGTGCATCTTCACCGGCATCGGCAGCGTCAGCTCCACGATCTCGCCGTTCCGCCACTTGCGGCGCAGCTCGCAGTAGCCGCCGGGGGGAAGCTTCGCGTCCACGGGCTTGCCGTTGATCTTCACCGATGCCCCCGCCGCGAACGACGGGATGCGGAGGCGGAGCGTGTACGCGAGCGGCTTCTCCGTTCCGCACGTGATCGTGACGCGCTCCTCACGCGGGTAGAGCGTGTAGAGGCGGAAGCGCGCCGTCTCGCCCAACGCGGGAAGCTTCGCCTCGGCGAGCCCGCTCATGTAGAAGTCAAGCGTCGCCACGTCGCCATCCGCCGTGAACGCGCGGTTGAGGACGCAGAGCCAGCCGCGCGGACCGTTAGCGTTGCAACAGTTGGTGTGCAGTCGGCAGTGGTGGTGGCCGGGCGCGCGCGACCCCATCAGGGGCGTGTAGGCCGCGAAGGTGTCCGCCTCGTAGTTCAGCGCCCCGAGGTAGGCGTTGTAGAACGTCTTCTCCAGCTGCTCGGACCAGAACGGATCGCCCGTCACCGTCCGCAGCTTCTCGCAGAGGCGCATCCACGTGGTGATCACGCACGTCTCCTGCTGCCACGAGATGTGGCGCCACTGCTGGTCCGCGCCGTGGAACCAGTGCTCGCCCGCCGCGCCGCCGCCCGCGAGGTTGATCTCCGTCGTGGCGATGCTCTTCGCGGTCTTGACTGCAGCGTCGAGGTACTCCTTGCGTCCCGTGACCTGGTAGTATTCGATCAGTCCCTGGTAACAGCTCATCAGCTCGTACGCCTTCGTGAGCGCGTGCTGGGGATTCCAGGAGTGGTACTTGTCGACCACCGTCAGGCGGCGCTCGGCAACGGGCACATCGGCCTGCTTCACGAGTTCGGGTCCGTCCGGGAACTCGGTCATCTGCTTCACGATGTAGTCCGCGAACGCGAGGAAGCGCGGCTCCTTCGTGCGGTTGTAGAGCCACACGACAGGCTCAAGGACGCTCAGCGACGGCAGGCCGCCGTATTGTCCCGTGAACCTGAGCTCCGTACGCCCCTTCGGTCCGCGCTCGGCGATCAGGTAGTCGCAGAGTCGCTTCGCCGCCTCGAGCGTCTTCGCGTCGCCCGTGGCGTCGTAGTAGTGCAGGAGGCCCATGAGCGTGTACTTCGTGCCCCACACGTCCCAGCCGCGGCTGTAGCGGTTCTCGGGCGCGTAGTTGCCGATGTAGCCGCCCGGCTCCTGCAATCCGATGATGGCCCGTGTGCTGGCGGTGATCTTTTCGCCGAGGCGTTCCGAGCCGGTGTAGCGCCAGAACGGCGCGGCCGCGTGCATGTACTTGCCCCAGAACTCCGTCTGCCAGTGTCCCTTCGTCTCCTCGCGGTAAAGGGCGGCGAGCTTCACGGGGTCGGTTGCCTCCACGTGGTTCGCGAGCATCTTGTCGAGCCGCTTGCCGAAATGCCCGTCGGGGCGCATCTCCGCGCACGCTCCAGCCGCCACGAGGGCGACCGAAAGCCAGAATAGCCTTTTCATCGCAATCTCCGTTTTTTCATAGGAGGGATGGATTGTAACATTTCATCCCCGCCGCGCATCATGCGCGAAAGCGCAACTGGAAGAGGACTAGCCCTTGCGACTAGCGCTGGTCGACGCGGAGCTTGAAGAAGTTGTAGCCCGTGTCGAAGCCCACCGTATAGGTGTTCTCGACAAGTCCGGACTCGTCACGCGCGGAGGGGATATCCGTGACAACGTCCTCCCAGTTCTCGAGGTCGTTGCTGCCGAGAATCGAGTACTTCTGCCCCCAGCCGTTGCTCCATTTCAGCGTCACGCCTTCGGCGGAGACGGAGATTCGGAGATTGACCTGCGAGAGCTCGTAGGTGAGGTTGTTCTGGTTGTCGCCCTTGCTGTATTCTCTCTCGATGCCCTCCATGTCGGCGAAGGCGATGACGCGGCAGACGCCGCTCAAATCGGGGGCCGTAAGGCCGCCGAAGGAGTAGACGCGGGACTGGCCGGCGGGAATCCGCCCCAGCTCGACGGTGCGCACCGCCGTGTTCTTCTCGTCCGCGGCAATCGTGACGTCGTGGTTGGTGTTCACGAGGTAGAGCCCAAGGACCGCGCCCTCGCCGTCGGCGTCGCCCGTGTTCGCAACGCGGACGTTTACCGTGAAGGTCTCGCCGGCGAAAGTCGGCACGCAGGAGAACCACATTTCCGTGACGCCGTAGTCGGCCTTGGCCTTCGGCGCGGGCGGAGCCGAGTTGGCGGCCGTCTCGTTCGAGACGACGCCGTCAATGACGATTGCCGCGCAGGAACCATCGCTGAACTCGACGACGGCCACGTCGGATGCCGTCACGCTGGGACGCGACGCAATGGCGGCGGCATTGCCGGCGTCGAACGCCGCGGCCGTGACGGTCGCGGAGTAGGTGTAGCGGCCGGCGGCATCGCTCGTGATGGTCGTCGTCGCAAAGGTGCTGGCACCGGGGGCGAGGTCGCCAAGCGCAACCGTCGTGCCGTCCGAGCCGACGAGGGTGACGGAGCGGAGCCAGTATTCGCTGGGGTTGGAGACGTAGTTGGTGATGA
>CACWSW010000081.1 GCA_902763655.1 uncultured bacterium
GTCCGTTTCATTTCACGCTCCTTCCGTGTAGAGTTCGCGTAGGCGTCCTGCGGAAGACTGCGGCGGCAGGAGCGGCATCTTCTTGCCCTTGGAGTTGGGAAGGGGGCCTTCCGGATCGATGCCGCAGCAGGCGTAGATGCTGCCGAGGAAGTCCTGCGGGGAGACAGGGCGGCTGACGGGGTTGCTGGCGGTAGCGTCGGACTCTCCGACGACCTGGCCGCCCTTGAATCCGCCGCCGGCCAAGAGCGCGGAGAAGCAGCGCGCGTAGTGTCCGCGCCCGCCGTTCCATGGCGCCTCCCATCCGACGCGCGGCGTGCGTCCGAACTCGCCGCTCATCCACACGACTGTGGAGTCGAGCAGGCCCTTGGACTTCATGTCCTGGAGGAACGTGGCGATCGCCATGTCCGAGTCGAGGCTCTTGCGCTTCATCGTCTCGAAGTGGCGCTTGTGCGAGTCCCAGCCAGGCACGTTCACGGTGATGTACGGCACGCCGTACTCCACGAGACGGCGGGCGACGAGAAGGGTCTGGCCGATCTCGTTGCGGCCGTAGCTGTCGCGCAGCTCCTTGGTCTCGAGGGAAAGGTCGAACACCTTGGCGGCGTCGCCTTCTGCGATGCGGCGCGCCTCCTTGCCGGCGGTGTCGAAGGCGGCGGCCTGCACGGCGTTCGCGCTCTTGGCGGCCGGCTTCCAGCCGTCGAGTGCGGACAGGAGCTCAAAGCGGGCCTGGGACGCCTCCGGGGTCACGCCCTCTGGCGGCACGATGCCGTCCACGGAGAAGCGCGGGGCGTTGGGGCGGCCTCCGGTGACGAGCGGCGCGGCGTCGGTGCCTAGGAACCCGACCTCGCTGAACCGGCCCTTCTCTCGCGTTAGGATGACGTATGGGGGCAGATCGCCCTTGTACTCCTTGCGCTTCACCTGGGAAATCACTGCGCCGATGGCGGGGCATACCTCGCCGCCACCCGGCATACGACCTGTCTGCATCAGGTAGCAGGCCGTCTCGTGCCCGAACTCGGTGTGGGTCATCGTACGGATGACCGAAAAGAGGTCGGCGCACTTCGCCAGCTGCGGCCACCACTCGTGAAGCTCCATGCCTGGCACGTTGGTGGGGATGGACTTTAGGCCGCCGTTGAAGTCGCGGTCCGCCTTCGGCTTGGGGTCAAAAGATTCGAGCTGGCTGGGTCCGCCCCACTGCCATATCTCGACGACGCTCTTAGCTGGTTTCATGGCGCCTCCTCGCTATACCCTGAATATGAATTCCTTGGAGTTGACGAGGCACCATGCGACGTCGCGAAGCAAGTCGAAAGGACGGACATTGCGCTTCTTCCCGCCGCCGCGCTTCTGCCAGATGCCTAGGATCAGCTGACGTTCGTGCGATGTGGGTTCGCGGGAAAGCATGCGCCAGTAGAGGTCGTCGATACGCTTCGGCAGCGGCAGCTGGTAGATGGGGTTGGGACTGCCGTCCGGCATCTTGCCGGGAGGGGCCACGATCTGGCCAAGCTGCCTGTGAAGCTTGCCGGAGTTGAAGAGGTAGAGCCGCTGCTTGGCCGTCACGTCGCTGCCGCGCTCCTCCAGGAGACCGGTGTCGCGGGACGGGCGCCCGAAGAGAGTAAGGAACCCGTTCGTGATGGAACCGTCCTCCACGCAAATTGTCGCCCGCTTTGGCGGCAGGAACGTGAACGGCTCAGGGGCAGGGGACTGGTGGTCGCGGACGCTGCCGCTCAGCGAGCAGATCGCGTCGTCGAGCACTTCGGCGTCGAGCCGGCGGGCAGGGAAGCCGCCCGTGACGGATCCGCGAGCGTACTCGGACGACAGCACGATCTCCCGCAGCATGGTCTTCAGGCGGAACTCGCCTGGAGCCTTGGCGGTGGCGTTCGGGCCGAATATCCACCGGCGGACGGTGCGCGAGAACGCGGCGGCCGTCTCCGCGCGCCTCTTCGAGAACAGGAGGTCGCAGAGCTCGCCGCGGCGGTCCTTCCCGTCCACGAACACGATCTCCTCCTTCCACTCGCGCGTGTCCTTGATCTTCACGTTCGAGAGGAAGGCGGCCAGCTCCGCCCTGCGGGCGGGATCCAGCTTGATCGGGGGTATGCCGAGGAACGTCTGCGCGACGGCCTCGGCCCAACCGTCGGGCGTGCGCATGTCTGTCGCACGAAAGAAATTGGCCGCAGCGTCGCGGAAGTCACTACCTTGGGAGGTGAGGAGCGTCCTGCCGAAGGCATCCCACGGTTCATTCCGCTCAACGAAGGAGCGGATTCGTGCGTGGTAGACATATACGGCGTTGGGCCAAAGATTGATGGGGAACTCGCTCTTTACGCGAAGGATGTCGCAGAAGCGCATCGCCCAGTAGTCGGCGAAGTCCTGCGAGGCGAGAAGCTTGTCGGCGAGCGCGGCGCGCTTCTTCGGATCCGAGGAATAGACGTACGCCTGCGCCTCGTCCCGGGTGGGGATGCGGCCGGCGAGGTCGAGGTAGAGGCGGCGGACCATCACGGCGTCTGTGGCCGTGCCGTCCGGCTTCTCCCATGCGGAAGCCTGGGCGGGAGGAGTCGGCTTGCCGCCCTTGCCAGGAGCGCCAAAGAGATCTTTCGGCCACACGGCCCATGCTGCCGCGCTACCGAAGAAGACTCTTCTGGTGAGATTCATGTCCATTGAAATACGCTCCTATCGGTAAGTATGCGGAGGCGGAGGAGATTCCACAGGAAAAGTTTAAAAATTTTCGATGTGCGCCTCGCCCGCGAAAACGGACATGCCGCCGACGAGCAGCGTGCCGTCGGGCTGGATTCCGCCGCAGAGGCCGGCGACAGGCGCGTCGTCGCTATCGGTCTGCGAAACCCGGATATTTCTTCCTTTCAGCGCGTCTAGCGGGACAATCAGCGGATATAGGGCTGCGAAGCCGCTGCTGCGCCAGTCTTCCACGAACGGCCCCAGCACGTTCAGGAACGCGCGCCTGACCCGCTCTAGCGGCTGCTCGGCGCCGATGGCCTGGCAGAGGCTGGTGGCGCGCAGGGCTATCTCGGGGGCGAAGACCTTCTGGTTGACGTTGATGCCGACGCCCGCGATGACGTTGTCGCCTTGGCGCTCGCAGAGGATGCCGGCGATCTTGCGTCCGTCCACCAGCACGTCGTTAGGCCACTTTACGAGGACCGGCAGCTTGCCGCGGGAGAGGGCCTCGCGCGGACCGATGAGGCAGTCGACGGCGGTGGCGGCGGCAAGGCCGACGACAAGCGGGAGCGTGGCGACGTCGGAAGGAGAGAGGCCGCTCACGCCGATGACCGCGGAGAGGGTAAGATTCTGGCCGGGCGACGAGAGCCACCTGTGGTCGAGCCGTCCGCGGCCTGCAGTCTGCTCGTCGGCCGTGAAAACGTCGCCAGGCTTGCCCGCGCGCGCATCGATGTTCGTCGATTCCGTGACGGACTTGTGGTGAATCGTCCAGTTCATCTCAAAAAGGGGTTTGCCGCCAACTCGCGTGCGATTGTAGTCGTGCCGCCATGGCCGGGAATGACCTCCGTCTCCGGCGGAAGGGCGGCGAGGCGCTTGAGGGACTTGGAGAGAGTCGTCATGCTGCCGCCGGGGAAATCGGTGCGGCCGCACGAGCCGGCGAAGAGAGTGTCGCCGGTCAGGAGCAGATGTTCCTTCTCGAAATGCAGGCATATTCCGCCTGGCGTGTGGCCGGGCGTGGCGAGGACGCGCGCCGTCAGCCCGCCGGCGGAAAGCGTGGCGCCTTCGACGAGGTCGAGCGCGAGCGTCGCCGGACGGACGGTGGGAGAATAGTATGGAGCCCACGCGTTCTGGGGATGGAAGGCGATCATCTCGTCGGCCGGGGCGAGGTGGACGGGAAGCGTCGGCCACTTGGCCACGAGGTCCGTGATGGCGCCGATGTGGTCGAAGTGCGCGTGCGTGAGCGCCACGAGGGCTGGGGACAGACCCTTCTCGGCGAGGAACGCGGTCAGGCGGGCGGCATCTGCGCCCGGATCGACGATCCATGCGGCGCTCGGATCGTCCCACAGTACGATGCAGTTGGCCTCGATGGCCCCCAGCGGCAGTATTTCTTTGTTCATATCATTCCTCAGCCTTGCAGTGCCTAAGGATTTCGTCCATCCTGTTGATCTTGATGGTATAGCGGCTTTCGTTCAGGTGGCCGAATCCGAATGTGCAGAAGGCGGTCTTTATGCCGGCGGCCTGACCGCATTCCATATCCGTCCAGTTGTCGCCCACCATCCAGTCGTGGGAGGAGAGGCGGTGGCCGCGCAGCTGGCTGGCGGCCTGGCGGAGCGGCATGGGGCTGGGCTTCATCTCGGGGCAGTCGCCGCCCGCGACGACGCCGCGGCCGAAGAAGCGCGCCAGGCCGAAGTGCTCGAGGATGGCGTGCGTGGCGAAGTTCGGCTTGTTGGTGTTGATGCCCATCAGCCAGCCGCGGTCGGCCAGTTCGGCGAGCGTTGAGCGCACGCCAGGATAGAGCGTGGTGGTGTCCAGCATGTGGGCGGCGTACTGCTCCTTGTACATCGGCCAGATCTCGTCGAAGCGTCCGGCGGCCTCCGGGATCGCGTTCTCCAGGAGATGGCGCGCGCCGCGCCCGACGAAGGAGATCGCCTGCTCCATGGGGATCGGCGCGAAGCCGAGCTTCTCGCGCGTGGCGTTGACCGCCGCCGCGAGGTCGGCGCGCGAGTCGATGATGGTGCCGTCGAGGTCGAAGAATATTGCGTTCATGTCTTGGGCTTCTGGTGTTGTGGTCCGTCGCCGGTAATTATACCAAAAACGCGGTCAGTGGCACGGGCCGCGTTTTTGGTATACTACAAGCCGCCGTGTCATGAAACGTCTGCGAGAAGCCATATCCATCCTTTTGCTTGCGCTATGCTGCGTGGCTCTTTGGTTCGTGCCGCCGCCGCGCGCGCTGGCGTCGCCGGAAGGGGAGGCCATGCGCGCACGCGTCGTTTCGGTGGACGACAGCATGCTGGAGACGCACGGGTTCCTGCGGTTCGGCACGCAGCGGCTGGACGTCGAGCTGCTGGCGGAACCGCGCAAGGGACAGACCTTCCATGCCGCCAACGAGCTGAGGGCGCAGATGGAGCTGGACAAGCTTTTCAGGCCGGGCGACACCGCGCTCGTCATCGTCAAGCCCGGCGACGAGCCGTCCGAGGCCACGCTCGTGGCGCGCGACCACTGGCGCCTGGGATGGGCCGGTGCGCTGTTCGCCGCGTTCTGCGTCCTTCTCTGCGCGTTCGGGGGCTGGACGGGCGCGAAGGCGCTATTCAGCTTCGTGTTCGGTTGCTTCGTGGTGTGGAAGGGCGTCATTCCGCTCGCGCTGCGCGGATGGCCCGCGAGCTGGACCGCCTTCGCCGCCACGTGCCTTCTCACGGCCGTCATCATGTATCTCGTCGCGGGAGCGACGCGCAAGGGACTCGCGGCGTTCCTCGGCGCCGCGCTAGGCGTGTTCGCGGGCCTCGCGATGGCGCACCTCTTCGGACGGCTCATGCACATCAACGGCGCCACGCTGCCGTACGCGCCGGCGCTGCTCAACTCGGGCTACGAGACCCTCGACCTGCCGGACCTCTTCGTGGGCGCGACCGTGCTGGCGAGCTCCGGAGCCGTGATGGACCTCGCGATGGACATAGCGAGCGGCGTCGAGGAGGTGGCGCGCCACAATCCGTCCCTGCCGTCGCGGGAGCTGCTGCTCTCCGGCATGCGCATAGGGCGCAGCGTTACCGGCACGATGACCACGACGCTCCTTCTGGCCTACTCCGGCGGATTCCTGACGCTCCTGATGGCCTTCGCCGCGCAGGGGACGGCGCCGCGGGACTTCCTGAACTCCACGCTCGTCTCGGCCGAGCTGGTGAAGACGCTGATCGGAAGCTTCTCGCTCGTCCTTGTGGCGCCGTTCACGGCGCTCGTGTCGGCGCGCATCTTCCGTCGCAAGGCCTGACGTCTGTCGACTATGTGGGCTCGGAGCAGTACGTGCTACACGCGGAGGGGCGGACATGGTATAATGTGCGCTTTCGGAAGAAGGTCGGACATGAAAGATGTGACAGCGATAGTGGACTACAGGGCCGGAAACCTGACCAGCGTCAGGTTGGCGTTCGAGGCCATTGGGGTCGAGACGGTCGTGACGTCGGACGCGGACACTGTCCGCGGCGCGGCGCGCGTCGTGTTTCCGGGCGTGGGCGCAGCGGCGTCGGCAATGGAGAACCTGCGCGCGCTGGGGCTGGTCGACGCGGTGCGGGAGGCGGCGACGGACGGGCGCCCCTTCCTCGGAATCTGCCTCGGGATGCAGATACTGTTCGAGCACAGCGAGGAGGACGGGGGCGTGGACCTGCTGGGCATCCTGCCGGGTCGGGTGCGCAGGTTCCCGAACGTGCCCGGGTGCAAGGTGCCGGAAATCGGATGGAATCAGGTGAAGGGGCTGGGCATCGAGGGCGTGCCGGACGGGAGCGAGTTCTACTTCGTCCACTCCTACTATGCGGAGATGGGTCCACACACGCTGGGCATCACAGAATATGCGGGTGTCGAGTTCTCCTCCGCCGTCCGGCGAGGCAACCTTGTCGCCACGCAGTTTCACCCGGAGAAATCCGGCCGTCTCGGTCTGGTATTGCTCAAGGATTTTGTGTCATGTTGACAAAACGCATAATTCCATGCCTGGACGTCCGCGCGGGGCGCGTGACGAAGGGCGTCAAGTTCAAGAACAACATCGACCTCGGCGATCCCGTGGAGATGGCGTTGGCGTATTCCGACGGCGGAGCGGACGAGCTGGTGTTCTACGACATCACGGCGTCGGCGGAGCGTCGCCCGATCGACATCGGGATGGTGGAGGCGGTGGCGCGGACGATCCGCATCCCGTTCGCGGTGGGCGGCGGCATCTCGACGGTAGCGGACATGGAGCGCGTCATCCTGGCTGGTGCGGAGAAGGTGAGCGTGAACTCGCTAGCCGTGCGCAATCCAGGGATCATAGGCGAAGGCGCGCGGGAGTTCGGGGCGCAGTGCATCGTGCTGGGGATGGATCCCGTGCACAGCGGCAACCCGGCCTGCCCGAGCGGCTACGAGGTTACGACGCGCGGGTTCCGCGAGTTCACCGGCATGGACGCTGTGGAGTGGGCGAAGCGCGCGGTGGAGATGGGGGCCGGCGAGATCGTCGTCAACAGCGTGGACGCGGACGGGACGCGGGCGGGGTTCGAGCTGACGGTTACGCGGCTCATCGCGGAGGCGGTGCCGGTGCCGGTGGTCGCCTCTGGCGGGGCGGGCAAGCCGTCGCATCTTGCCGACGCGTTCAACGTCGCGCACGCCGACGCCGCGATCGTGGCCGGCATGGTGCACACGGGCGACTGGACGATCGCGCAGATCAAGGACGATCTGGCGGCGGCGGGCATACCCGTCCGCCGCACGTGGTGAATTGCCTTGCGACCTAGGCCAGGTCGTCGGTGGACATGCTAGCGAAAGCCTGCGGACCGTCGCAGTAGATGTCGAGGAGTCCCTTGAGCTGCGTGAGCCGAATCTCGGAGGCGTTCACATCGTCGGAGGACTGCATCGGCCTGGACGCCGCCGTCATGGTCTTGAGCGCCGTTTGCAGCTCGCGGGCGTTAACGCCTTCTGGAATTCCCTTGGCGAAGATCATGCTCGCAAACATTTGCGTGATGCTGCTCGTCTTCCACTCTCCAATTTTGCAGGTAACGCCGGAATGCATCCCCGCTTCCTCGATCATATCTTCGAAATTCAGTGCTGCGGTTCTGCTGAGGTCTGCTTTAGAGATGTCCGGCTTGAGGTTCGAGAGCTTCCCGAAGTCCAGGTCGTTGACTGCCGTCACCATGCAGCTCAGTTGCTCCCGCGTAAGGTCCGCGGCGTCGCTGCTCCACAGGAAGGGCTTCATCGCATTGTACATCTTCTTATCCTCCACTCCGGTCCGCGCCCGCAGCGTGTTGAGCTTATCGATGAACTGGTCGACCTTCGCCGACACTTGGTCGTTCGACAGCAGGACGATTGATCTGCTACGCTGGTCGTAGCCGAAGATAGCTTTCGCCATGTCCGATTTGATGAGTTCAAAGGCTTCCTTGTCATCCCCGCACGTCTTTATCACCGTGGCGAGCCGCTCCTTGACCGCGGCGTCTTTCTCCAGGTGCTTGACGTCGACCCCCGCAATATCGGTGATGCCGTACGCGCTGAGACTCTTCTGCGCCGCCTTGGCCATTCCTGCGAGCTGCTTGTCCACGGCCGTCTTGACCGATAGGATGCGACGTGCGGTGAGCGGCTTGCCCTTGCCGTAGTCGTCGAGCTTCATCGCCTTCTTGACCGAATCCGGGAGCTGGTCCTCGTTTGTCACGCCGAACAAGTTGACGATGGACTGCTTGAAGGCCTCGCGGATGGCGTCATTCGCGTCCCGCGTGTCTTTGTTGCGCCAGATGTTGCCGAAGAAGTCGCCTTTAGTCTTTGCCACGATCGTGAGGTCGCCGTTCTGGGCCTTCTGGCTGGCGAGAATCGTTCCGCTCTTTACTCCGTCGGCGCTGGCGAAGTTTACGAACTGCTGGTACTGCAAGCTACTTGTTCCAGTTACTGATGGCATCTTCTTTCTCCTTTATGGTTTTGTCTTCGCCCTGTCTACACGTCGGATGGGAAAAGGTTACAGCGCCACGATTATATCAGAAGATTGTGCGCGCCGCAAGGCGGGGGAAATGGTATAATCCTGCCATGGCGAAGAAGTTCATAGTTGCATGCGGCGGCACGGGAGGCCACTCCTTCCCGGGGCTGGCGGTGGCCCAGGAGCTGCGCGCGCGCGGGCACGAGGTGGTGGTGTGGGCGTCGGGCCGCGCCATCGAAGGCTCGGTGATGAAGTCGTGGGACGGCGCCGTCTTCTCGACGGGCGCGCGTCCGCTCACCCTGCGGAACGTGTTCGCGAACATGTTCTCGCTCCTGCGGTGCAGGCGCGAGATGAAGAAGTTCGCGCCGGACGCGCTGCTGGCGATGGGGTCGTACGCGAGCCTCGCGCCAGTGCTGGTGGCGTCGATGCGGCATGTGCCGGTGGTGCTGCACGAGGCGAACACGGTGCCTGGGCGCGCGGTAGACTGGCTGGCGCGCAAGGCGAAGGCGGTAGCCGTTTCGTTCGCAGCAACGGAGGAGTATCTCAAGGGACGCAAGGTGGTGCTGACTGGGCTACCGGTGCGCGCGTCGATCGTAGGCCAGCCGCGTCTCGACGAGGTGCCGCAGGACGCGTTCTGCCTGTTCGTGACCGGCGGGAGCCAGGGAGCGCACCGCGTGAACGAGCTCTCTGTCCAGGCCATGGCCCTCGTGCAGTCCGGACTCGCGCGTCGCATGCCGGGGAAGCGGCTGTTCGTCATCCACCAGACGGGCGCCGCGGACGAGGAGATGGTGCGCCAGCGCTACGAGGAGATGCGGCTGCCGGCGCGCGTGAATGCGTTCGAGACGGAGATGGGGCGCGCGTTCGCGACGGCCGACATGGTCGTGGCGCGCGCAGGCGCGTCGACCTGCTTCGAGCTCGCGCGCGTGGGAAAGCCGGCGTTCTTCATCCCTCTCCCGAGCGCGGTGCGCAACCACCAGCACTTCAACGCGCAGGCGTTCGTGCAGGCCGGCGCCGCGGACGAGGGCATACAGGAATCGCTGGCGCCGCGCTCGCTCGCGAACTACATCCTCCACAAGATCGAGCACCCTGAAGTGCTTGCGCAGAAGGCTGCCGCGATGCTCGCGATGTCGGTTCCTGACGCCGCGGCGAAGGTCGCCGATCTCATGGAGCGCGTGACGGGCTAGTTTTGCGCTTGCTTTCGCGGCGTTTTTTCGGTAAAGTATTGTCAAATTCCGAAAGGAGAAATAGTATGTTATCAGGACCTTGGCAGATAGTGCTTTTGCTCGTGGTGATCGTGCTCGTGTTCGGCAGCAAGAAGCTGCCGGAGCTGGCGCGTGCTCTCGGCAAGGCTAAGGGCGAGTTCAAGAAGGGCACCCAGGAGGGAGAGCAGCTCCTTTCCGACGACGACAAGCCCAAGAAGCTTGAGCAGAAGTCTGAAGTCAACGCGTAACCAGGCGTGAACGACGTCATTCGAGAACGGCTCAAGACCGTTCCGAACCGCCCCGGCTGCTACCTGATGAGGGATCGCCGGGGCGTTATAATCTATGTCGGCAAGGCGAAGAACCTGCGCCGCCGCGTCCTTTCGTACTTCCGTCCGGGCGCCGACCTCGCGCCCAAGGTGCGCTCGATGGTCAATTCCGTCGCCGACCTGGAGTTCATGACGGTGCGCAACGACGCCGAGGCGCTGCTCACCGAGGCGTCGCTCATCAAGAAGTACAAGCCGCACTTCAACATCCTCATGCGCGACGACAAGCGCTACCTCGCGCTCCGCGCAGACCCCGACGAGCCGTTCCCGGCGTTCCGCACGTGCCGCATCGTGCGCGACGACGGAGCGCTCTACTTCGGGCCGTTCCCGTCATCGCCCGTCGTGCGCGCGGCGAAGGACTTCGTCGAGAAGCGCTGGGGACTGCGCGGCTGCACGGCGCTCGCGCCGGACGAGGAGGCGCACACCCACTGCCATGCGGACGTCATACGCTTCTGCTCCGCGCCATGCCTCGGCGGCATCTCCGCGGCAGACTACCGGGTGCGCTTCGACGAGGCGTGCGCCTTCCTGAAGGGCGAACGCCCGGAGGTTATCGCGGAGGTGGTGGAGGAGATGAAGGAGGCCGCGGCGAAGGAGGATTTCCGGAAGGCCGCGCGCCTGCGCGACACCGTCGCGGCGCTCAAGGAGATGACGAAGGCCCACTTCGTGCGCAAGTCGCCGGAGATGCGCCGCGAGGACGCCGTGCGCGGCCTCTCCGAGCTCGCCGCCGCGCTTGGGCTTCCAAAGCCTCCGCGCGTTATCGAGTGCGTGGACATCTCCAACCTCTTCGGCACGCACAACGTGGCGTCGCTCGTGGTGGCGGTGGACGGCCTGCCGGACCGCCGCTGGTACCGCCACTTCAAGATCGAGTCCTTCGAGGGCGCCGACGATCCGCGCGCGATGGCCGAGGTGGTGCGCCGCCGCTACGGACCGGACTCCACCCTGACCGCGAAGAGTCCGCGCGCGGACCTCTACATCTGCGACGGCGGCGTGACGCAGCTGCGCGCCGCCCGCGCCGTCTTCGCCGAGCTGGGCATAACGGACATCCCAACCGTGGGCCTCGCAAAGCGGATGGAGGAGCTGGTGACGGACGACGGCGGCGAGCCGCTCCTGCTGCCGCGCGACTCGGAGGGACTGATGGTGGTCACGCGTCTCCGTGACGAGGCGCACCGCTTCGCGATCACGTATCACCGCAGCCTGCGCGAGCGGACGATCCGGGAGTCGGCGCTTGACGCCGTGCCAGGGATCGGCCCCGCGAAGAAGATGGCGCTCCTCAAGAGGTTCCATTCGGTATATGGTATCGCGCGCGCGACAGAGGACGAGATAGCCGCCGTGGCCGGCATCGGCGCGCCGCTTGCCGCCGCCGTCAGGAAGGCGGCCGCTTCCGCTGCTGGCGAGAAGTCGTGACGAAGTTTCGCAGAATGCATTTGCGCGACCTTGACCCGTGGCGTATGGTCATGTATAATTCCCGCAAGCAATGAATACCAAAGAGTTCTTCCGCAGGCCTTCGACCATCGCGTTTCTCGCATTCACTGGGCTGTACGCCGCATGCATGGCGTTCATCTTCTGGGGAACGTGGGCGCTTGACAAGGCTCCTGTGGAGCCGGACAACGCGATATTCTATCCGATCGACGACGCGGCGCGCTGGCTTGCCGGCGTGTGCGCCGGAGGGCGGTTCGTTCCCTCGGACCTGATGCATGTCGTCGGTGGCATGTATTTCTGGCAGGAGCTGCAGTACGCGCTCGCCGCCTATCTCGCGGCGCTTGGCGTCGTGTTCTACCTGCGCGGGCGGCGCGTGCCGCTCGTCGGCGCGTACGGCGGCGGAGCGGCGTACGGCCTGATGGGCTACAGCTTCACCCTGTTCTCGGCAGGCCACCTCGGATGGTTCATCTGGCTCATGTACGGACCTTTCGCGTTTGGGCTTGTGGACCGCTG
>CACWSW010000082.1 GCA_902763655.1 uncultured bacterium
CTCAAGTGCCGCCACTGCCGCGCGGGCGCAGCCAACGTGCGGTACGCCGACGAGCTGTCCACGGACGAGTGCCTTCGCGTGATCGGGATCCTGCCGCCACTCATGGTCATCTGGACAGGCGGCGAGCCGATGCTCCGCCCCGACATCCTCGACCTAGTGCGCCACGCGACGGCGCGCGGCCTGCGCAGCGTCATGGCCCCATGCGGCATGCTCGTCACCGAAGACCGCCTGCGCGCGCTCAAGGACGCAGGCGTGATGGCGTGCTCCTTCTCGCTGGACGGACCGGACGCCGCCTCGCACGACGCCTTTCGCGGCGTGCCCGGCGCATACGAGAACGTGACGCGCGCCATGCGCATCGCACGCGCCATCGGCATGCCCTTCCAGGTAAACGCCACCATCTCCAGCCTGAACGCAGACAGGCTCGACGACCTCTACGCGCGCGCCCTCGAGCTCGGTGCCGCAAAACTCGACCTCTTCTTCCTCGTGCCCGTAGGACGCGGCAAGGGGATCGCCGACCGAGCGCTCTCCCCGGAACAGACCCGCCAGACGCTAGACTGGGCGTTCCGCAAGTCGAAGGAAGGCCCTCTCGCCATCAAGGAGACGTGCTGCCCGTCAGCCCCCGCATACTGGACCGAATGCGGCGGCGAGGCCTCGTGCGGCCCGCGTCCATGCGGCTGCCTGGGCGGACGCGGATTCGCATTCCTCTCGCATGTCGGCGACCTCCAGACGTGCGGCTTCATAGAGAAGCCGTGCGGGAACATCCGCGACTTCAACTACGACCTCCGCGCGCTAGCCGCCGCAGCCGCAAATCCGCTCGGCGAACGAGGCAGCTGCCGCGGCGTCATCGCCTGACGGACGCGAGCGCCTCCCAGAACGGCGCAAGGAACGACTCCTCGTCGGCAATCCCCATGCCAAGCGTGTTCGGCTTGTTCTTGCCGTGGAAGTCGCTTCCCGCAGTCACGGCAAGGCCGAGCGAGCGCGCCGTGCGCAGATGCAGGATCGTCTCCTCCGGCGTGTTGGTCTGATACTCGGCCTCGATGCCGTCCAGGCCGATGTCCTTCAGCCGCGCAAGCCCCGCCCTCAGCGCGTCTGGATCGTCCGTCCAGAAGCGCGGATGCGCCATCACGGCTACGCCGCCCGCGCGGTGGATCGCGTCGATGGCGCGCTCCTGCGCCGGACGGAAGCGAGTGGCGTAGGCGGGCGCGCCCTTGCCGACGTACTTCGCGAAGGCGTCCGGCACGTCGGCGGCAAAGCCCTTGTCCACGAGGACGCGCGCCATGTGCGGACGCGCCACGATCTTCCCGTTCGCGTACTTGCAGACCTCTTCCATCGTGATAGGTATGCCCATGCCGTTTAGCTTGGCGAGCATGATGGCGTTGCGCTCTTTCCGTCCGGCAAGTATTTCGCCGAGAAAGCCGACAAGGCTCGGTGCCGCCGGGTCGATGCCCAATCCCAGCATGTGGAACTGGCGGTACCCCTCGCCAGGCTCGACGCTCAGCTCGATGCCGGCGAGCCGCCGGCCTGTCACGCCGATGCGCTTGCATTCGGCGAGGAAGCGTGCACAGCCGTCGCAGTTGTCGTGGTCCGTCAGGGCCATCGCCGAGAAGTCGCGGCCCATCCGCGCCAGAGCTTCAGGCGTCTCCGTGCCGTCGCTGGCAATGCTGTGCAGGTGGAAGTCGATCATGCCTATGCCCTCGTGCGCACCGTCTCACTGCTTCCGCACGAGACGCCAGCCTGGCGGCGCCGCGAACTTCTCGTCGGCCTTGCCGTCCTTCTTCGTCCAGCCGTACGTCACCGAGCCGCCGGGCACGGGGAGCGTGGCGGAGCAGGATTCCAGCGGAACGTCCGTCGTCTGCACCGTCACCGTCTTCGCGCGAGCGTCTATTGCGGCAATGCCGAGCACGTTCTTCACGTAGAACACCGCCGCATGGCTCGCGAAGCCGTGGTTGCAGCTCGCGTGCGGCGTGTCGTTCTCCCACAGCGTGCCCGTGCGCTCCGCCATGAAGGAGAAATAGCCCTTCGTCTCGTCGAGCAGCTGGCGGCCAAGCCCGGCGCGAGAGAGAAGCTCGAGGCGCAGGTAGTTGCCGATGAAGGCGTTGGAGAAGTATATCTCGGGATGCTTCTTCGTCTCCTTGCGCTGCGGACCGAAGTCCGTAAGCAGCGTCTTCCAAAGGTCGGGATAGAGCTCGGGAGTCGCCGTGCCGAACATGAACGCGTAGTACTGGCACGTCTCCGTGCACTTGCCGCTCAGCTTGAGCGTGCCGTCCTTCTGCCGCACGGCGTTGTCGCAGAACCAGCTGCCGGTCCACGACTGCTTCCGCACCGTCTCGCGTACCTTTTTCGCCTCCGCCGCCAGCTCGGGCATCCCGTACAGCCGGTCCATGCAGTCAAGCACCTCGGCCCACGTCATGTTGGAAGGGTAGTTCACGTCCTGCACGAGCTTGTTGGCCATGCTCCACTCCACGAACACCCACGCCGGCAGCTTCTCGAGGAGACCGTCCGAGTTGCGGAACGTCTTGAGGTAGTCGATGAGCTTCACGAGGCGCGGCTTGAGAGCGTCCACCGTCGCGCGGTCGCCGCTGCGCGTCAGGTACTCGTCCACCTCTATCACGAACCACATCGCCCAGTTGGGGATGAAGTTGTGGTTGGGGTGGTCGGAGGGATAGCACATCGGGAGCGCGCCGTCCGGCAGCTCGGGGAAGGACTTCGGCAGGATGTAGTTCTGGATGAAGAGGCGCTCGAGGTCCGTGTTGCCGGTGAAGAGGAGGTTGCAACGGCCCGTGAAGAAGCTGTCGCACAGCCAGCCGGCGCGCTCGCGGCTCGGGCAGTCCGTGAACACATCGACGGCGTTCTGCGCGAACGTCTCGCGCGCCGCGGCGAATATCTTGTCGAGCGCCGGGTCGGACGACGTGAACGACGCCTTCTTGGCTTCCGGGTTCTTATAGCCGCGCACGTAGGCGTCGGACAGCTCGAAGTCGCCGCCCAGCGCGAACACGTGCAGGTAGCGGAACGTGTAAGGCTCGAATGCCTCAAGGCGGTAGCGCCCAGGCTGGAGGTCCCACACGATGCCGTTCGCCACGCCGTAGCGCAGCGGGTTCACCTTGCCGTCCTGCAGTATCTCGTCGAACGCCATCCACAGCCGCCCCGGCTTCGTGCAGGAGACAGTGACGCCCGGGAATCCCGACTCGTTGAAGCCGACGTCGAAGATGAATCCGCTGCCGTCGGGAAGAGCGGCCCTGCCGTTGCAGGACACCTTGCCGTCGAGGAGCTGCACATCCACGTGCTGCAGCTCTCGCCAGATGTTGACCTCCAGCGTGTTCGCCTCGTAGAGCTTGAACGTCGGCTCGTGGTCGTCCACCGAGCGGATGGGACGGTACTTGATCTGGTCCTTCCTGCTCACCTTCGTCGCCGCGATCGGCGCGGAGAGCCTCGTCAGGGGGAAGTCCGGCAGCGGCGCGATGCGCTCGACGAGCGGAACGGCCGGCTGCTCCGCGAGCTGGAGCGCCTTGCCTCTCCAGCCGATCGCCAGGCGGTACGCCTCGCCGAACGCGCGCTGGTAGCTGAAGCGCGAGCATTTCGTCACGCGCGGCATCTCGCAGGCCTTGAAGCAGGCCGCCCCGAACTCGCACTGCGCGCAGCTTTCCTTCCCGCAAGTCGCCGCCAGCACGCGGTCGCCAACGACCACCTCTGCCTGCAGGAAGCCGGGCCACTCCGCGATGTAGTAGTTGTTGCAGTTGTAGGCCGAGACCTCGATCGACAGGTCGTTCCGCCCTTCCCTCGCGTCGAGCGGCCACTCGTCCACGCGGAAGAAGCCCTTCGCCGCCCTCGCCGGACCGTATCCCGCGAAATCGCCGTTCAGGCAGATGCGGTACACGGACGATCCCGTCACGCGCAGGATCGGCTTCTCGCCGTCCTTCGCCTCGAATGACGCGCGGAACACGATAAAGTCGTTCATGCGCGTCTCGCGGCCTTCCGGCCACACGGGCTTCGCCGCGCGGAACGACGGCGCGGCCGCGCAAGCGGCGGCGAGCAGCGCCGAAAACAGGAGAATGCAGCCGGATCCCAGCGACCGGGCAGAGGAAACATGGTCAATCGCGATTTTTTTCATGCCGCGATTATACCATATTCCGCCGCGCTCGGCGGTAACCCGTCAGCGGCGGGCGTCGATCGTCACGGAAAGGACATGCTCCTCGCCTGGAGCGAGCGTGTATGCGTCCGGACGGAACAGCGTCGCCGGCTCAACGCACACGAACTTGAGCAGGTCCGACGGATCCAGGTTCTCGTACTTGCCGGCCGGGAACGGATCGGGCGTCCAGATGACTATCTTCGAGTAGCCGCTCCCGCGCATGACTACCTTGCGGTTCCAGCCCGCGTCAGTTATCGTCTGCTCGTGGCTGCCGAGCGTGAAGACATGGTCGAAGTGCCCGTCCGGCACGAACGTTCCCTTCCACGTCTTGTCCGCCACCTGCGATACGTCGGCGAAGCAGTACGGGCAGCCGTCAAGCCCGTCCACGCGCACCTGGCGGCGATCCGACACGAGCCAGTACGGATGCAGGCCCTCCGTGATCTTCATGGGCCGCGTGTCCGTGTTGCGCGTGCGGAGCGAGAGATCCAGCGTCTCTCCCAGGCGGATCGTGTACTCCATGTCGAACTCGTACGGCCAGAGCTTCCGCGTCTCGTCCGACGGCTTGAGCCCAAGCACCAGAGTGTCGCACCCGTCCGTCGACTCGCGGCGCCGCACCTCGAACATCCAGTAGCGCGCGAAGCCGTGCGGCTTGGACCCCGGCTCGCCGTTGCGGCCGAACCATGGCCAGCACACGGGGATGCCGCCATGGTTGTGCATGGTGCCGTCGAACGACGTCACCTTCGGGTTGAAAAGCAGGTCGTGATCCATGCCAGCGGGCCTGTACGACCGAATGTGCGCCCCGCGCAGCGACACCGTGGCGGAACCGTTCTTGTTTGACAGAGCAATCATGTCCATGTCGTTGTTCTCCTTGTATCCCGAAATTCTCGCGTCCGCGCCCGCCGCCACGGCGACAATCGCCGCCGCCGCAAGGCCCCGCACTGCCGTCAGCGTCGCCATGTCAGCGCCCTCCCTTCGCGGCCAGCCGGTCCGTCTCTTCGATGCGGAAGCGCATGCATGCCACCGACTGCAGACGGTCGTCCGGGAAGAGCTTGATGTACGTGGTGCAGAGGATCGTGCCGTCCGGCAGGAGCTCTACGCCCGAGTAGCCGGTGTCGCCCTTCCAGCCGCCGTACTGCGTGCCGCTCCAGCTCTTCATCAGGTGGATGCGGTACTGTCCGGGGCGGCCGTTGCGCAGGTCGTCGTACGAGCCCACCCACGCCACGTACTGGCCGTACGTGCTGCTGCCGAGCGCGCGGTCGCGGAACGCCACCACCCAGCGGCCGTCCGGCAGCTGAACGCCTTCGTGGCGGTCTCCCGTCAGGCCCCAGCACGTGTCCTCGGGCGCAGTCCAGGTCTTGCCCTCGTCGCGGCTGAAGCACATCATGCTGCGCGCGGTGTGGCGGTTCTCGCGGATAAGGAGTCCGATCTCGCTTCCGTCTGGCGAGCGAAGCGCGAACGGCTCGCAGAGGTTCTTGTTCTCGGCGGCCGCAACGATGCGCGGCGCGCCCCACGTGAACCCGCCGTCCTTCGTGATGCTCATCCACACGGCCTGATCGTCGGTGGGACGGTCCTTCGCCTTCTCCTTCGACTTGAACACCTGACCGAAGAGCGCGCTCGATCCGTCCTTCAGCGGCACGAGGCCCGTAGGCGGCATGCCGGACGAAAGATGCGGCGCCGGCGGAGTCACCCACCAGCTCTTTCCGTTGTCGCGGCTCATCATGATGCCGAGGCCGCCGCCCGTCTCGGGCTGGCAGTTCGCGCTGAACACGCAGAAGTTGACGCCAGACCCGTCAGGACGCGGCACGGTCTGGAGCGTGGGGCAGTTGCGGTGGAACTTGTACTGCGCAGGCAGCAGGTCGTCGATGCGCGTCCACGTGCGGCCGCCGTCGTCCGACCGCGCCGCCGGTCCGCATCCGCCGCCGTGCTTGATCGTCCACACGCAGAAGAGCGTCTTGCCGTCGGGTGTAAGAAGCGTCGTCGGATGCCCCTGGTACGTGTCCGGCGTGCCCATCGCGATCACCGTCTGGCGGAACGTGTCGCGGGTCAGGTCCACGACCGGCAGCTCGTCCTTGAACGTCGGCGAGAACTTCTTCGGCGGCTGTCCGTCGGGAGCGGTCTTGGCGAGCGCCGCTATCTCGTCTGCCGAGAGGATGCGCGTCTCGTAGCGCACGTCGGCGATCTCGCCCTCGAACGGACGGTCCCCGCCCTTCGACGCGTTGCCGAGGCACGCCGTACCGCCCTTGTATACCGCAGGCAGAGGCTTGCCTCTCATCCCGACACCCGCGTCGGCGCCGTTGATCCACAGCTTCGGCACGCCCATGTCGTACTCGCTCGTCCCGCCCGCGGTCACGGCCACGTGAACCCAGGCGTTCGTTGGAAGCAGCCCACCGAAGCCCCACGCGCTCGGCTTGCCTGGCATGTTGATGCCGAACGTCACGCCAGCAAGTCCAGACCCGTCGGACGGCTGCGACGGGTGCAGGTAGAACGCCGGCGCGGCGATTATGCGCGGATACGCCATGCCGCCCTTCCCCCAGCCATCTATCTTCACCCACGCCGCGAAGGTCAGCGCCTTCGCGTCCGGCACCTGCATCTCCTCGCCGCAGGACCGTTCGCCGTCGAAGCGGCGCACGTCCGCCGCGCAGACCGTCATGGCTACCAGCGCCAAGGCGGCAAGACAAGCTGCATTTCTCATCGTTTCAATATTCCTTTCGGTGCTTGGGCCTCATTGTACCATAATTTTGCGTCATCTGCGTCCATCTGGTCATTTGCCACCCGTCCGCCGTTTTGATAGAATACCAGCATGATTTTGCGCCCCATCATACGATTCGGACGCATTCTGCCGGCAATAGCCATGCTCGCGGGATGCTACAGCATGGATATCGCCTCGAACGCGGCGCTTGACGGAGAGACTCTCCCCGAAGCCCCGCATGCGGAACACGTCGTCGTCTCCAACTACGGCTGGTACCTGTTCAACCGGTTGCCGCTCGCCTGCGGCAATGCCAATCCCGACGCGATCTTTCCCTGGGCGCTCTTCTCCAACCAGGTGACCTCCAGCCTCCTGCACGACAGGATGATGGAGTACGCCGCCTCTCGCAACGCGAACGTGAAGGAACTCACGTTCTTCCGCGACGAGCAGATATTCTTCACGCCACCGGGCACGCAGTTCCCGATCCCCATCCCCTACGTGCTCTGCTTCCGGGAGGTGCAGTTCTCAGGCATCCTGATGCCCCGCGACAAGGAGGAGGCGGCGCGATGAGGAAATGGCTCCTTCCGGTCCTTCTGGCCAGCTGCGCCGGGTGCGCCACGATCCAGCGCGCCACCGACTACCACGGCGCGCGAATCGAGAACGGCGAGCAGCCGATCGAGACGGTCGAGATCGAGAACACGGGCTGGCTGCTTTTCAAGTTCATCCCGCTCGGCTGCGGCGACCCGAAGTCTCCCAACGAGTTCGGATGCTGCCTTTTCAGGAACACGATCACGCTCCAGAACAACCTCGACATGCTGAAGACCGAGATGGACCGCGTCAAGTCGACACGTGCCCTCAACCTCTCCAGCCGAAAGACGGACGAGACCATCTTCATCATACTGCTCACGCGCCACGCATACCACACGAGCGCCGTGCTGCTGAAGTGAGAATCCATGCAATGAGAATAGCGCAACCAGTCCAAAGACTCACGCCATACGTCCCCGGCGAGCAGCCAAAGGAGTCTAGCGTCGTCAAGCTCAACACGAACGAGAACCCCTACCTTCCGTCGCCGAAGTGCGCGGACGTGCTCAAGGGCTTCGACCTCCATCGCCTCCGCCGCTACCCCGATCCCGTCTTCGCCGCGCTCCGCGCGCGCATCGCCGCCATCTGGAAGACCGTCCCCGAGCGCGTGTTCGTGGGCAACGGCTCGGACGAGATACTCACCCTCGCCGCAAAGGCGTTCGTGGACGACGGCGAGACGATCGGCTCGCTCGACCCGTCGTACTCCCTCTACAAGACGCTCGCCGCGATCCGCGACGTCCCCTTCGTGCCCACGCCGCTCGACGCCGACTACACCTGGAACGGCAAGATCAAGGGACACCCCGCTCTCTTCCTCCTCACCAACCCTAACGCGCCCACTGGCGTGCTGACGCCGTCCGAGGCGATCGCAGCCGCCGCCAGACGCTTCAAGGGCGTGCTGCTGGTCGACGAGGCGTACGCCGACTTCGCGAAGTCGAACTGCGTCCCGCTCGCCACGGCGGCGGACAACAGGTGCGTCATAGTGATGCGCACGCTCTCCAAGTCGTTCTCCCTCGCCGGCCTCCGCCTCGGCTACTGCATCGGACCTGAAGACCTAGTCGAGGCCCTGTACAAGGTCAAGGACTCCTACAACGTGGACGCCGTGGCGCAGGCGGTGGCGCTCGCCGCGCTGAACGACCTCCCGTGGATGCGGGCCAACGTCGCGAAGGTGCGCAAGACGCGCGCACGCGTGGCGAAGGCGCTCGCGAAGCGCGGCTGGGACATCCTGCCCTCCGACTCCAACTTCCTCTTCGCGCGCCCGGCGCACAGGCCCGCCGCCGAGATCTTCGCGGCCCTGCGCGACCGCCACATCTACGTGCGCTACTTCCCAGGGCCGCGCACAGGCGACCGTCTGCGCATCACGATCGGCACCGACGCCGAGATGGACACCTTCCTCTCTGCCGTGGCCGCCCTCGACAAGGCGTGATCAAGTTCGCAGTCCCCGCCAACTACCATCTACCAACCACCAACTTCTGTCAAAAAGAAAAGGAGAAAACCAATGGTATACCCAGAGTTGCCACATGACGTCAACTCGCCGACGCATCCAGTGTCGGCCATGGACTACATGCCCGTGGAGCCGCTGCGCGCGCTCCAGCTGCACCGCCTTCAGTGGACGGTGAAGTACGCCTACGAGCGAGTGCCGCTCTTCCGCAAGCGCTGCGAGGAGCGTGGCGTCAGGCCCGAGCACATCAAGACGCTCGCCGACATCAAGCTGCTTCCTTTCTCGAAGAAGGTGGACCTCCGCGACGAGTATCCGATGGGTCTCCGCGGAGCGCCGATGGACGAGATCGTTCGCTTCCACTGCTCCTCCGGCACCACGGGCAAGCCCATCTGCATCCCGAACACGATGCAGGACATCGAGGTGTGGAAGAACGGCACGATGCGCTGCCTCACGATGTACGGCATCCGCGCGGGCGACGTGATCCAGGTGGCCTACGGCTACGGACTCTTCACCGGCGGCCTCGGCCTCCACTACGGCGGCGAGGGCCTCGGCTGTGCCGTGCTGCCCATCTCGGGCGGCAACACCGAGCGCCAGATCATGCTCATGCGCGACCTCGGCGTCACCGCCATCGCGGCGACGCCATCCTACTTCCTCCGCATCATGGACGAGGCGAAGAAGCTGGGAGTGGACTTCCGCCGCGACACGAAGCTCCGCCACGGCATCTTCGGCGCCGAGCCCTGGACCGACGAGATGCGCGAGACGATCGAGCGCGAGACCGGCATCGTCGCCCACGACATCTACGGCCTCACCGAGATTTCCGGACCCGGCGTCGCCGGCGCCTGCTCGTACCGCACGGGCCTCCACATCTGGGAAGACCACTTCTACCCCGAGATCATCGATCCAGATACGCTCGAGCCGCTGCCCGACGGCGAGGTCGGAGAGCTCGTCTTCACCACCATCTCCCGCTGCGGCACGCCGATGATCCGCTACCGCACGCGCGACCTCACGCGCCTTCACACTGAGAAGTGCCCGTGCGGACGCACCATGCGCGTCATGGACCGCATCTCCGCCCGTTCGGACGACATGCTAATCATCCACGGCGTCAACGTGTTCCCGGGCCAGATCGAGGCCGGACTCCTCCGCGTCCCCGAAGTCGCCCCGCACTACCAGATCGTCCTCGAGTCCACCGACACGCTCGACCGCTTCGAGATCAAGGTGGAGGTCACGCCCGAGGCGTTCTCCGACGACATCCGCCACCTCGAGGACCTGCGCAAGCGCGTCCTGGACGCGGTGAAGTCCATCATCGGCCTCACGCCGAAGATCAGTCTCGTCGAACCCAACACCCTGCCGCGCTCCGAAGGCAAGATCAAGCGCGTCATCGACAACAGGAGGAAGTAAAAATGACCATCAAGCAGATCAGCGTTTTTCTCGAGAACCGCCCAGGCCACCTGGCCGAGACGTGCCGCACTCTCGCGGACGCGGGCGTGAGCATCATCACCCTCTCCCTCGCAGACACGCGCGAATTCGGCATCGTGCGCATGATCGTCGACAGCTGGGAGAAGGCTCGCGACGTCCTCACGGCCAAGGGCCGCGTCGTCAACGTGCGCGACGTCGTTGCCGTCACGGTGCCTGACCGCCCCGGCGGCATGGCCGAGGTGCTCACCGCCCTCGACGCGGCGAATGTGAACGTGGAGTACAGCTACGCCTTCGCGTTCCACCACGGCGAGAAGGCTGTGCTGGTGTTCCGCTTCGAGAACAACGACAAGGCACTCGCGGCCCTGTCATCTGCCGGCATCGACGTGCTGGCGTTCGCGGACATCCTCTCGGACGCAAACTGACGCCAATCCTAATGTTTTACGCCGCATTTCGCGGCCAGGTCGCTCGCTTCGGCCAGCAGGTCGAGCGCGCGTATTGATGCGCCCATGCAGTTGATCCAGAAGTTGTCGGCGTCGGGGCGCATCAGCATCTGGGTGCGGATCGACCCGTCGTCCTTCTGCACGTTCACGAGCGTGTCGCCCAGCGCGCGCGCCTTGGCGAGGTCGAGGGGATTGCCCTCCGCCTTGTAGAGCGCGAGGTAGGTGCGGATGAGCTTCGAGTTGGAGGCGTCGATGGGCATCTCCCAGCCGTACTGCTCGCCCACGCCGGGCGTGGCCCAGTGGAGATAGTCCCAGTTCCAATCGCAGATGTTCCCCGGCCAGGGCGTGCCGGCGCGGTAGCCCGTGCCGTCCGCGCGGCACGGCTTCTCCCAGTACACGAACTGGTCCTCCGCGAAGCGCTGCAGCTCGCGCGCCTGCGCGAGGCGGCGCGCGTCGCCGGGGAAGCGGTTGAGCAGGAACATCGCCGTGGAGCAGGCCTGGTGCTTCGTGAGCGCCTTGTAGGGCGGATGCGGCTGCACGTCCTCGAACTGGCACTCCCAGTTCCAGGTCGTGAGCGGACCCTTCTCTATGTAGGCGAACGCGCGATCCGCCGCCGCGCGCCACACGGGATCCTTCGTGCGCGCGTAGAGTTTCTCGAAGAGCTCCAGCGGCTCCAGCGGGAAGACGCGGTTCGGCAGCACGGGCTTGCCGTCCTTCTCCCAGAGCTTGAGGTACCACGTGCCGTCCGCGCCCTGCAGCTTCAGGTAGGTGCGGCCGATGTTCTCGGCGGCGGCGGCGTATTTTTTGTCGCCCGTCGCGTCCGCGAGCTTCAGGTAGTTTTCCGCCGCGCGCGCCGGATAGAGCAGCATCTGCTGGCCCGCGTACTGCTTGGCGGTATTGGCCTCGCCGCGGTAGGTGGGCGGAAAGTGCGCGAGCGGCGCGTCGGCTGGCTGGGAGATGCGCAGCAGGTAATCGGCGGCGGCGCGCGCCACGGCGAGCGCGTCCTTCGCGCGCTCGGGACGGCGCTTCGCGTAGTCCAGCATGATGCCGATCACGCTGCCGCTCATCTTCGCGGGATAGCAGTTGAGCGAGTAGGAGGGGTCGGGCTCGCCCTTCTCGAGGAGATGGCGCGTGTTCGGGAGCGACCAGATGAAGTCGCACGCCTTGGCCGCCGCC
>CACWSW010000083.1 GCA_902763655.1 uncultured bacterium
TCCGGAGAGGACGTCTCGACGCTGCGTTTCGACGACAACCTGCGCAACCCCTACCCTCGCTACAAGATAAAGTCCGAGCTCTGGCTCAAGGACAACCTGCCGCCCGAGCGCTTCGCGTGCATCCGCCCCGCGGCGGTGTGGGGGCCAGGCGACGAGACGCTCGAACGCCGCGTTGCGGACTTCCTGCGCAACTCGCCCTTCATCTTCCACTTCGGCAAGTGGCGCGGGCGCAACCGCTGGCCGCTCGCGGACGTCCGTCGCGTGGCGGAGGCCGCATGGCTCGCCGCCACCACAAGCCGCTGGGACGGCGACGGGGTTACCGTGATAGACTCGCGCCGGATCACTGCCGACGAGTTCTACCGCGAGACCGCCTCCCGCCTCTTTCCGGGCCGCAAGTTCAGGACCGTCTGCCTCCCCATGTGGCTCGGCGCCTGCATCGGCCGACTGTCGTCCGCCCTTGCCAACATGCTCGGCCGCACGCACGTCCTCTTCGACCCTTCCTACTACGCCCTCCGCACCGTCTCCAGCAACCTCGACTTCACCGACGCCTCCTTCCCGGACGCTGCCGCGCCCGCCACATCGCCGATTCGCTAGGCATCTGCGCAAACGCGCTAAATTATGGTAGAATATGTGCCTGCCGCAAAGGAAAGTTTCAACAGACAACAGTGAATGACAATGTTCAACAAGCTCTTCTCGACAGAAACGAAACCGGGCGCGTTCTTTAGGCGCATTGACTGGACCGCATTCTGGAGCGCGACGCTGATAGCGTTCCTCGTCTACTTCTTCACGTTGGGGCCTTCCGTCGGCCTCGAGGATTCCGGCGAGCTCGCCACCGCCGCGGACCACCTCGGCGTCCCACACCCTCCAGGGTATCCCTTCTGGTCGCTCTGCTGCTGGATATTCTGCCGTCTGTTCGGCTGGGTCACCTACATGGGCCAGCCCACCCCGGCCTGGGCGGTCAGCCTCTTTTCCGCAGTCGCCGGCGCATTCGCCGCAGGCTTCACGGCAATGCTCATCTGCCGCAGTGGCTCTGACATGCTGGACTCCATGGTAGATGGAGCGAAGGACGAAAAGGATGATGGCGGTGCGGACACGGTGCAGTCCGCCAACGGATCGCCGTTCACCTTGCCGACCGCCTCCATGCACAACTCGCCTTTCACCCGCGAGCGCAACGCTCTGATGGCGCTTGCCGGCGGCCTCGGAGGCTCGCTCGTGTTCGCATTTTCGCCGGTGGAGTGGTCCCAGTCCACCATCGTCGAGATCTACTCGCTCAACGCCCTCTTCCTGATGGCCGTGTTCCTGCTCTCCTACCGCTGGATGCGCAAGCCGTCCGACAAGATCCTCTGGCTCACGGCGTTCGTGTTCGGCCTCGGTCTCACGAACTACCAGGTCCTGCTCCTGGCGGCGGTGCCGCTCGCGATCATGATCGCCCTCCGCAACATCCGCCTGTTCCGCGACTTTGCCCTCATCCTCATTCCCGTTGGCCTCACCGCAAAGGTCCTGCAGATCGGCTCGCTGATGAAGGCGAGCAACGTCATGTCGGGCGACGTGATCAACAAGTTCAAGCCGCTGGCGAGCGTATCCGCTTGCCCCAACGAGGTGGTGCTGTGGATCGGATGCGCGCTTCTCGTCGCGGCGCCTGGAGTTGGCGCGATCATGAGGGCCAGGGGCAGCAAGACCACCCTGAAGGCAATGCTAGCGACCGGCTTCGCCGGCGTAGGGATGCTTCTGCTGGCCGCCACGGTGTTCGCAGGCGCGGCCACATGGCCCAACGCGGGCATGGACTCGAACACCGTCGCGCCGCTCATCGAGCCGAGGCTGTACGCCATCATCGGCGCGTTCCTCGCCGCAACGGTGGTCTGCGCGCTCGGCGCGGCCTTCTCGCCGACGGACTCCACGGACGGTTCCCTCGCGAAAAGATGGCTGGCGGCCGCAGGCGGCTGCGCCGTGATCGCGATATTGATAGCGGCGAACATCAAGGCGGCAGGCGCTGACGGCTACGCGGGCGTGCCGTTCGCCTGGGGCAAGCCGATCATGATGCTGCTCGTCGGCCTCGCAGTGGTCGTGGGACTCTCCCTCACCACGCCGCGCGGACTGGCCTTCGCCATACCAGTGACGGCCGTTCAGCTCACGGTGTTCATCCTTCTCAAGAAGGGCGCGATGAACGGACTCACCCATCCGGCAAGCTGGTGGTTCGCCTGGCCATGCGTCTGGAACTTCGTCCTTCTTGGCCTCGCCGCCGTGACGCTTCCGTGCGGACGCTCCATAGCCCCCGCGATGTTCTTCGCCGAGCTCGGCGTCAGCTTCTACATCTACATGCCGATCGTGAGCGACCTGCGCAACCCGCCGATGAACTGGGGCTACCCCCGCACGTGGGAGGGCTTCAAGCACGCCATCATGCGCGGACAGTACGAGGCCATAAAGATGCCGGACTTCTTCTCGAAGAGCGGCTTCGAGCTGTTCATGAAGCAGCTGGGCTTCTACTTCCAGGACCTCCGCATGCAGTTCACCCTCGTCGCCGCCGCGCTCGCCCTTCTCCCCTTCACCCTATGGAAGCTCGTCATCCCCAAGGCAGCCCCAGCTGACCACGAGCAGCAAACCACCAACCCCAAGCCACTAACCTTCAGCGCCGCATGGATCGCCACCGGCCTGTATGTCGTCGTCGCCGCGCTCGTTGTCGTGTTCTCCGAAATGTTCGAGAACCTCACCGACGGCGAGGTGCCTCTGCGACTCGACAAGCTGCTCCTTCTCGCCCTCGCCCTTCTCGCCCTCGCAGGCCTCGTGGCGATACTCGTGCGCCAGGTCCTCGTCGTAATCGGCATGATCCGCGGAGCGTCTGCCGCAAATCCCACAATCACCCAATCCCACGATCACCCAATCCCACAATCCAAGTTCTCGCTCCGCTTCCTCGCGGACGATGTCTCCCAGCAGTGGCTCATCGCCGTCGGAGCGTGCTTCGGCCTCATGTCGCTCTTCCTCGTCGCCCTCGCCGGCGTCAAGGGCGACATCCAGGACGGATTCATCCAGAAGGTGAAGTTCATCTCGTCGCACGGCATGTTCTCGCTCTGGATCGGCTACGGCCTAATCGTTGGCCTCGTCGTGACCAACCGCCTGCTGGCGCACCTGATGCCGGACCGAGCGAAGCTGCGCCACCGCCTCTTCGGCGTCACCTGCGTCCTCGCGACGCTCGTCGCCGCCATCCCAGTGTACGAGAACTACACGAACGACAAGCTCGTCTTCGCCATGGGATCCGCCGAGCAGAACGGCCACACGTTCGGCTGGCAGTTCGGCAACTACCAGCTGCGCGGCGCGAACGCCATCCGCGAGGAGCTGTCCGACGACGAGGAGCCGCTCCCGAACCCGATGTGGCCAGAGGAGATGGAGCCGCACGCGATCTTCTTCGGCGGCACCGACCCGGGGCGTTTCGTCCCCACCTACATGATCTACTCCGCGATGGTCCGTCCGGACGTGTACCTCATCACGCAGAACGCCCTTGCGGACGACACGTACATGTCCGTGGAGCGCGACCTCTACGGCGACGAGATATGGATCCCCTCCAAGGAGGATTCCGCCGAGTCGTTCAACATCTACGTTAGCGAGGTGCAGAGCGGCAAGCGCCAGGCAAACGCAGACCTGAAGATCGAGAACGGCCGCGTGCAGGTGACAGGTGCCCTTGGCGTCATGGAGATCAACGGGGTGCTCACGAAGATGATGTTCGACCACGAGCGCCTCCGCCACGCATTCTACGTGGAGGAGAGCTACGTCATACGGTGGATGTATCCGTACCTCACGCCGCACGGCCTCATCATGAAGATCAACCCCGAGACCAACGCCCTAAACGGCGAGATCGTAAGGAACGACATGGAGTTCTGGGACTGGTACCAGCGCCGCCTCCTGCGCGATCCAGCCTTCCGCCGCGACTTCCCCGCGCAGAAGTCCTTCTCGAAGCTGCGCGCCGCCATCGCAGGGCTCTACGCCAACCGCGGGCAGACCGCTGTAGCCGACCAGGCCTTCCGCGAGGCGGTGCTGCTCTATCCCGCGTCGCCCGAGGCCACGTTCCGCTATGCGCAGGAGGTGCTCATGCCGATGCGCAAGTGGACCGCCATCAACGACCTGCTGGACTACACCGACCGCGTTGACCCCAACAACTCGCGGACCACCCAGATGCGCGACTACGTGAAGAAGCTCAAGACAGTCACCGAGAACATCACGCGCCTGCAGGCGAAGGCCGCACAAGGCGGAATGTCGCTCCAGGAGAACCTGGAACTTGCCCAGAACTACCTCTCCGTCGGGCACAATGGCGCCGCTGCCAGTGCGATCCGCAAGCTCCTCGCGCGCCCGGACGCCAACGCGTTCGACCCGCTGTACGTCTCCGCCACCATACTTGCGCAGTGCGGACAGCGCGGCGATGCAGCCAACGCGATGAAACGCGCGCTTGCCCTCGTTCCACCCAACCTCGATCCGCGCTTCCGCCGCGAGATGGCGGCTGTACTTGCCGAGGGCGGCCTCATGGCCGAGTCCGAATCCTGCCTTGAGGCATACCTGAACGCCCAGCCAAAGGACGCGGACGCATGGCTCCAGCTCGCCATCGTCAAGGACGCGCTCGGTAAGACGTTTGACGCGCAGAACGCCATCTACCAGGCGTACCAGGCCGACAAGGGGATCTTCAACCAGCGCCTCCAGTCGAACGAGCAGCTCCAGAAGATCGCCGCCCCGCTGTTCCGCAGGAAGTAGACTTCTGCTCACAACGACAAAAAGTACTCCGCCGCAGGCAGCAATGCCTACGGCGGGCTTGTTTTTGCCAGCGTGGCCTCGCGGCCAAGCTTCTCGCTTACTTGACCGTGATCACGCTGTTCAGCGTGCCGCAGTCGTTCTTGACGAAATCCTGGTTCTCAGGATCGGCGCACCAGACGCCGTCGATGACGAACTTGTACTCGTAGGTGCCGGGCGCAAGCTTGATGGTCGTCGAATAGACGCCGTCCTTCTTCTTGTCCGTCATCTTCTTGCCGGTCGGGTTCCACTGGTTGAAGCAGCCGGCGAGATACACCGCCTTGCCTGCCTCGGCGCGGACGGTGAACGTCACGCGACGCTCCGCCGCCTTCGCGGGAGCCTTCTTGGCGGCCTTGGCCGCACCCTTCGCGGCCGAATCAGTTTTCTTTGCCGCCATGGTCGTGACGGCAGCTTTGCTCTTGATTTTCATGGTATTCTGTTTCCTTCCTTTCGAAGGCCCTTCATGGCCTTTTCAGAAATGAGCGTATAGTTTATCGTTTTGCGGACCAGTAGTCAATGCCCAAACGCAAGAATTCCAATCTTCGGCGCTTTTCTCCGAAAGGCGACAACTGGCATAGCTACCGAATCGGTTCTACGAAGAGCTTGAAGAATCGATGGCCACCCGTGGTTGGACTCCATTCAACAGAGTCCGTCAAGTTGGTCTTGCCCTTGGGGACATACCTGTATCCAAGCGCACTAATGTTGCCATTCGTCGTGTTCCATTCGATTACAGGCGTCATGCCCTCCATGCGAATGGAAACCTGCAAACTGCTTGTCGCGTTCGTCGGGTCGGTCCCGGCAATATACTCCTGCCATGTCGCGAATCCGTCGCCGTCATGATCGGCATTCGCCAACGTTTCATACGCCTGCGCGCTCGTTCCCTGACCGGCGAAGTAGCCGTCCAGCCACGTGTACGGCACCGGCACCTCCGTCGTGGAGGTTTCGGTGGAAACCACCGTCAGGTTGCCAGACCATGTGAGAGTGAAGGCCCCTGTATAGTTAGGATATCCAGACATCCCAACGATACGGTAGGTCGTCCCCTGTTCTACGACAAGAGTAAGCGTGGCATAATAATCCTCATCTTTATCATCATCAAACGCCAACCGCGTGATGTTTGCCAACGATGTCCCTGTGTAGGCTGCAATATAAGACGGTAGAATGTACTGACTACCTTTAAGTCTTGTCGTGAAGGTCACCGTACCGGACCCTGGAGCCGTCCACTGATACCAAATCGTTTTTAGTTCATAGTGGGAGTAATAGTATCCACTTGCTTCATCATACCAAGAATCCGTATGCTGAGGCTCGTCAGCCTCTTCGGTATAGGCCGAATTGTCATCAATGATCCGCGAGCCGTTTGTACCCGTGATGATAATGGGATTATCAAAGTAGTCACCCTTGGGCGCGCCCTGCGCGGCGTCATACGTATAAGTTGCCGCGACAATGACGCTTGGATCCATTCCGCTCTTCCACGCGCGCGCCTTGATCGTCACGTCGTCATTGACTAGGATCGGGCCCGTGTAGAGTGCGCTCGACTCGGTAGGATCGGTCCCGTCATCCGTGTAGTGAATCGTCACGCCGGCCGTCGCACAGCTGATGGTCACGTTCGTGGACGGATAGAAGAGGCACGATGACGGCGTGAATTGCGGCTCCGCGACGCTTGCAATGTCGGAAAGAACGAGATCCACGCCCCAACGGTTGTTGACCTCCGGCGTAGGAGATGACTGATACGAGTGCGGCAAAGAAAGTGGCAAACCGACATTCGCCGTCAACTCGACTGCATCAACGGCAGATGCGCCGCCGCTGGAAGCCGAGACCGTGTAACGCCCCGGCTCAAGGATGAACGCATAGATGCCCTTCGCGTCCGTCACAACAGAACCTGTCGCATTGCCGCCCTGCCGCGAATAGCTCACCGTCGCGTTCGCAACAGGCGTTCCGCCAGCGGCAAGGACACGTCCGCTGCAAATGACGCCATTCGGAATCCCGTTCGTGAAGATGTTGTAGACGAAACCGTTAAGAACGTTGAAGTTATAGCTGGACGTGCCCAACGCGGGTGGCGCATACCATGCGTCGTTGCTGCCACCCCAACCCATGTTGAAGTGGATGTAGAGCGTGTTGTCCTTGTAGCCGTAACCGTCGCCGACGATGGCATGTCCCCCCGACCCGCCAAACACGCTCGCCAGTACCGGCAAGCCCGCATCGAAGTTGGACAGCAGGGCGTTCCTGATCTCATCTGTCCCGCTCAGGTCTTCCAAATAATTGTTCTTCCAGTATGCCAACGCATTCGCGTAGCCGAAATGGTTCGTCAGGGCGTGCACCAGCAGATAACCGCCCGTGCCACTTCCTCCATTTGCTTCTGTGTCATAACCCATACTACAGCAAATGCCGACGTCCGAGGTCAACTTGCCGATCGCCTGCCGCTGGCTCGTGCTCATCGAGCTACTCGGCTGGAGCGGCTCGCGTCCCAGTCGTAAACGCCACCCTGCGTCGTCAAGGATGTCGTCATACCATTGACCGCGCAGTCCGGGTTGGTATACTGCGGCATCGCTGCCGTCGGATAGCGGAAGTAGCGCATGATCTGCGCACCCGCGGTCGCCACGCATCCGCACACGTAGTTGTTCGGCGTGTAGTAGTTGTAGCAGTTATTATTGCCGACCTTCCCCTGACTCCACTTCGACTGCACGAACGGCGCCACGCGCACGTCGGACACGGACGAGATGCCCTGCGCCGACATCAGCTGCACGCCCCCTCCCAGCAGCTTCGCCCACTTCGCCTCGTTAGCGGCCGCTTCATCGGATACCGTCGCCGACATGAGTCGCGTTCCGCCTCCGGACGTTGCCTTGGTCCGGATCGCGAGATCGTTCCTAAGTAGCACCCACAGCGGATTGGCGTCGCTCTCCTCCAATTCGCTTCCCGACGAGAACGCAACAACCGGTGCACGCGTCGTGTCTGCGGACATGACGACGAATCCGCCTTCCGCCATCTTCACCACATGGAAGCTCGCACCGTTCGTCGGCGTGCAGGTGCGCACATCGGCCACAGCTCCCTGTAGTCTGCACCCGAGAGCCTGGTCGCCGCCCAGCCAATTGCGTGCTGCAATCTTCGCCTGATTGGCCGTGACAGGTGTGGCCGAAAGAGCGACAGGCATGCACGCGGCAACCGCCGCCAGCAAGACGGCAAGGGAACGAATCGAACATCTTTTCATGATTATACTTCCTTATTTGACATGTCTTTACTTATGCATCTCCTTTACTTCCCGCGGCGCTTGGCGGCCATCTCGTGGTAGTCGGAGAACCCGCCCTCGAACCAGGTGGTCTTGCCGCCGCCCTCGAAGGCGAGGATGTGCGTCGCGATGCGGTCGAGGAACCAGCGGTCGTGGCTCACCACCATCACGCAGCCGCCGAACTCCTGCAGGCCTTCCTCAAGCGAGCGGAGCGTGGCAACGTCAAGGTCGTTGGTGGGCTCGTCGAGCAAGAGCAGGTTGCCGCCGCCGCGAAGGAGCTTCGCGAGATGCACGCGGTTGCGCTCGCCGCCGGAAAGGACTCCCACCTTCTTCTGCTGGTCCGCGCCGCGGAAGTTGAAGCGCGTGCAGTAGGCGCGGCCGTTGAGCATGCCGCTCCCGGCCAGGTTCACGAACTCGCCGCCGCCAGTGATCTCCTCGTACACGGTATGCTCCGGGTCGAGCTTCGTGCGGAGCTGGTCCACGTAGCTGAGCTGCACGGTCTCGCCGATGCGCAGCTCGCCCGAAAGCGGCTTCAGCTCGCCCGTCATCAGCTTGAAGAGCGTGGTCTTGCCCGCGCCGTTCGCCCCGATCACGCCCACGATGCCGCCGCGCGGCAGGTCGAAGTTGAGGTCCGTGTAGAGCATCTTCCCGTCGAAGCCCATCGCCACGTGCTCCGCGCGCACCACCAGGTTGCCGAGGCGCGGACCGTTCGGGATGCGGATGACGAGGTCGTCCTCGCGCGCCTCGCGCTGCTGCGCGGCCAGCTCCTCGTAGCGCTTCACGCGCGCCTGGCTCTTGGAGTGGCGGCCCGACGGGTTGGTGTGGATCCACTCCAGCTCGTTAGCGAGCAGCTTCTGGCGGCTCTTCTCGGCCTTCGCGTCGCGCGCCATCTGCTCCTGCTTCTGCTTGAGCCATTCCTCGTAGTTGCCCTTGTACGGGTAGCAGATGCCGTGGTCGAGCTCGAGGATCCACTCCGTAACGTCGCTCAGGAAGTAGCGGTCATGCGTCACGACGATGAGCGTCCCCTTGAAGTCCTTCAGGTACTCCTCCAGCCACTGCACGGTCTCGGCGTCGAGGTGGTTGGTCGGCTCGTCGAGGAGCAGCACGTCGGGATCGGAGAGCAACAGGCGGCAGATCGCCACGCGGCGGCGCTCGCCGCCGGAAAGGACCGCCACCTTCGCGTCCTTGTCCGGGCAGTGCATCGACGCCATCGCGCGCTCCATCTGGTTCTCCACGTTCCAGAGGTCCTTCGCGTCGATCTCCTCCTGAAGGCGCTCCATCTCGGCCGCCGCCTTCGGGTCGTCGAGGTTGCAGCAGAGGTCCTCGTAGCGCTCGATCTTCGCCTTCGCGTCCGCGATGGCCTCCTCTACGCACTCGCCCACCGTTTTTGAGTCGTCGAGCTCCGGCTCCTGCGGCAGATAGCCCACCTTCGTGCCCTTCGCCACCTGCACGGTGCCGATGAGGTCCGTGTCTAGGCCGGCAAGTATCTTCAGGAGCGAGCTCTTGCCCGCGCCGTTGCCGCCGATGACGCCGATGTGCGCGCCGTAGAAGAACGAGAGGTTGACGTCCTTGAGGATCGTCTTGGTCCCCTGCTGCTTTGTCACGTCGATTAACGAGAACTGGTATTCGCCTGCCATGACAACCTGCTTTCTGTGTTTCGCCTCATATTTTCCATGAGGATAGTATATCACAATTTCACTCCGACGGGACGGATCCCACCCCGGCCGTCTTCTTCCGCTTCACGCCGTCGCCGTAGATCGTCGTCCAGTCGTCCCTCATTGAAACCGGAATCCAGCCGTTCGGTCCGCAGGCCTCGCGCACCTTCCGCGCCTTCGCCAAGTTGCCGTACTCGCGCTCGGTGTCGTCGCAGATGAGCATGAACCCGAGCGCCTTGTGCGGGTTGCGCGAGAGCGTGTAGTTGAGCATGCTCGCGTCGGAGAAGCTGTTGCCGAAGGCGAGCACGGGCTGCACGCCGATCTCGCGCACGATCGCTGGCACCTTGTTCATCTGGAGGTTCTTGATCACGCTCCTCCCGCCCATCACGAGCGCGTCGTCCTGGCGGTACGTGTAGGCGAGGCCATCGCGCCCGTTCTGCCCGCGCGCGACGATGGCGCTGTCGGACCCGATGAGCCGGTCCGGCGGCAGGCCGATCACGGGCGGCACCACCTCGCGGAGGAGCAGGCGGTCCGACCCGCTGCACACGTACACGCGGAAATCCTTCGCCATCAACAGTTTCACGACCTCCAGCATCGGCAGGTAGTACGCGGCGCCGCGCTTCAGCCCCGTGAAGCCGGGCTGCGGCTCCTCCATGAACGCGCGCACGAAGGCGGCGAACTCGTCGAGCGTCATCCCTTTGTAGACCTCCACGATCAAGCGTTCGCGGTCGGGCGTGAGGCCCGGGATGGAGGTGCGCGTGCGCGAGGCGATGGCGGCCTTGCGCTGTTCGTCCGTGGGCTTGTAGGACGGGTCGTCCAGCACGCGGTGCTCGTACAGCAGCCAGTCGAAGTAGGTGGGGTCAGTCTCGCAGAAGAGCGTGCCGTCGAAGTCGAACACGGCCACGCGCGCCGTCGGCGGGATGTAGTCGGGCGATCCCTTGTCCGTCACGGCCTCCACGTACTCCAGCAACGCCTTCTTCGCCGGTGCTTCGTCGCGCCAGAGCGACAGTTCCGGCGCCGTCGCGCATCCGGCGGCAACCCAAAGCAAGACTCCGCCGCACGCGACTGCGGCAACACGTCCTGCGCGTTTCAAGGAACATCTATTTCCGTGTTCTTTCATGTGAATCAAATGCAGACCTCTTCCTTGCTTGTTTCGAGTTCTCACTTGCGATACTTCATGACAAGATCGGCGCGGAAGAGCGCCGGCATGTACACGCCGCCCACAACGCTCCGCGCGATGAAGCCGCGGAAGAGGCCGGAATCCGTCATGTACCAGTCGCTGAACGCCACGCGGTCCGGCGTCTCGTCGAGGAACCGGTAGATGCCGTCGCACAGGAACTCTAGGTCCTCGCGCTTGCCGGTCAGCGCGCCGCACCACACGAGCCAGTCGGACTTCGTGTACGTCTTCCGGCAGTCGAGCGGCACGCCGTAGGGGCCCACCACCTGGCGGTAGACGCGCAGCTCCGCCTCCGCCACCTCCTTCGGGAAGAGGTTGAAGCCGAGGAGACGGTCCCAGACGAGGTTGTACTTGAGGCTCCAGGTGCCGGGCCGGTCGAAGGCGATCCGTCCGCCGCCGTGCGCGCCGCCCTTCGCCGCCTCGATCCAGCGCGGCACCATCGACGCGGCGAGCGCGCGGTACTTCTCTGCAGTCGCGCGCTCCCCGCGCATCTCCGCCATCATCGCGTACGAGGCGAGCGCCATGATCGACTTGATCGAGAGGTTTGCGTTGTGCGCAAGATGCCCCGCGAAGTCGTCGGTGCAGAGCTGGTTGCCGGGATCGTAGCCGAACTTCGTGAGGTACTCCGCCCACTTCGTCACCTCGCCCCACCAGCGTCCCGCGAAGTCCGCGTTCCCCTCGGCCTTAGCCACAGCCGCGAGCGCGATGAGCATGTTGCCGCACTCCTCCACAGGCATGCGGAACGTGTCGTCAGTGCCGCCGCCGACGGACTGCCCCTTCTTCATGCCGTAGTACTGCCCTTCCGCCACTGGATAGAGGCCGAGGTCGTGCGGGGCGTAGGCGTACGGCCAGTTCGTGGAGGCGGCGTAGATGCACGTGGGCGCGAGCGTCGCCTTCGCGAGCGTGAGGCTCGTCAGCAGCAGGTGCGGCAGCTGCGGGTAGAACACGTCCGTCGTGCCGATCATGCCGCCCGAGCCGTTC